>DATDMU010000089.1:0-6289 GCA_036518615.1 Myxococcales bacterium
CCGGGCACGATGGTGCCGGGGTGGAACATCTCCAGCATCACCCCGAGCACGCCGAGCATGGCGATGAGGTAGGCCACCTCGGGGTTGGCGAGGCCGTGCAGGACCTGGTCCTTGACCGCCCAGCGCACCTCGCGGATCTCCGCGCTGGCGGTCTGCAGCGTGCGCCGCTCGCCGCCTCCCAGGTCGACCTTGCGCCCGTCGATCTTGCGCAACAGCTCGGGAACGTCCTCGGCGATGAGATCCACCACCTTCAGCTCCAGCGCCTTCGAGGCGGTGATGCTCTCGCTGTCGCGGACCGCCTTCTCCGCCCACTCCACGTTGCGCGAGCGACGCTCGGCGATTCCCTTCACGAACGCGGCGGTGTCGTTCTCCAGCTTCTTCTCCATCGTGTCCTGCTGCGGCTTCTTGTCGCCCTCGCCGCCGCCGAGGCCGCCGATTCCCACCGGATGCGCCGCGCCGATGTTCGAGGAGGGCGCCATCGCGGCCACGTGCGCGGCGAGGGTGAGGAACACGCCCGCCGAGCCGGCCCGCGCTCCGGGCGGCCCCACCCAGAAGACGATGGGCACCTTCGCGGAGAGCTCCGCCTGCACCACGTCGCGGGTGGTGGAGAGCAGGCCGCCCGGCGTATCGATGCGGACCACCAGCGCTTCCGCGCCCTTCGTCTCGGCGTCGTGGATGGCCTCGACGAGGAAATTGCCCGAGCCCGGATCGACCGAGCCGGTCAGCTCGGCATAGGCGACGAATGCGGCAGCGAGCGCGGCGATCACGATGCGCCTCCTTTCGGCAGAGGCAGATCGAGCTTCTTCATCACCTGCTTGAGGTCGTCCCAGACCTTGCCCTTCTCGCCCGGGCTCCTGAGCAGATACGCGGGATGGAACGTGGGCATCACCGGAATGCCCTCGTACTGACGCCATTGCCCGCGCAGGCGCGTGATCGGCGTCTGGTCGCGCAAGAGCGCCTGGGCGGCGAACTTGCCCAGGGTGACGACGACTTCCGGCTTCACCGCCGCGAGCTGTCCCTTGAGGAACGGCTCGCAGGCGAGGAGCTCGTCGGGCTCGGGGTTGCGGTTGTTGGGCGGCCGGCACTTCACCGTGTTGCAGATGTAGACGTCGTCGCGGCGCAGGCCCATGGCCTCGATCATCCTGGTGAGCAGCTGCCCCGCCTTGCCCACGAAGGGAAAGCCCTGGATGTCCTCGTCCTCGCCGGGCCCCTCGCCCACGAACATGAGCCGCGCGCGCGGGTTCCCCACGCCGAAGACGATGTTCTTGCGGCCCTTGTGCAGCTTGCAGCGCGTGCACTCGCCGAGCTCTTCGCGCACCTGGTCGAGGAGGTCGAGTTTCAGCGGAGTCTCCTGCGGCTCTTGCTGCGGCGCGGCTGCGCCCTGCGCCAGGTTGGAGAGCCCGCTCTCCTGCGCCCACGCGACCCAGGCACGCAGCTCGCCGATCACCTCGCGCATGGGCGCAGTCTAACCGGACAGGCGGTCGCGGACCATGTTCCAGATGGCGTGCGCGAGCGAGAGCTTGCTGCCGGAAAGCTCGCTGCGCGCGCCGTCCTTGCCCAGCACCAGCACGCGATTGGTGTCCTTGCCGAAGGCGTCGGCCACGTCGTTGGCGACGATCAGGTCCAGCCCCTTGCGCTTCAGCTTCTCGCGCGCGTTCTCTTCCACGTTCTCGCTCTCCGCGGCGAAGCCCACCAGCAGGGGGCGCCGCGCGCGCGCGGCCACGCCGGCGAGCACGTCTGGAGTGCGCACCAGGGTCAGCGTCTCTTCGCCGGGCTGCTTCTTCACCTTCTGCGCGGCGCGGCTCTTCGGCCGCTGATCGGAGACCGCCGCCGCCATGACCAGCACGCGCGCGCCATCGAGGCGCTCGTCCACCGCCCTCGCCAGATCGTCGGCGGAAACCACGCGCACGAGCGGGACGCCGGCAGGGGCGGGCAGCTCCACCGGACCGGAGATCAGCGTGACCTGCGCTCCCCGATCGCGCGCGGCCTCCGCGAGCGCGTATCCCATGCGGCCCGACGAAGGATTGGAGAGGAAGCGCACCGGGTCCAGCATCTCGCGGGTCGGGCCGGCGGTGACCAGCACCGCGACGCCTTCCAGATCGCGCGGCGCGAAGGCCGCGTCGACGGCTGCGAAGATGGCGGCGGGCTCGGACATCCGGCCCGGACCCACGTGGCTGCGCTCGGCCATCTCGCCCACCTCGGGGCCCACCACACGCGCGCCGCGCTCGCGGAGCACGCGCATGTTCTCGGCCACCGCCGGGCTCGCCCACATCTTCTCGTTCATCGCCGGCGCGAGCAGCCAGCGGCGAGGGTCGATCGCGGTCAGGGCGGCGGCCGCGGCATCGTCCGCCTGCCCGGCCCGCAGGCGCGCGAGCAGGTTCGCCGTCGCGGGGGCGACCACCGCGAGCTCCGCCCAGTCGGCGAGCGCGATGTGGCCCGCCGCGAGCTCCAGCTCCGCGGAGAAGAGGTCGGAGGCGACGGCGCTTCCCGTCAGCGCCTGGAAGGTGAGCGCGCTGACGAAACGCTGCGCCGCGGGCGTGAGGGCGACCCGGACCTGCGCGCCTGCCTTGACCAGCAGCCGCGCGAGCTCGCAGGACTTGTACGCGGCGATTCCGCCGCCCACGCAGAGGAGCACCCGCCGCCCGGACACAGCCATGGGCACATGATGGATCGCGCGCGCGCCGCATTCCACTTCTGCTATATGGCCGCGGTGCAGAGGCACCGGCCCTCCCCGGGAATTCTCGCCGCGCTGCGGGCGCGGAAGATCGCCGTCGCCGCCCTCTACTGGGGACCCGTCGTCTTCCTGCTCGCCACCATCGCCCTGGTGGTCTCGCTGTGGAAGGGATGGAACGTCGGCGCCCTGCTCTACCTCGCGGTCCTCGTCCTCGCCGCCGGAGGCGTCGCCTCGGCGTGGACCCTGCAGCGGCGGCTGAGCGAGATCTCGGTGGCGCTGGAGCGCGCGCAGCGCACCAGCACGGTGGGCCTTCTCACCGCGGGCTTCGCCCACGAGATGAAGAATGCGCTGACGGTCGTGCTGGGATTCACCGAGCTGGCGCGCACCGCCGCGGAGCGGGCGCAGGCCGATCCCAAAGTGTCGCGCCACCTCAAGGAGCTGGAAAACGAGACGCGAAGGACGGTGGCGCAGCTGCAGAGCTTCCTCAGCTACGCCAGCGGCGAGAAGGTGCCGCGCAGGCCGCAGGACGTGAACGAGCTGGTCAACGACGCGCTCTTGATGGTCAAGCCGATGGCGCGGATGAAGGAGCTGGTGGTGGAGCAGGTGGGCGGCGAGCCGCCCAGGGTGGACGCCGACCCGTTCGCCATCCGCCAGCTCCTCTTGAATCTCTTGCTCAACGCGCTCGACTTCGCCCGCACCCGCATCGTCGTCAGCACCGCCCGGGCCGCCGACGGCCGCGCCGAAGTGGTCGTCGCCGACGACGGACCGGGCGTCGCGCCGGAAGATCGCGCCCGCATCTTCCAGCGCTTCGTCACCACGCGCCCGGGCGGCAACGGCCTCGGCCTCTCCACCTCGCGGGAGATCGCCGAGGCGCACGGCGGCAAGCTCACCCTGCGCGACGGCGGCCCCGGGGCGGCCTTCGTCCTGCAACTTCCGCCGGCGTGAAAACGCTCCTTTTTCGTCTCCCTCTTCTCGATTATCCTTCGCCGCCATGAAGCTCGCAGTTCTCGTCCTCCTGCTCGCCGGCGCCGGCTGCAACACCGACTCGGCGGCGCCGCACCTCGCCCGAGGCAACGTGCTGGTGAACAACGGGCACCGCGAGGAGGCGGTGGCCGAGTACCGCGAGGCGGCCAGGCTCTCGCCGCGCAGCGCGCACCCGCGCGAGCGGCTCGGCGACACGCTGTACGACCTCGGCCGCAAGGACGAGGCGCTCCTCGCCTACCGGGACGCGGCCGGGGTCGATCCCGGTTCGGTGACGGCGCGCATCGGGGCCGCGCGCATCCTGGGCGACAAGGGCGACCTGGCCGGCGCGCGCAAGGAGCTGGACACGGCCCTGCAGGGCGCGCCCACCAACCTCTTCCTCCTGCTCTCGCGCGGAAACCTGGCGGCGCGCGCAGGCGACAGGAAGGCGGCGCTCGCCGACTACGAGCGCGCGGTCCACCTCAAGTCCGACAACGTGCCCGCGCTGTACCAATACGGCGTGGCGCTCTTGGGCGATGGCCAGCTTCCCGAGGCCGCGGCCACCTTCGAACGGCTCGTCCAGGTCTCGCCGCAGTCGCCCGAAGGCTATTACGGGCGCGCCCGCGTTCTCGCGGCGCGCGGCGAGGGCTCGGGCGCGGCGGAAGCCCTGGCGGAGGCGGCCCGGCGGGTAGGCCCGGATGCGCGCGCCCACCTTGCCGAACAGGGCCTCAAGGGAGAGGCACTCGACAAGGCCGCGCGCGACGCGACCGAGGGATCGCTTCGGCAGATGCAGAACGATCCCGCGTTCTTGCGCTGGGCCGGGGATCCGGGGTTCCAGCGCACCGCCTGGCGATAGGCGAACGGCCGGCGCTGCGACCCGGTGCGCACGCCGCGGCTGACGCGATGCGTTGGCGCTTTTGCATGGCAATTTGCTGACTTGAAGCGCGGCCGCAGTCCGCGACCAAGGGCCGCCTGCCCTTTGCCATGCCGCTGCGGTCAGGTACGATGGGCACGTGAGTCAGGCCACGGCGCAGAAGGTCCCAGCCGGCGCGCCCGCAAGTGCCCCGCGGAAGCGGAGTGGCGCGACAGGCGGCGCGCTGTCGCAAGTAGCCGGCGCGCTGGTTTCGGTCACCTCGCGGATCTTCGGCGAGGTGGCGACCCGCGGCGAGACCGCGCTGGCCGACTTCCGCGCCCGGCCCGAGCACTCGCGCTGGCGCGCGTACACCCTCGGCGGCTACGGCGCCATCGCCATTGCCACCCTGGCAGGCCAGCTCTACACCTCCAACGCGCTCGGCGCCTACGTGCGCGTGCAGCGCGTGGAGCTGCCCGCGATGACGCAGATCTTCGTGCGCAACGATTCGCGCAAGCCGTGGCGCGACGTCACCCTCACCCTCAACGGCATCTACGACTTCCACGCCGAGCAGGTGCCCGCGGGCGGCCACGTGATGCTGCCGGTCACCAGGTTCGCGGTGCGCGACCACGCAGGCAAGCCGACCTGGGCGCCGCGCAACATCGCTCCCAGGGCGCTGACCATCGCGACCGAGAGCGGCCGCTACGAAGCGGAGCTCGCCGAATGACCGCTGCCACCGAGCAGGCCCTGCGGCAGCGGGTCCTGGTGGTGGACGACGACGCGGAGATCGTCACCTTTCTCGCAACGCTCCTGGAGCTGGAGGGCATCGAGTCCACGGTGGCCACCAGCGCCGCCGCCGCGCTGGAGAAGCTCGACCACGTGCTGCCCAGCCTCGTGCTCCTGGACATCGCCATGCCCGACCGCGACGGCCTGGACCTCTGCAGGGAGCTGAAGAAGGACCCGCGCACGCGCGACGTGCCGGTCTTCGTGGTCTCGGCGCGGCCCGGCAAGGACGTGGTGGAGCGCGCGCTGGCCGCGGGCGCGGAGGAGTTCATCCGCAAGCCGTTCGAGAACCAGGATCTGATCGCCCGCATCCGCGAGCGGCTGCGGAGCTGACCCGCGGCTACTCCGCCTTCTCGCCCTCTTCCTTCTTCGCCTTCTTCTGCCTGGCCGGCTTCTTCTCGCCCGCGCCCTGCTCGCCGCTCTCCTTCGCCTCGGCCTTCTTCTCCGGCGAAGGCTTCTTCTCCGGCTCGGTCTTCTCCGACTTCTCCACCAGCTCGAGGATGGACATGGGCGCGTTGTCGCCCACCCGGTTCTTGGTGTGGACGAGGCGGGTGTAGCCGCCCGGCCGCTCCTTGAAGCGCGGACCGATGGTCTCGAACAGCTTGGCGAGCGCGGCCTGGTCGCGCACCGTCTTGTGCACCACCCGCCGCGCCGCCAGCGTGTTCGCGCGCGCCTTGGTGATGAGGCGCTCCACCAGCCTGCGCGTCTCCTTGGCCTTGGGCGTGGTGGTCCGGATGCTCTCTTCGAGGATCACGGCGCGCACGAGGTTGTCGAGCAGGGCCTTGCGGTGGCTGGTGTTCCGGCTGAGCTTGCGGCCGGTATTGGCGTGGCGGGACATGGTTGAGACTCCGTCGGTTCGTCGTCGGCCTTACTGCTTCAGCGCGGGCGCCACCGCGGTGGGCGGCTTGGGCGGCCAGTTCTCCAGCTTCATGCCCAGGGAGAGCCCCATCTCGGCGAGGATCTCCTTGATCTCCTTCAGCGACTTGCGGCCGAAGTTCTTGGTCTTGAGCATCTCCGCCTCG
>DATDMU010000090.1:0-20679 GCA_036518615.1 Myxococcales bacterium
GAGAGCTTCGCCCGCGCGCTGCAGAAGGAGGTGGGCGTGCCGGAGGCAGGGCTCTCCGCCGAGGTCACGCCTTACGGAGTCCACGGCGCCACCGCGTCCTCCGACATCGGCGAGGTGAGCGCGGCGGCGCCGCTGGCGGAGCTGGGCGTGGCGACGCGGCCGCTGGGGACCGCCTCGCACCACTGGGCCACGACGAGCTGCTCGGTGCATCCGGTGGGGCTCAAGGGGATGAGCGTGGCTTCCAAGGTCCTGGCCGCGTCGCTCGTGGACCTCCTCGAGCAGCCCGCGACGGTGGCCGCGGCCAAGGCCGAGTTCGCCAAGGCGACCAAGGGCAAGCCGTACGAGAGCCCGCTGCCGGCGGACGCGCAGCCAATGGTCTTCTGACGGCGCGATGACGCAGCTCAGGCGCTGGGTCCGCTCGGCGGTGATCAAGGTCCATCGCCGCATCCCGGCGCGGGCGGTCTGGCCGCCGGCGCTGTCCGGGCGGGGCATCGAGATCGGGGCCCACGAGCACCCCATCCCCGGCATCCGCCCCTTCTACGTGGACCGCGCGAAGGAGTTCGCGGGAAGCAGATGCCGCGCGGACGTGCTCGCCGAGGCTTCGCGGCTGCCGTTCCGCGACAGCTCGCTCGATTACGTGGCCTCGTCGCACGTGCTCGAGCACCTGCCCGATCCCGGAGGCGCCATCGTCGAGTGGTACCGCGCGGTCAAGCCCGGCGGGATCATCTACATGATCGTCCCCGACCGGCGGCTCACCTTCGATTGCGACCGCGAGCGCACGCCCATCGCGCACCTCATCGAGGACTTCGAGCGCGGCACCACCGCCAGCGACGCCACGCACATCGACGAGTTCTTCGACCGCGTGGACGTGCGCCAGTTCAAGCCCGAGCTGAAGGACGCGGACGCGCCCGCCTTTCGCGAAGAGCATCGCAAGGCGCATCACGGCGCGGTCCGGCGAGGCGAGGCCATCGACATCCATTTCCACGTCTTCGAGCAAAAGGACGTGCTCGACCTGCTCGCCGCGCTCGCCGACCACCCGAGAGCCGGGCTGCGCTACCGGATCCTCGAGGTGAAGAGCTTCTTTCCCCCGGGCGCCGCCAACGGCTTCCTCGTCGCCCTGCGCTCGGACAAGACGCCGCGCTGAGCCCTGCGGGGCGCAGAGGTCTGCTACGGTGTCGGCCGATGCCGCCGCGCGACTACCTCGAGCGGGTCCTTCGCGCCCGCGTCTACGACGTGGCGGTCGAGTCGCGGCTGGACGTCGCCCCCGGCCTCTCCGCGCGGCTGCGCAACCGCGTGCTGCTCAAGCGCGAGGACCTGCAGCCGGTGTTCTCCTTCAAGCTGCGCGGCGCCTACAACAAGATGGCCGGGCTCTCCGCGGCGGCGCTCAGGCGAGGGGTCATCGCCGCCTCCGCGGGAAACCACGCCCAGGGCGTCGCGCTCTCGGCGCAGCGGCTGGGGTGCCGCGCCACCATCGTCATGCCGGTCACCACGCCGCGCATCAAGGTGGACGCGGTGGCGGCCCGCGGCGCGAAGGTGGTGCTGGCCGGCGACTCCTACGACGACGCCTACCGGCACGCGAAGGCGCTCGAGCGCCGCGGGAAGATGACCTTCGTGCACCCCTACGACGACCCCGAGGTGATCGCCGGCCAGGGCACCATCGCGATGGAGATCCTCCGCCAGCATCCCGGCCCCATCCGCGCCATCTTCGCGGCGGTGGGAGGCGGCGGGCTGATCGCAGGCATCGCCGCGTACGTGAAGCGGCTGCGTCCGGAGATCCGCGTGGTGGGGGTGCAGCCGGTGGACTCCGATGCCATGGCGCGCTCGCTCAAGCAGGGGCGGCGGGTGAAGCTCCACACCGTGGGCCTCTTCGCCGACGGCGTCGCGGTGAAGCGGGTGGGCAAGGAGACGTTCCACCTCGCGCGCCGCTACGTGGACGACATCATCCTCGTGGATACCGACGCGGCCTGCGCCGCCATCAAGGACGTCTTCGAGGACACGCGCTCCATCCTCGAACCCGCCGGCGCCCTCTCCGTGGCCGGCCTCAAGGCCTACGTGGAGCGGAACCAGCTCGAAGGGGAGACGCTGGTGGCCGTGCCCGGCGGCGCGAACATGAACTTCAACCGGCTGCGCTTCGTGGCCGAGCGCGCCGAGGTGGGAGAGCGCCGCGAGGCGCTCCTGGCGGTGACCATTCCCGAGCGGCCGGGCAGCTTCCGCCGCTTCTGCGCGCTGCTCGGGCCGCGCAACATCACCGAATTCAACTACCGCATCTCCGCCGCCGACGAGGCGCAGGTCTTCGTCGGGGTGGGCATCCAGAGCGCGGACGAGACCGCCGGCATCGTGCGCACGCTGCAGCGCCACGGGCTGCGCACCCTGGACCTCTCCGCCGACGAGATGGCCAAGCTGCACGTGCGCCACCTGGTGGGCGGGCACGCTGCCCTGGCGCGCGACGAGCTGGTCTACCGCTTCGAGTTTCCCGAGCGGCCCGGCGCGCTCCTGCAGTTCCTCCAGCGCATGCGCACCGACTGGAACATCAGCCTCTTCCACTACCGCAACCACGGCTCCGACTGGGGACGGGTGCTGGTGGGCATGCAGGTGCCGGCGCGCGAGATGCGCGAATTCCACCGGTTTCTGGGAAAGCTCGGCTATCCATGCGTGGAGGAGACGCAGAACCCCGCCTACCGGCTCTTCCTCGGCTGACCCGCGAACCCGGCTGCGCGACGCGCGGGGCCTTGACGGCGGCGAAGCCGCTGGCGCAAGAGACTTGCCTCGGCGGCCTCCTCCAGGGCCGCCGGCGGGAGGGACCCCATGCATCGCCGGAACATGCTTTCGTTGGCCGTCGTGCTCGCATTCACCGCGTCAGGCGTGCGCGCGCAGGACAAGGGCGAGATCAAGCGGAAGATGCTGACGAAGCAGGAGCTCACCAGCGCCCCCGGCCACGAGGCGGTGCTCTCGCAGGTGGAGCTGGCTCCCGGCGCCGCCGAAGCGAAGCACACGCATCCGGGCGAGCTGCTCGGGTTCGTGGACGAGGGCACGCTCACGCTCTTCGTCGAGGGCAAGCAGTCCACGCTCGAGCGCGGAGAGTCGTTCTTCGTCCCCGCCGGCGCGATCCATTGGGGTGAGAACCACAGCAAGAAGCCGGTGCGGATCATCGCCACGCTCATCCTCGAGAAGGGAAAGCCGCCCACCACGGCGGCGCGCTGAACCACCGCGACCAACGGCGGAGAGCAGGTCTTGACTTCGGCAACCCGCCGGAGTCGAGTTTGCGTGCAATCACCCGAGGGGACAATCGATGACCGCGACCGGAAACGCACCGCGCCTCTGCGCGCGACTTGCTGCCGTTCTCTGCGCGATGGCCTGCACGCCGCAGTCGAAGGACCCTGTGCTGGAGAGGCCCGCCAGCGCGCCGTCGGTGGCCTTCGGCGACTTCCGCCCTGAAGGAGGACGCGAAGAGGAGAGCGCCTCTTTGAAGGCGCCGGTGCCGGGCGCCGTCGACAGCAACCTCGCCTCGGTGTTCAACGGCGGCGGCTGCTTTCCCCCGGCCATCGATGCGCAGGGGCTCGACCAGCTGATCCTGGTGGACCCCGAGTGGGCTCCGGTGGTGCGCGGCAGCTCCGTCGCTTCCGAGCCGGTGGTCGTCCACGGCGCGGTGGTGGATTCCCACGGCGACAAGGGCGGGGACTTTCCCATCACGCACACGTCGAACGATCAGAACACCTTCGTCCAGCTCGACCCGGCGGACGAAGGGCGCCTCGCCACCGGCAACGGCGACGGCCTCTTCGACCTGGAGTGGGAGACGGGCGCGCTGCCCGACTGGGCGTGGCCGAGCCCCGGCGACCGCATCGTGGCGCGCGGGCGCTGGATCTTCGACTGCGGGCATCCCAATCCGCGGCCCGGCACCTGCGCGAACAGCGCGCGGCCCTGCCTGACGCTGCTCGACTGCGGCGGCGCGGCCTGCAACGGGACGGTGTTCAACTACCGCAGCGAGATGCATCCGCCCGAGGCCACCGCCGTGCTGCGGCCCATCCGCGGCGACGTGCTCGGAGGAGAAGACGGCGAGCGGCGCGCGCAGGCCACCGCGCGGGCCGACGTCTTCGTCAGCGCCTTCGGCGGATCCGCCGGCGACGAGTGCGTCCTCACCCACCGCAACTCCATCAACGAGCTGCTCGGCACCAACTGCTATCCCCTGAGCAGGCCGGCGGCGCACGTCAACGACTCCGACTTCTCCTTCGAGCTCCCGCTTCCGCCGCGGCCGCGGCCATCGTCGATGCCTTCGTGGCGCATCGACCGGCGCGCGACGCCTTCCTTGCCCGGGCAGGTGCCGGTGGACGCGGAGGTCACCGTGGAGCCGGTGCTCGCGGGCCCGGTGCCGCACCTCGTGGTCACCGTGCGGATGGCCCACGGGACGCCGCTCCCCACCGGCTTTGCCGGGACGGTGGTGGCCGGATGGCAGAAGCCGCAGCACGCGGAGCTGCAGCACGTGCGCGTCACCATCGAGGGAGTCGTGGTGCGCGATCCGCTCAAGGCCGGCGCCATTCCCGGTCACGAGGCGCCGGGCTGGCGGGTGCAGGCGTCGGTCAACGGCGACTGGCGGTCGCTCTCGGGCCTCGAGAACGTCGGTCCGGCGGACGCCGGCGCGTTCTTCCCGCAGACCCGGCCGCTCGCCTTCGATCTCTTCCTCGGCAAGGCGGACGCGCTGCGCATCGGCGCCGACGGCGTCAGCTCCAACTGCGTCGATACGCTCTTCGGCCAGTCGCTCGGCGCCGACCTGGCGCGATTCGGGTTCGACGTCGCCAAAGCCACCGCCTGCCTGAACGCCGTCGCCGAAGATCTGGGGACGGTCAGCGCCTCCTTCTCCTGGCCGCGCTTCGGCGCCCGCAAGCAGGCGTACGAGACGCCGAGCGACGGCGCGGGCGCGTTTGCCCTGCGCTACCGCATCGACAGGGTGGACGACGACTAGAACTCCGATGGACCTTGCGGGGGCGGAGCGGACGGTCTCGCGCGCGCGGGCGCAGGCGCTGGAAAATGCGACCGCCGCGCTGGCGAGGACCCTCGGGCACCTGCGCGCCGCGGGCCGCGAACCGGCGGCCTGCGCCATCGTCGCGAACGCCGCCCCTCTCGCCGCTGCAGGCCGGGCGGTGGGCAAGCCATGGGCAAGCGCCGGCGAGAGCGTGGACATCATGGCGCCGCTCGACGCCGAAGGCGCCCAGCTCAAGCCCGGCCAACCCGGGAGCGACGCGTACCTGTTCGACCGCGCGCGCGGACGGATCGCGGTGGAGATCTGCTACTGCTCGAGGCTGGGCGACTGCTGGACGTTGCGCTCGGGCGGAGAGCAGGAGAGCTCCACGGTGGAGACGCGCCGCTGCCCCTCGCCCTCGGCGCAGACGTTCCGCGAATGATCGCTAGCGCAGCACCTTCATCAGGACGCCGATCAGCACTCCCAGCGCCACCAGCGCGAGGATGATGGTCCCGTACCCCACCAGCGCCTGCCGGAAGGTGGGCGGGGGCGGCTCCTCCGGAGCCGGCGGGTAGTGCTCCACGATCTTCTTCTCTTCCGGCCCCTGGGTCATGTTCCCCGCTCCTCGAGCAGCGCCGCAGCCGCTCCGGCGGCGGCAGGCTCGCGGCCGGCCTCGTGCGCGGCCAGCCACCCGGGCAGGTGGTGCTCGGCGAGGAGCAGGAAGAAGGGGTTCTCCCGCGCCACCATCTCGTAGATGCCGAGGCCGCTCTGCCGCTCG
The DNA here is from genome assembly GCA_036518615.1 of Myxococcales bacterium. Lineage (GTDB taxonomy): Bacteria > Myxococcota > Myxococcia > Myxococcales > 40CM-4-68-19 > 40CM-4-68-19. The sequence continues at coordinate 5,733 of DATDMU010000090.1, forward strand.
AAGCCGCGGAAGAGCGCGCGCCCTACGTAGACGAACAGCTCCTCCAGCGAATGGGTGGACGGCGAGACCGCCGCCACCATCCGCAGCGTGCTCGCGGGAAAGACGAACCGCTCGCCGATGGCGGGATGGAGCGCGCCCACCTCCAGCTCGCGGCGCAGGAAGATCAGGTCCTGCTTGCGCGCGGCCACGTACGCCCGCAGCGCCTCTTCGGAGACCGCCACGCCGCCGTTGTAGATGTCGCCGCGGTCGTCGAAGGCGTCCTGGCCCGCCAGCCGCCCCACGAACTCGCGCACCGCGCCTGCCACCGCCGCCTCGGCGCCCTCCACGTCGCCTTCCGCCAGCGCCCTTCTCAGCTCCAGCTCCGTGTCGGGAGGCACCGGCATGGAGAGCGGCTGCGAGATCGAAACGAGGAGCGGGCAGATCAGCCCCGGCCGCCGCAGCCGCGCCCGCTCCGCGTCGAGCAGCGCGTCCACCCGCGCCCGTACGCCTGCGTTGCGGGCGGTTCCGCGGGCGCTCTCGTTGATCTTCTCCGCGATGGACACCTTGATCTGCCCGAAGATGTGGTCCTCGAAGGTGGCCACCTCCGGCGCCGCGCCGTAGGAGATGAAGATGCCCGCCTCCAGCTTCTCGCCGGTGGCGAGGGAGATCTCGCTCTCGCGGTCCTCCTCCAGCCGCTGCATCTCCTCCTCGAGCGCGCGCAGCCGCGTCCCGGGCTCCTCCCCCGAGCTCGTGTCCAGGGTGCCGCGCCGCAGCGCCTCCTGCGCCGAGCGCGCCGCGGAGAGGAGCAGCTCGCGGCGCGCGCGGAACCTCTCCTCGATGGCGGCGGTCACCTTGGCCACCGCCTCGCGCGAGCCCTCGGCGTCGAGCCGCAGCGCATAGCTGCCGAGGGCGCGGCGGATCTCGTCCGCCAGCTCGAGCAGCGCCACCACGTCGCCGGAGAAGCTCACCGCGTCGCCGAGCAGGTTGTTGAGGTAGATGCCGCCCTTGTCGGCGAGGTGGGCTGCGCCCTGGGCATGGCGCGCGGCGGCGGTGAGGATGGGACCGTAGAACTCGCGGGAGAGGAAATCCGCCACCACCGTCTCCTTGAGGAAGGCGGTGCGCTTGGTGAAGTCCTTCATGTCGCAGAAGAGGTGCCCGAGCTGGAGCGAGCGCGTCCGGCTCATGAGGATGGGCGTCTCCTCCGCCGCGAGCAGGTAGAGCTTGCCCGCCTCGTGCTGCGTCTCGATGCCGCCTTCGCTCTCGCTCCCGGCGCGGTGCACGAGCTGCAGCTCCGCCTGGTCGAGGGCGCTCTCCAGCGCCTCGTCCGCCGCCAGCGCCGCCACCGCCTGGGCCCAGGCGTCGATGGCCGCCTGCTGCGGCAGGAACCCGCCCGGATCCTCGTCCTTCCATTCCTTCGCCGCCAGCGCGATGGAGGAGAGCGCCTTGCGCGCCGGCTCGTGGTTCGCGGTCCGGGCGGCGCTGCGGGTGCGGGCGAGCAGATCCCTGCGCGCGGCGGGCGCGGCCAGCACCCGCTCCAGCGCGCCCGGCGTCTGCACCAGCTGCGAGAGCGTGAGCCCTTCCAGGGAGAAGAGCGGCGCCCGGCCCACCTCCATCATGCGCAGGACGCCGAGGAGATCGGCGCGCATCCGCGCCAGCGACACCTGCCGCACGGCCCTGCGGGCCGCCTCCCTCGATCCCACCGCGTCGATGGCCGCGTCGCGGGCCACCGCCTCGGGCGAAGCGCCGAGGAGGATCCGCTCCGCGTACCCGTCGGCGCGGCCGGGCAGCGCCTCGGAGAACGCCACGCCGTAGGCGAGGACCCCGCTGCCCCAGAGCGCCTTCTGGCCGCCGAGCGAAGGCAGCGCCGAGGTCGCCGCCTCGCTCAGGGCTCCCGACGCCGACGTCAGGACGCCTGCCTCGCGGGTGGCGAGCCGGAGCACGACCAACAGACCGGCCGCCACCGCCCCGTGCAGGATGCGCCCGACGGGCCCGCTCACCGGCAGGTCCCTGAGCGTGTGCAGCGCGGTGCGGAAGCGCGATCGCAGCGCGAGCAGCACGAGATAAGGGGTGGGCTCGGGCCGCTCCGGCCCTCCCGCCTCGACCTGGGCCCGCCGCAACAGCGCGTTGAGGATTCCCGCCAGCGTGCGGCCCGGACGCCCGGTGGTGAGCCAGCTCGCCATCAGCCCGGCGTCGAGCGCCGGATGCAGCTCGGGCGCCTCGAGGAAGGCGCGGCGCACGTTGTCGGACTTCACCGACGCGGGCGCGTTGAACGAGACCTGCCGGACGCCCTTCGGGTCGAATCCGTCGAGGAGGATGAGGCGGTCGTACTCGCGCTCGCGCAAGGAGGCGCGGTGGCGGATGGAGAGCAGGAAGAACAGGTCGCGCACCGCGGCCCGCACCGCCGCGCCCACCGCGGCGTCGACGTGCACCGGCACGCGCAGGTCGGCGAGCGAAGTTCCCACGTGGAAGCGCAGCGCCCGGCCGTCGAGCCGCAACAGGTCGGTGAGCGATCTCCCCGGCGCCTGCCTGCGCAGCCGCGCCACCAGGTCGAGCCGCTCTTCGGCATAGCCCACGCGCGCAGTCTAGCAGCATGACCGGCCCAGGCCGCCGCGGATGTGCCGGGCATCGCGCAGGATCCGCCCCAGGCCGGAGCCCCAATGCTCCGGCCTGCGGCCTCCGCCCGGCCGCCGGCAAAGCCGTCGGCCTCCCGCGCCTCAAACACCATTTGCGGACGCGCTGCGTCGCAAGTATCTTGCGCGCCTGAAACTCCACCGGAGCGCGAGCGATGAAGAAGATCGAGGCGATCATCAAGCCCTTCAAGCTGGACGAGGTGAAGGAGGCGCTCGCCGACGTGGGTGTCCTCGGGCTCACGGTCACCGAGGTCAAGGGGTTCGGCCGCCAGAAGGGACACACCGAGCTGTACCGGGGCGCCGAGTACGTGGTGGACTTCCTGCCCAAGGTGAAGATCGAAGTGGTGCTTTCGGACGAAATGGTCTCCAGGGCACTGGAGGCCATCGAGCGATCGGCCAAGACTGGGCGCATCGGGGACGGAAAGATCTTCGTCTCCACGGTCGACGAGGTGGTCCGCATCCGCACCGGCGAGCGCGGCGAGCCGGCGCTGTAACCAACGAAGTACCCACACAAGGGGCAGCACAAATGGCGAAGGGCAAGGACGTCGTCGGGCTGGCGAAGGACAAGCACGCCGTCATGGTGGACTTGAAGTTCATGGACTTCCTCGGCCTCTGGCAACACTTCACCATTCCCATCGCCGAGATGACCGAGGGCATCTTCGAGGAGGGGCTGGGGTTCGACGGATCATCCATCCGCGGCTGGGCCCCCATCCACGCCAGCGACATGCTGGTGGTGCCCGACGCCGACACGGCGCTGATGGATCCGTTCATGAAGGATCCGACCCTCTCGCTCATCTGCAACATCGTCGACCCCATCACCAAGGAGCCCTACGCCCGCGACCCGCGCTTCATCGCCCAGAAGGCGGAGCGCTACCTCAAGCAGACCGGCATCGGCGACACCGCCTACTACGGGCCCGAGGCCGAGTTCTTCATCTTCGACGGCGTCGCCTATGACGTCGGCGTCAACCACTCGCACTACAAGATCGAGTCGCGCGAAGGACAGTGGGAGACCGGCCACAGCCGCGAGACGCACTTCGACGGCAAGCGCGTCCACGAGCAGCCGAACCTCGGCTACAAGCCGCGCTACAAGGAAGGGTACTTCCCGGTCGCCCCCATCGACTCGCAGCAGGACATCCGCACCGAGATGTGCCGGGTGATGGAGCAGTGCGGGATCATGGTGGAGCGGCAGCACCACGAGGTGGCTACCGCCGGGCAGGCGGAGATCGACATCCGCTTCGACTCGCTGGTGAAGACCGCCGACAAGCTGATGTGGTTCAAGTACATCATCAAGAACGTCGCCCTGCGCAACGGCAAGACGGTCACCTTCATGCCCAAGCCGCTCTTCGGCGACAACGGCTCGGGCATGCACACCCACCAGTCGATCTGGAAGAACGGCAAGCCGCTCTTCGCCGGCGAGGGCTATGCCGGGATGAGCGAGATGGCGCTGCACTACATCGGCGGCGTGCTCAAGCACGCGCGGGCGCTGGCGGCGCTGTGCAACCCCACCACCAACTCGTACAAGCGGCTGGTGCCGGGATTCGAGGCGCCGGTGAACCTGGCGTACTCGTCGCGCAACCGCAGCGCGGCCATCCGCATCCCCATGTACTCGCCGAGCCCCAAGGCCAAGCGCCTCGAGTTCCGCTCGCCCGACCCGTCGTGCAACCCGTACCTCGCCTTCGCCGCCATGCTGATGGCGGGCCTCGACGGAATCGAGAACCGCATCGATCCGGGCGACCCGCTGGACAAGGACATCTACGGCCTCAGCCCCGAAGAGCTGAAGGACGTGCCCAAGATGCCGGGCTCCCTGGAAGAGGCTCTCGACTGTCTGAAGAAGGACCACGAGTTCCTCTACAAGGGCGACGTCTTCACTCCCGACGTGATCGAGGCATGGATCGACACCAAGGTGGAGAAGGAGCTGAACCCGGTGCGGCTGCGCCCCACGCCGATGGAGTTCGCGCTGTATTTCGACATCTAGCCACATCGCGCTGGCGCTCCTCGCCGTGGCGTGCACGCCTGCGCAGGCGCGCCACGGCACCGACGCTGCCGCTCTCAAGGGCGTGACGCTGGGGCTGCCGGCGCCGGCGGACGCGCGCCCCACCCCGGGCATCGGCTGCGGGCAGATCGCGCAGGACCTTCCCCTGCGCGCGCACAAGGCGCTGGTCCTGGCGTTCAGCGACGCAGGCGCCACGGCGACCAATTCCGACACCGGGCGCTGGGTGCTCAAGGTGGCGCTGCGAGAGGCCACCCTGGGCGAGGAGAACACCCGCGAGCACCGCACCGACCGCGCGCCGGCGAACGCGGGGACGGCGCAGGGCGGACCGGACTTCCCGCCGCTGGATCAGCAGCCCAGCCTCTTCAACAGCGGCAACGGCAACGCGGTGGTGGCCCTGGACGCGGCGCTCGTGCGCGAGGGCGCCACGGTGTGGACCGCGTCGGTGACCGGCCACGCCCGCTCCGCGCCCTGCGTGCAGGCCATCGACAAGGTCCACGAGGCGCTCGACGACGCGGTCGACGAGCTTCGCGACCGCGTGCTGCCGCTGCTCAGAAGCCGCTGAGCGCCGGGAAACGTGAAATGCCTGGCGCCGTCGTGCTCGCAGCCATCGCCGGGGCCGCGCTTGCGACGCTGCCAGTCGCCGCCGGCCTGTGGGCCGCTGTCCTGGGCGCGCTCGCGGGAGCGGTCGTCGGAGGCGCGCTCGCAGAGCGGCTCAAGGGATTCTCGCCCTGGTCGCTCGCGCTCCTCGCCTTTCTCGCTCCGGTGTTCACCATGCCGGTGGCTCCGGGCGCGGACATGGCCATGCACGCGGCGCTCGCGCGCGGGCTTCTGTCGGGCACGCTTTCTCCCGCCTGGCCCTCCGTGCACGTGGCCGCCTATCCGCGGGGCTTCTCGGCGCTGGTGGCGTTCTTCTGGCCCCTGGGACCGGCGCGCGCGGGGCTTTTGGCTGCCGCGGCGTCCTACCTCGTGTTCTGGTACGGGCTCTCCGCGCTGCTGCAGTGGATGCGCGTTCCCGCTGCGCGCACGGTGGCGGCGGTCGCGCTCTTCCTCTCCAAATCGCCGCAGGCGTTCTTTTCCTGGGGCGGAAACCCCACCGCGCTCGCCCTCGGGCTTGCCTTCTTCGCCGTGGCGCAGGAGAGCGCGACGCTTGCCGCTCTTTGCCTTGCGGGGTCGGCGGCCGTCCATCCCATGGGCGCTCTCGCCGGCGCTCTGCCTCTGGCGCTGCGCTGGCAGAAGCCTCGCGTGCCGCTGGTCGCTGCGACGGCGCTCTGCGCGGTGCTGGGCGCGCTCGCGCTCGCGGGACCCCAGCTCTCTGCGCGCGAGCTGTCGTGGATCCGCGACTACGGGCTGCGCCACGAGCACGGCTCCATCGCGCTCCTCGGCGATCCGGCCAACATCGCGACGGGGCTCGCCGCGGCGGTGCTCGTCTGGCGGCGGCGGTTTCGCCTGGTCGTTCGCAGCGCGGTGGCCATCGTCGTGCTCTTCGCCCTCTTCCTCGTGCTCCCCTACGCGGGGCTGTACCCGGTGCGTTTCGGCCCGCTCCTGCTCGTCGCGGCGGCGCCGCTCTGGGCGGAAGCGGCGGCCGCGCGCATCCCGCTCTTCGCGGCCGTGGCGCTCCTGGTCGCCGCGCCCTTCCACCTGCGCTGGTACCAGGAGTCCACGCCGATGGCCACGGCGCACGACCTCGACGCCCTCGCCTGCCTCGACCGATCCACCCCCGGGGACGCGGTGATCGACGGCGCGTACGGCGACGCCACGCAATGGATCCCCGCCCTCACCGGACGGAAGGTGACCCACCCGCACGAGCACGTGAGCCTCTTCGACGAGACCGACGCCGCGCTGGAAAGGCTGCCCGCGCCGGGTTTCCGCTTCAACGGCGAGCGCATGCGCTACGGCGAGGCCCTGCCGCCGGCGCGCGGGGCGGCGCTCTGCGGCGGCGCGCTCCTGCGCCTTCAGTAGCGCGGGCGCGCGAACTCCGGCTCCTCGCCGGGAGCCAGCACCTTGCCGCGCTTCCAGAGGATCTCCTCGCAGCGTGCGAGCAGACGGGAAAAACCCTCGCGGGTGGTGGAGGAGACCGCCACGCCGTCCCCGGCGAGGGCCAGCGCGCGGGCTGCGTCGGGCGCGAGGTCGGCCTTGTTGTAGACGAGGAGCCGCGGCGTGCCTTCGACGCGCAGGCCGGAGAGGATGCGCTCCACCGCCCGCGCCTGCTCCCCGTGGCGCGGGTCGCTCGCGTCGACCACGTGGAGGAGGAGATTCGCCTCCTCCAGCTCTTCCAGCGTGGCGCGGAAGGCATTGACCAGGTCCTTCGGCAGATCGCGGATGAAACCGACGGTGTCGGTGATGATCACCTCTCGATCCCGCGGGAACTTCAGCCGGCGCGAGGTGGGATCGAGGGTGGCGAAGAGCTTGTCTTCCGCCAGCACGGCGGAGTCGGTCAGCGCGTTGAGCAGCGTGCTCTTGCCGGCGTTGGTGTACCCGACGATGGAGATCACCGGCACGCCGGTGCGGTTGCGCTTGCGCCTGCGGGTGGCGCGGTCGGAGGAGAGCCGGTCGATGCGCGACTCCAGCGCGGAGATCCGCTCGCGGACGCGGCGCCGATCCACTTCCAGCTTGGTCTCGCCCGGTCCGCGCCCGCCGATGCCGCCCGCCAGCCGCGAGAGCGAGTCGTCCCGCCCCACCAGCCGCGGCAGCCGGTACTTGAGCTGCGCCAGCTCCACCTGGAGCTTGCCGTCGGCGCTCCTCGCGCGGCGGGCGAAGATGTCGAGGATGAGCTGGGTGCGGTCGAGGATGCGGAGCGCAGTGGCCTCGCCGATGTGCCGCGCCTGCGAAGGCGTCAGGTCGCGGTCGAATACCAGCAGATCCGCCCCCAGCGCCATCGAGCGCACCAGGATCTCCTGGAGCTTCCCCTCCCCGACCAGCGTGCGGGGGTCGATCTCGCGCCGCCCCTGCAGGATGGTATCCAGCACCTGCACGTCCGCAGTCCGCGCCAGCTCGCGCAATTCCTGCATCGAGGTTTCCGCCGCCTCGCGGCCGCCGCCTTCGTGGACGCCGACCAGCAGGGCGCGCCCCTCCACGCCCACCGCCCGCACCGGCGCCACCCGGGCCATCTCCTGCTCCAGCGCGGCGATTTGCGCCTGGGCGTCGAACTGCAGGTCGTACAGCGAGGGCGACTCTTGCAGCTGATAGAGGTCGCCCTTCACGTTCCAGGGCATGAGCGTCGCCAGGTAGACCTTGCCGGGCAGGCCGTCGCCGCGCGCCTCCACCGCGGCCACCGCGTCCAACCTCAGGAGCACGAGGTCGGTGAGGTCGTCGCGGGTGAGCGGCTCGTCCTTGAGGTGGGTGTGGACGAGGCGCAAGCCGCGCAGGCGGGCGTGACCGGCGCGGGCGCGGCCGACGTCGGGCAAGGTGAGCTGCCGCGCGTCTCCGACGATGACGTGCTCCACCTCGCCGCGCCGGTTGAGCAACACGCCCAGCTGCCGGCCGGTTTCCCGCGACAATTCGGTGAGATGGCGCGCCAGCTCGGCGGAGACCAGCTCGCGCTGCTGCACCCGGCGGCGCCAGGTGGCGAGCAGCCGCTTGCTGTGGCTGGCGGAGAGACCGGCCGTATTTCCCGAGAGCTCCTGCTTCACTTGAGCACGGGTATGTAACACGCCCCGCTTCTTGCTACATTCGAACCAGACGAAACCGAATGGCGAACCTCCGCTCCTCCCTTTCGCGCTGCCGCAGGCCGGTGATCAAGATCGGCTCGGCGGTGCTCGCCGGAGCGGCCGGAGGAACGGGCGCTCCCTCGCTGGACCGGAAGAAGTTCGCGGCGCTCTGCGACGACCTGGCCGCGGCCGCGAAGGGGCGCACGCCGACCGTGGTCTCCAGCGGCGCGGTGGCGCTGGGCGTGGAGCGGCTGGGGCTCTCGCAGCGGCCCAAGGAGATGGCGCTCAAGCAGGCGGCCGCCGCGGTGGGGCAGAGCCTCTTGATGCGGCTGTACGACGACGAGCTGGAAGCCCGCTCGCTCCACTGCGCGCAGGTGCTGCTCACCCACGCCGACATCGAGCACCGCGGCCGCTATCTCAACGCGCGCCGCGCCCTCTCCGAGCTGCTCTCGCGCAACGTCGTGCCGGTGATCAACGAGAACGACACGGTGAGCGTCGAGGAGATCAAGTTCGGCGACAACGACGCGCTCGCCGCCATGGTGGTGGACCTGGTCGAGGCGGATCTGCTCGTCATCCTCACCGACGCGGGCGGCCTGTACACCGCGGACCCTCGCAAGCATCCGGAGGCCCGGCGCATTCCCGAGGTGGACAGGGTCACGGCGGAGGTGGAGGCGCTCGCGGGGTCCGGCATCTCCGGCGTGGGCACCGGCGGCATGATCACCAAGCTGCGCGCGGCGCGGCGCGCCTCGGAGGCGGGGGTGCCCTGCGCCATCGTCCAGGGCGAGCCGGGGGTGCTGCAGCGGCTGCTCGCCGGAGAGGACGTGGGCACCGTGGTCCTGCCGCAGGGCGAGCGGCGAAGGCTGCGCAAGCGCTGGATGCTCGACCTCAAGACCCGCGGCGAGCTGCGCGTGGACGACGGCGCCCGCGCGGCGGTGGTGGAGGGAAAGAAGAGCCTCTTGCCCTCCGGCGTGCGCGAGGTGCGGGGCAGCTTCGCCTCCGGCGACGCGGTGGAGATCGCCGCCCTCGACGGCACGCCCTTCGCCCGCGGCCTCGCCGTCTACTCGGCGGAAGAGGTGCGGCGCATCTCCGGGCTGCGCAGCGCGGACATCGAGGCGAAGCTCGGGTACCGGCTGCTCGACTGCGTGGTGCACCGCGACGACATGGTGGTGACGAGATGACCCCCGAACGGAAGCTCGCGGCATTGGAGCTGGCCCAGCGGGCACGGATCGCCTCCCGCGAGCTCTTGCGAAAGGACCGGCGGCAGCTCGTTCTCGACGCCGCGGACGCCATCGACAGGCGGGCGCGGGAGATCGAGGCAGCCAACCAGATCGACGTGGCCCGCGCCCAGGGGCAATCGGCGGCCTTCCTCGACCGGCTGCGCCTGGACGAAGCGCGCATCCACGCCATGGCCGAGGCGCTGCGGGCGGTGGCCGCGCTGCCCGACCCCGTGGGCGAGGTGGTGGAGACGCAGACCCGCCCCAACGGCCTGCGCGTCGAGCGCGTGCGCGCGCCGCTCGGGGTGGTGCTGATGATCTATGAATCGCGGCCCAACGTGACCGCCGAGGCCGCCGCCCTCTGCCTGCGCAGCGGCAACGCGGCGCTCCTGCGCGGCGGTTCGGAAGCGCTGCAGAGCAACTCGGCCATCGCCGCCTGCTTCCCCGAGGACGCGGTCCAGCTGGTGCCGCCCGACCGCGCGCTCCTCGACGAGCTGCTCCAGCTCGACGAGCTCATCGACCTCTGCATTCCCCGCGGCGGGCCGTCGCTCATCCGCTTCATCGCCGAGCGCGCGCGCGTGCCGGTGATCAAGCACTACCAGGGCGTCTGCCATCTCTACGTCGCTGCCGACGCCGATCTGGAGATGGCTCGCCGCATCGCCGTCAACGCCAAGGCGCAAAGGCCCGGCGTCTGCAACGCGCTCGAGTGCTTGCTCGTGGACGCGGCGGTCGCGCGCCAGGCGCTGCCGGTGCTCGGGGCCGCCCTGCGCGACGCGGGGGTGGAGCTGCGCGCGGACGAGCGCGCGCTGCCGCTCTTGCCCGGCGCTCTGGCCGCGGCCCACGACGACTTCGGCCGCGAGTTCCTCGATCTCAAGCTGGCCGTCGCGGTGGTGGACGGCGTGGACGGAGCGCTCCGGCACATCGCGCGCTTCGGCAGCCGGCACACCGAGGCGGTGGTGACGCGCAGCGCGGCGGTGGCGAAGCGCTTTCTCGACGAGGTGGACGCGAGCTGCGTGCTCTGGAACGCCTCCACCCGCTTCAACGACGGCGGCGAGCTGGGCCTCGGCGCCGAGATCGGCATCAGCACCAGCAAGCTGCACGCGTACGGCCCCATGGGCCTGCGCGAGCTCACCTGCACGCGGTATGTGGTGCGGGGAGACGGGCAGGTCCGTTAGATGAGCCAGGGAGGAAACGAGAGAATGCCGAAGAGCCCCACGCAGATGGCCTTGTCCCGCAAGTCCCCGGATCCGGTGCGCGCCGCTGCGCGCGCCGCGGCCCGGGTGGACGACGACTCCAGGCGCACCGCGGTGGCTGCGGCGCGGGCTGCCTTGGAGAAGAAGGCGGAGGAGGTGGTGGTGCTCGATCTGCGGGGAGTGTCGGGGTACACGGACTTTCTCGTCATCGGCAGCGGCACGAGCGACCGGCAGATCGAGTCCATCGCCGAGAGCGTGGAGAAGGAGCTGGTCGCCGCGGGGCACCGGGTGATCGGCAGCGAGGGACAGCGCGGCGGCCGCTGGGTGCTGCTCGACTTCGGCGACGTGGTGGTGCACGTGTTCCATGTCGAGGAGCGCAGCCACTACGACCTGGAAGGGCTCTGGGCCGACGCTCCCCGCATCGAGGTGGAGTGAAGCTTCGCCTGCTCTCGGTGGGCAAGGACAAGGGGCCCACCGCGGAGCTTGCGCAGGAGTACGCGGAGCGCATCCGCCGCTTCGCCGGGCTGGAGCTGCTCGAGCTGCGGGCGCAGGGCCCCGCCCGCGAGTCAGACGCCTTGCTGGAAAAGGTCCGCGGCGAGCTGTGGGCGCTGGACGAGCGCGGCAGCGCGCTCACCTCGGCGCAGCTCGCAGCGAAGATCGGCCGGCTGCGCGACTCGGCCGCGGCGCTGACGCTCTGCATCGGCGGCGACGAGGGCCTCGACCAAGGCGTCCTCGAGCAGGCCCGCTTCGTCTGGAGCCTGTCCCCTTTGACCCTGCCCCACCGGCTCGCCCGCGTGCTCGCCCTGGAGCAGGTCTACCGCGCCTTCGAAATCCTGCGCGGCGGCCCGTACCACAAGTAGGACGGCTCGCTTGCGCACAGCTCTGCGGCGTGGTTAGAAGCGCGCCCCATGCCGACCCTCGTCCTCGTGCGCCACGGCCAGTCGCTCTGGAACCTGGAGAACCGCTTCACCGGCTGGGTGGACGTGCCGCTCACCGAGAAGGGCCGGGCGGAGGCGCGCCGCGCCGGCGAGCTGCTCCGCGACTTCCGCTTCGACGTGGCCTACACCTCGGTGCTGACGCGCGCGCAGGAGACGCTGCGCATCATGCTCGAGACCATGGGCGTGCAGCTGCCGATCATCCGCGACCAGGCCCTCAACGAGCGCCACTACGGAGATCTGCAGGGGCTCAACAAGGAGGACACCGCCAAGCGGTACGGGGCGGCGCAGGTCAAGCTGTGGCGGCGCTCGTATGACGTTCCGCCGCCCAACGGCGAGTCCCTGGAGATGACCGCGAAGCGCACCTTGCCCTTCTACGACCGGTGCATCGCCGGCGACCTGCGCCAGGGCAAGAACGTGCTGGTGGTCGCGCACGGCAACTCCAACCGCAGCATCGTCATGCAGCTCGACGAGCTGAGCGGGGAGCAGGTGATCGCCCTCGAGCTGGCCACCGGCGCGCCGCTGGTCTACGAGATGGACGCCGCCGGCCCGACGGTGACCTCCAAGCGCATCCTCTCCTGATGCCCGGCGTCCCCTGGCAGGCGCTGGCGCGCGGCGCGGAGCTGTTCAACCAGGGGCACTACTGGGAAGCGCACGAGGCCTGGGAGGAGCTCTGGCTCGAGCTGGAGGACGAGCCGAAGATCTTCGTCCAGGGGCTCATCCAGGCAGCGGCGGCGGGACACAAGGCCTTCGTGCAGGTCCAGCCGCGCGGCTGCGTGAAGCTCCTGGGCACGGCGCTGGAGAAGCTCTCCCGCAGCCCGACGGATTTTCTCGGCGTGGAGACGCGCGAGTTCATCGCCGCGCTCCGGCGCATGCTGGTGGAGGCGGAGCGCTGGGAGGCGGGCGAGGTCGACGCCCTCCACCGCTCCCTGATGCCCCGCATCCACTTTCTCGACCTCAAAAAAAAATAATAAAAAGTCTTTTTTATCCGACGTTCGGGTGCGGTGGGTGGCGGTGGCTCGATCGCTGCAAGGCAGTGCGTGGATGTCCATTTCGCTCCACTTGCAGAGGGCCGCGTTGGGGGCGCTGGATCTGCTCTTTCCGGCGCGGTGCGCGGCGTGCGACGCGCCGGGCGAGTCGCCTTTCTGCCTCTTCTGTGCGGACACGCTGGTTCCCGCGCCCGCGGGCTGCCCTCTGTGCGGGGTTCCCCAGGACGAGTCGCTCCTGCCGGCGATCAAGCCGCGCCGCTGCCTGCACTGCCGGAAGGACCCGCCCGCATTCGCGCTCGCCGCCGCCCCCTACTTGCACGGAGGCGCGCTGGCTGAGGCCATTCACCGGCTCAAGTACGAAGGGCGCGAGGAGCTCGGCGCGGCGCTGCCGGTGCTTTTCGAGGGCTGCGAGGTCCCGAAATCGGACGTGGTGGCGCCCATTCCGCTCCACCCCCGCCGCCTGCGCATGCGCGGATACGACCAGGCAGCGCTGCTGGCCCGGGGAGCGGCGCGGCGATTCGGGCTTCCTTTTGCGCCGTTGCTGCGGCGGGTGAGGGAGACGGGGCAGCAGGTAGGCCGCGACCGGGCCTCGCGGGCCCTGAACGTGCGCGGCGCCTTCGCGCCCTCCGCCGAAGTGCGGGGACTGCGCGTCTGTCTCATCGACGACGTCCTGACCACCGGCGCCACGGCCGCCGCCGCGGCGGAGGCCCTTCTTTCCGCCGGCGCCGCAAGGGTGGAGGTGCGCACCCTCGCCCGGGCACCGTAGGAGTGGACGCCGGCCTCCTCGTTGGGGTGGCGGCCGCCCGCACGACGCGCTACAGCAAGAAGTACCGCCCGAAGGAATGGGGGGAACCGGCCCCCCGTTGCTTCCGGGTGGGTGGGACGCACTCTGCTCGCCCCTCGGGAGCCCGAACGCATGCATAGCCTCCTCCTTCTTGCCGCCCTGGTCACGAACCCCGCACCGGCGCCTCTGCACGAGGCCACGCCGGCGCTGCAGGCTCGCGTGCTCGGCGAGTTGGACCGGCCGCAGGCGATCGCCGACCTGTTCCGCCTCTACGAGCGCCGGGACGAGAAGGGCGACCTCGGTCCGGTGACGAGCGTGCTGGAGGCCGCCGCCCGCTCGCCGAAGGCACGGCCGGACGTGCGCGCCCTCGCCATCGAGATGCGCGGCGAGCTGGCGGTCTCCCAGGGGCAGCTCCCCAAGGCGTCCGCCCTCTTCACGGAGGTGGCCCCCATCCGCTCCTGGAGCGTGATCGGTCCGTTCGAGAACGAAGGCCGCGCCGGATTCGATGCGGAGTACCCCCCGGAGAAGGACGGCTTCGACGCGAAGGCCGTCTACCCCGGAAAGGAGCACGACGTGACCTGGCGCGCGCTCCCCGCCGGCCACGCCCCCTACGGATTCATCGATCTGTCGTCGGCGGTCTACCCCCGCAGCGACGTGGCGGTGTATGCGGCGACCGTGCTGCACGCAGCGCGGGCGGAGTCGGTGCTGTTCCACGTGGGCGCGAGCGGCGCGGTGCGCGTGTGGCTCAACGGCAAGCTGGTCCACGAGGACCCGGCGGTACACCCCTCTCGCTTCGACCAGAAGATGTTCGCCGCCGGGCTGCAGCCCGGCGACAACCTGCTGCTGATCAAGATCGCCCACAACGGCGGCCGGCTCGGTTTCAGTCTGCGCGTCGCCGACGGCAAGGACGCGCCGCTCGTCTCGCTGGCGAAGTCCGCCCGCGCCCCGCAGGGCAAGCTCCCCGGCTTCGCCGCCATCCGCGATGCGGAAGGCACGAAGAGGCGCGCCTCCGCGCACAAGCCGAAGGACGTGCTCGACGAGCTTCGCGCCGCCGCGGCTGCGAAGCCGCAGGATCCGCGCGCGCAGGAAGACCTGGCGGTGCTGCTCCAGTGGCGCAGGCCGGCCGACGACGCCGAGCGGCTGCCGCTCCACGCCAGGGAGCGGGTGCTCGATCGGGTTCCCACCGAGCCCGCGGCGGCGCGGCGCCTCGCGCGGCTCGAGGACCGCGACGCGAACAAGCGGCGCGCCGCCATCGACGTGGCGCTCGCGGCGCATCCCACCGACGCGGGACTTCTGGATACGCTCGCCGACTACCGGCTCGATCGCGGCGAGGCCTGGGAAGCCCTGGAGCTGGCCAGGAAGGCCCGCGCCGCCGCGCCCTCCTGGGTGGAGCCGATGTTCACCGAGGCCCGCGCGCTGGACGCGGTGGGGCTCTCCGCCCGCGCGGCGCTGGTGCGCATCGAGAGCGCGAAGGCGCGTCCCGATCTCGCCCGCGCGCATCGCGCGGCCGCCTCCGCCTACCGCCGCCTGGGCCGCGCCGACGACGCGGCCGCCGAGCTGAAGCAGGCGCTCGCGCTGCGCTA
>DATDMU010000091.1:0-15798 GCA_036518615.1 Myxococcales bacterium
TCTTCCTCTTCAGATAGGGAAGCAGCGCGCGCAGCGTCTCCGCCGCGTCGCCCATGAGATTGACTTCCATGGGGTAGCGGATGCCCAGCATGCGGCCGAGGAGGTCGATCTGCACGCCGCGCGCCTGCCCTTCCTTGGGCAGGAACTCCGAGTAGGGGAACGAGGAGCCCACCATCAGGAGCGTGTCGCAGCCGCTCATCATGTCCCAGGAGGGCCTGGTGCCGAGGAGCCCGATGCTGCCGGTCACCCCCGGCGTGTCGTCGGGCAGAACGCCCTTGCCGAGCAGCGCCTTGGCGATGCCGGCGCCGAGCACGTCGGCCACCTGCACCACCTCGTCCGCTGCGCGCAGGCAGCCGGCGCCCACCAGCATGGCGACCTTCGATCCGGCGTTGAGCACCTCCGCCGCGCGCCTGAGGTCCTCGTCGCGCGGCACCACCCGCGGCGCCGACCAGCCGGCGCTGGAGTGGATGGTGTTGTGCGCGTGCTCCTGCATCTCCACCGCCTTCTCCTCCTGCAAGTCCTTGGGGACGATCACGCAGGTCACGCACTTCTCGGAGAGCGCGATGCGGAAGGCGCGGTCGATGGCGTGCCGGACCGAGCCGGGATTGCTCACGGTGGTGACGTAGTTGTGGGCCACGTCCTTGAACAGCGTCTGCAGATCCACTTCCTGCTGGTACTCGCCGCCCATCGCGGTGGTGGCAGCCTGTCCGACGATGGCGACGACCGGCTGGTGATCCATCGCCGCGTCGTAGAGGCCGTTGAGCAGGTGGATGGCGCCGGGCCCGGAGGTCGCGAGGCAGACGCCCACGTCGCCGGTAAATTTTGCGTGAGCGCCGGCCATGAAGGCGGCCAGCTCTTCGTGGCGCGCCTGGATGAATCTCGGACCTTCGGCCCCGAGGTGCTCGAAGCCCGCCATGATGCCGTTGATCCCATCGCCGGGATAACCGAAGACGCGCTCCACTCCCCACGCGCGCACCCGCTCGACGACGAAGTCGCCAACCGTCTTCGCCATGTCAGAAATCCTCCGAGTCAGGGTAGTTACCTGATTCCCAGACGACACGGGGCGACTCGCCGCTTGCCAACTCGCCCTCGCAGTGCACAGCATCCGGCGCTCCTCACGCGCTAGCTGGCGTCGAGCGGGCTGCGACCTTCCGTCGCTGCGACAAACTGTACCAACCCCCCGCGAAAAAAATTCGTGTACCAAGCGCCCCCTCGCCGAAGGGCGCGAACGAAAGAACTTGATGAGCGCACTGTTCAAGCCGTCGTCCAACACCGCCTTCCGCATCGCCCTGTTCCTGCTGGCACTGCTCTTCGGAGGCGGGCTCATCGCCGGCCCGATGATCTACGTCCGTTCCCCCTTCTTCACGCAGCAGCAGGACCCGGTGGATCAGCCGGTGCAGTTCGATCACCGCCACCACGTCGGCGACGAAGGCATCGACTGCCGCTATTGCCATTACCTGGTGGAGAAGTCGCCCAACGCGGGCGTTCCTCCGACCAGCGTCTGCCTCAACTGCCACGAGCAGATCTGGAACAAGAGCCCCAAGCTGGCGCCGGTGCGCGAGAGCTACTTCGCCGACCGGCCCATCGTCTGGAACAAGGTCAACAAGCTGCCGCACTTCGTCTACTTCAACCATTCCATCCACGTGAAGCAGGGCGTGGGCTGCGTGACCTGCCACGGCCGCATCGACGAGATGCCGCAGGTGGAGAAGGCGCAGCCGTTGACCATGGGGTGGTGCCTGGATTGCCACCGCCAGCCGGAGCGGTTCCTCCGCCCGCGCGAGCAGGTGACCAGCATGACCTACAAGCCCAAGGGCGATCAGCTGGAGATCGGCCGGCGGCTCCGCGACGAGTACCACGTCCAGACCCGCACGAGCTGCACGACATGCCATCGCTAAAGTCCCTGCCCATCGCAGGCCAGCCGCAGAAGCTCTGGCGCGGGCTCGACGAGCTGCGCGCGCCCGCCGCTCCTTCCCGCGAGCTCGGTCCCGAGGCTCCTTCCCCTGAGGGCACTTCGCGCCGCAGCGTGCTCCAGCTCCTCGGCGCCTCCGCGGCCCTGGCCACGCTGGGCGGCTGCCTCAAGCCGCCCGACGAGAAGATCCTGCCCTATACGCGGCAACCGCCGGAGGTCACGCCGGGCAATCCTTTGCATTACGCGTCGGCGAGCGTTCTCTCCGGTCGCGCGACCGGGCTCCTCGTGACCTCGAACGAGGGCCGGCCCACCAACATCCAGGGCAATCCCGAGCACCCCTCCAGCCGCGGCGCGGTCGGTCCGCTGGAGCAGGCCGAGCTGCTGCGACTCTACGATCCGCAGCGGCTCAAGGTGGTGCAGTACCGCAACGAGCCGCGGGCGTGGCGCGACTTCCTCAGGGAGACCGTGGCGCGCGGACAGCGGCTGCGCGCCGACAAGGGCCAGGGCCTGCGCTTCTTGATGGAGCCCGGCTCCTCTCCTCTGGTCGGCCATCTGCGGCAGCGGCTGCTCGATGCGTATCCGGAGGCGAAGTTCTCCTCGTGGAGCGCCATTCCCCTGCAGCAGATCCACGACGGCGCGCAGCTCGCCTTCGGCGCGGCGTACGACACGCGGCTCGATCTCTCGCGGGCCTCGGTGGTGCTCTCGCTCGACTCCGACCTGCTCGCGGCGATGCCCGGCACGCTGCCGCTGATGCGACAGTGGGCGGACAAGCGCGACCCGGCCAGGGGCCCGATGGCGCGCCTCTACGCGGTGGAGACGAACCTCACCGTCACCGGCATGAACGCCGACCACCGCCTGCGGGTGAAGCCGAGCGACGTGCAGCGCTTCGGCCTCTCGCTCCTGGGCAGGCTCGCGGCGCAGGTGCCTCAGCTCTCGCGCTACGCTCCGCTCGCGCAGCGCTTCCAGCTCTCCGCGGAGGAAGGGAAATTCGCCGACGCGCTGGCGCGCGACCTGGTCAAGGCGGGCCGCGGCGCGCTCGTCTCGGTGGGACCGCGCCAGCCGCCCGCCCTGCATGCCGCCGCCCATGCCGTCAATTCCGCTCTGGGCAGCGCCTGCGCGGCGCAGGCCCGCACGGTGCTCCACGACGCCGACTCCGGGCCGAGGGCGCTGCGCGACCTGACTGAGGAGATGCGCGCGGGCCGCGTGGACACGCTGGTGATCACGGCGTGGAATCCCGTCTACGGAGCGCCGTCCGACCTGAACTTCGGCAAGGCGCTCTCGCAGGTGCAGCACTCCGTCTACCATTCGCTCTACATGGACGAGACGGCGGAGCGCGCCGGCTGGGTGCTGCCGGCGCTGCACCCGCTGGAGAGGTGGGGCGACGCGCGGGCCCACGACGGCACCGTCACCTTCGTGCAGCCGCTCATCTCTCCCCTCTATGCCGGCGTGACCGAGGTCGAGGTGCTGGCCGCCTTTCTGGGCGAGGGCGAGCGCAGCGCGTACACGCAGCTGCGGGAATTGTGGCAGTCGCGCACCCCCGACGCCTTCGAGCTGAACTGGGAGAAGTGGCTGGCGGACGGCTTCGTCGACGGCAGCGCGACGAGGACCGAGACGCCGGCGGTCCGCCACGAGCAGGTGCTCGCAGCGGCGATGCAGGTGCCGCCCCGCGAGACGGCCGCAGGCTACGAGATCAACATCGTCCCCGACTACAAGGTGTGGGACGGGCGCTTCGGCAACGTCTCCTGGATGCAGGAATTGCCCGATCCGGTCACCAAGATCACCTGGGACAACGCCGCGCTGATGGCGCCGAAGACCGCGCAGAAGCTCGGCGTGTGGCAGGGCGACCGCGTCGACCTGGGGCTCTCCGGCCCGCCGGTCCACGCGCCGGTGGTGATCGCGCCCGGCCACGCCGAGGACTGCGTGACCGTGGCCATGGGCTACGGCCGCCGCGCACAGGCCGAGGCGCTCTGCAACGGCGTGGGCTTCGACGTCGCGCCCCTGCGCCGCAGCGACGCGCCCTGGTTCGCGCCGGGCCTCACCGTCGTGCCCACCGGCGACAAGCTGGAGCTCGCGCAGACCCAGGAGCACCACTCGATGGAGGGCCGCACCATCGCGGTCACCACCACGCTCGCCAGGCTGAAGGAGACGGGCGAGAAGCTCGCCGAGCACCGCGGTCCGCCGCTCAGCTTCCACAAGCCCCAGGAGTACCCGGGGCACAAGTGGGGCATGGCCATCGATCTCTCGCGCTGCACCGGCTGCAGCGCCTGCATGGTGGCCTGCCAGAGCGAGAACAACATCCCGGTGGTGGGCAAGGACCGGGTGGTGCGCAGCCGCGAGATGCACTGGCTGCGCATCGACCGCTACTTCCTCGGCGACGACACGGAAAACCCCGGCGTGGTCTTCCAGCCCTTGATGTGCGTGCATTGCGAGTACGCGCCCTGCGAGTACGTGTGCCCCGTCAATGCGACGGTTCATTCCGACGAAGGATTGAACGAGATGGTCTACAACCGCTGCGTGGGGACGCGCTACTGCTCGAACAACTGCCCCTACAAGGTGCGGCGCTTCAATTTCTTCGCCTATACCTCCGACTACACCGACACCGAGAAGATGGCGTTCAACCCCGACGTCACCGTGCGCTCCCGCGGCGTGATGGAGAAGTGCACCTACTGCGTGCAGCGCATCGAGCGGGCGCGGATCGCGAGCCGCGTGCAGGACCGCGAGCTGCGCGACGGCGAGATCGTCACCGCCTGCCAGCAGGCGTGCCCCGCCTCCGCCATCGTCTTCGGCGACCTGAACCTCAAGGGCGCGAAGGTGGCCCAGCTGCACGGCGAGGAGCGCCGCTACGACCTGCTGCACGAGCTGGGCACCCGCCCCCGCACCGCGTACCTCGCGCGCGTCACCAATCCCAACCCGGAGCTCGCCTGATGGCCGAGACCGCGATCGACGCGCGCGCGCAGCTCCGCCCGCTCCCTCTCATCGAGGGCGAGCAGGACGACGGCACGCTCAACAAGACCCTCAACGCGTACATCTGGCAGCCGCCGCAGCGGGGCTGGCTTGCGCTCTTCCTCCTCGGCATGGCGGGCACGGGGCTCCTGACGCTGGCGGTGGTGGTCACCGTCGCCAAGGGCATCGGGACGTGGGGCAACAACATCCCCGTCGCCTGGGCCTTCGGCATCACCAACTTCGTCTGGTGGATCGGAATCGGCCACGCCGGCACGCTGATCAGCGCCATCCTCCTCCTCTTCCAGCAGAAGTGGCGCACCAGCATCAACCGCTTCGCCGAGGCGATGACGCTGTTCGCGGTGCTGCAGGCGGCGCTCTTCCCCGTCCTGCACACGGGGCGGCCCTGGTTCGCGATCTACTGGCTCTTCCCCTATCCGAGCACCAACCAGATCTGGCCGCAGTTCAAGAGCCCCTTGATGTGGGACGTGTTCGCGGTCAGCACCTACTTCATCACTTCGCTGCTCTTCTGGTACCTGGGCCTCATCCCCGACCTCGCGTCGCTGCGCGACAGCTCCACCAGCCGGCGCGCGCGCATCGCCTACGGCATCTTCGCGCTGGGCTGGCGCGGCAGCGCGCGGCACTGGCACCACTACAAGATCGCCTATCTGCTCCTCGCGGGCCTCGCCACCCCGCTGGTGCTCTCGGTGCACACCATCGTGTCCTGGGACTTCGCCGTCTCCATCCTGCCCGGCTGGCACACCACCATCTTCCCGCCCTACTTCGTGGCAGGCGCCGTCTTTTCCGGCTTCGCCATGGTGCTGACGCTGATCATCCCGGCGCGCAGGTTCATGCACCTCAAGCACGTGATCACGCCGCGCCACCTCGAGGCCATGGCCAAGGTGATGCTCACCACCGGGCTGATCGTCGCCTACGGCTACCTGATGGAGCACTTCGCCGCCTGGTACAGCGGCAACGAATACGAGGAGCACATCTTCTTCCAGACGCGGCAGCGCGGCCCCTACGCCTGGGCGTATTACCTGCAAATGTTCTGCAACGTGGCGGTGCCGCAGATCTACTGGACGAAGTGGGCGCGCAGGAACATCTGGGCGCTCTGGATCGGGTCGGTGCTGATCAACGTGGGCATGTGGTTCGAGCGCTTCAACATCATCGTCACCTCCCTCCACCAGGACTTCATCCCCTCGAACTGGGCCATGTACTACCCCACCTGGGTGGACCTCTCCCTCCTGACCGGGACCATCTGCTTCTTCGGCACGCTCTTCCTGCTCTTCCTCAAGTTCGTGCCGGCGGTGGCGGTCACCGAGGTGAAGGAGCTGAACCACGAGATGCACGAAGGCGAGGCGGGAGTGTCGCTGCACACGCCGGACAAGCCGCTGCACGCCGGCGAGCTGGAGGCCACGTGAGGCGCTTCGTCCTCGGAGAGTTCCAGAAGCCCGCGGCCTGCGTGGAGGCCACCCGCAAGCTGCGCGAGAGCGGCGTCTCCGGGCTCGACGCCTACTCGCCCTACCCGCTCCACGGCATCGACGAGGCGCTGGGGCTGCCGAAGAGCAAGGTGCCGCTGGTGGCGCTGACCGGAGGAGTCGCCGGCGCGCTGGGCGGCTACGCCATGCAGTGGTGGATGAACGCGGTGAACTTCCCCATCAACGTGGCCAACCGGCCGCAGCACGGCTTCTGGACCAACATCCCCATCACCTTCGAGTCGGGCGTCCTCCTCTCCGTGCTCTCCATCTTCTTCAGCTCCATCTTCGGCTTCTTCCGCCTGCCGCGGACCTACCACCCGGTGTTCGAGTCGGAGCGCTTCCGCACCGCCTCGCTGGACGCCTTCTGGATCAGCGCCGAGACCGAGGACGAGACCGCGGTGGCCGAGCTGGAGCGGAAGTTCCGCGAGGCCGGCGCGCACAAGGTGCACACGGTGACGGAGAGCGTATGAAGAAGGCGCTCGCCATCACGGCGTTGCAGGCGGCGCTGCTCGCGGGCTGCGGCGACACCACGCTGGTGGACCCGATGGAGCGGCAGCCCAAGTTCCGGGCCTTCTCCTCCAACTCGCAGTTCGAGGACGGCCGCGCCATGCGCCAGCCGCCCGCCGGCACCGTGCCGCGCGAGCGCCAGACCATGCACCCGGAGATCACGCAAGGGCGCGACCGCACCGGCATGGTCGTCAGCGAAAATCCGCTGACCCTCACCCGCGCCGTGCTGGAGCAGGGGCGGACCAGGTTCGAGATCCATTGCGCGCCGTGCCATGGCCTCGTGGGCGACGGCGTGAGCCTCGTGGCCACGCAGATGTCCCTGCGCCCGCCGCCCAACCTGCACCACATCCGCAACCCCACGCCGGGCCACGTCTTCCAGGTGATCAGCGAAGGGTTCGGCCTGATGGCCTCGTACGCCGCCGAGCTCACGCCCGAGGAGCGATGGGCCGTGGTGGGTTACGTGGAGGCGCTGCGGCGCAGCCAGAACGGCACCATCGAGGACGCGCCGCCGGACATCCAGCAGAAGCTGCAGGCGGAGGCAGGACAACGATGAGCCAGCCCAAACCGCTGCCGGACACGAATCTGCCGCCGTACAGGGGCGCGCGCACGCTCATGCTGGGCAGCGCCGTGGCGGGGGTGGTCGGCCTCGTGCTCACCTTCGTGGGAGCGGCCTTCTCGCCGGGGCCGGCCCTGCTCGCCTACCTGATCTCGTACTTCTTCTGGCTCGGGCTCGCGGTCGGCGCGCTGACGCTGGTGATGGCAAACCACGCCTCGGGCGCGCGCTGGAACGTCACCATCCGCCGCTTCGGCGAGGCGGCCGGAGCCACGCTTCCGCTCTTCATCCTGCTCTTCGTCCCGCTCCTCCTCGGCGCCCGGCACGTCTGGTTCTGGGTGGACCCGCACGACCTCTCCCGGGAGGTGATGGAGAAGCTGCACGAGAAGCGCGCCTACCTGAACATGGGCTTCTTCACGGTGCGCGCCTTCGTCTACCTATTGCTCTTCTCCTTCTTCGCCTGGCTCTTGCGCTCGTTCTCGGTGCGGCAGGACGAGACCGGCGACGCGATGCTCACCGCCAGCATGCGCGCATGGTCGCCGCCCGGCCTCGTGGTCTTCATCCTCGCCTTCACCTTCGCGTCCTTCGACTGGCTGATGTCGCTGCAGCCCACCTGGTACTCCACCATCTTCGGCCTCTACGTCTACGCGGGCTCCTTCGTCGCCTCGGTGGCCCTGCTCTGCCTGGTGGTGACGGGCGTGCGCAGCAGCGCCCATCCGCTCGCCGCCGCCATCAGCGTCGATCACCAGCACAACCTCGGCAAGCTGCTGCTCGCCTTCGTGGCCTTCTGGGCCTACATGGCCTTCTCGCAGTACATGCTCATCTGGGCGGGCAACCTGCCCGAGGAGCTGATCTGGATCGATCGGCGCAGCCACGGCGTGTGGCGGCCGGTGGGCATCCTGATCCTGCTCGGGCACTTCCTCGTGCCCTTCTTCCTGCTCCTCTCGCGCGAACTGAAGCGCAGCCCGCCGGCGCTCGCCGCGGTGGCGGCGTGGATGCTCGTCATCCACTACATCGACGTCTACTGGGTGGTGATGCCTGCCGCCGACATCGACCGGCTGGGGCTGCACTGGACGCATCTCACCTCCTTCGTCGGCGTCGGGGGAGTCTCGGTGGCCGCGGCGCTGTGGCTCTTCCGCGCGGCGCGCCCGGTGCCCGTCCGCGACCCGTTCCTCGAAGACGCACTCCGGTACGTGCAGCCATGAGCGCAAACCCATGAGTCACGAACCCTCCCACGCAACCGAGCACATGGCGCCCCCGCCGCTGCAGGCGGAGGAGGCCATCAGCTGGTTCAAGGTCATCGGCACCGGCCTCGGCGCGCTGATCCTCTTCGCCATCGCCACCTGGATCACCTTCCGCTTCATGAATGCGCGAGAGAAGGCGCTGCAGCCGGTGGGGCCGGCGGCGCCGGCCACGCAGCTCGGCGAGGCGGAGATCAACATCGTGGACCAGGTGCCCTTCGACGTGACCCGCAGGGTGCAGACGTACCGGCGCGAGCGCATCGAGCGGCTCTCCAGCTGGGGCTGGATGGACAAGAAGGCGGGCACCATCCACATGCCCATCGGCCGCGCCATGGACCTCGTCATCCAGGACCAGAAGGAAGAGCAGAAGAGCGAGCAGAACGGCGAGCAGAAGGAGGAGCAGAAGTGATCGCCGCAGCCTTGCTGGCCGTCGCGGCGGCCACCGCGCAGGACGCGCCGGTGGACGTGCCCGTGGACGTGATCGAACGGCTCGGCGAGCGCATAGCGAACGCCACCTTCATGGACACCGAAGGCAACCGCGTGCAGCTTCGCGACGTCGCGGCGCGCGGCAAGCCGGTGGTGCTCACGCTGATCTACTTCGACTGCCCCATGCTCTGCAGCCTGGTGCAGAAGGGCGTCATCAAGGCGCTCAACCAGAGCGGCCTGCGGCTGCGCGACGACTACTACGGCCTCACCGTCAGCTTCTCTCCCACCGACACGGTCCCCGAGGCGCGGCTGCGCCAGGGCGGGTACATGCAGACGCTCGCGGGGGCCGCCAGGGCGCGGCCGGTGGACTGGCCCTACCTGACGGGCGGCGATCACGCCATCCGCGCGCTCGCGGACAGCGTGGGCTTCCGCTACCGCTACGACAAGGAGTCCGGGCAGTACGAGCACCCCGCCGTGTCGATGGTGCTGGGGCCCGACGGCAAGATCTCGCGCTACCTCTACGGCGTGGACTTCTCCCCGCGCGACCTCCGCCTGGCGGTGGTCGAGGCTGCGCAGGGCCGCGTGGGCACTACCCTCGACCGCGTCATCCTGCGCTGCTTCAAGTACGACCCTGCCTCGCGCAAGTACCACTTCTACGTCATGGGCGCGCTGCGGCTCGGCGCGGGATTCTTCGGCCTGGCGCTGGCGGGCCTCCTCGGCGTGCTCTGGTGGCGCGAGGCGCGCAAGGGGAAGACGGCATGAACGACCTCTTGCGCAGGATGCTCTTCCTGCCCGATCAGGCGTCCACCTTCGCCCAGGACCTGGACCGCCTGCACTACTTCGTCATCCTCACCACCTTCGCCATGTCCACCGCGGTGGGCCTCACCGCCATCTTCTTCTTCGTCCGCTACCGCCGCCGCTCGGAGACGCAGACCACGCCCCACATCGAGCCGACCTGGTGGATGGAGGTGCTCTTCATCGGCGTGCCGCTCTCCTTCTTCCTGCTCTGGTTCTTCCTCGGCTATCGCGAGTTCGTCCGCCAGCAGACCCCGCCCTCCGACGCGATGGACGTGTACGTGCAGGGGAAGAAGTGGATGTGGAAGTTCGCCTATCCGGACGGACCCAATTCAATCAACGTGCTGCGGGTGCCGGCCGGCCGCAACGTGCGCCTCCTGATGACCTCGCGCGACGTCATCCACTCCTTCTACGTGCCGGAGTTCCGCATGAAGAAGGACGTGCTGCCGGGGCGCTACACGCAGCAGTGGTTCAATGCCACCACGCCGGGCCGCTACCAGATCCTCTGCGCCGAGTATTGCGGCGCGGGGCACTCGATCATGCGCGGCGAGGTGATCGTGCTCAAGCCCCAGGAATACGAGGACTGGCTCGCCTCGCAGAAGCGCGGCATCCTCGTCGCGCAGCAGGACGCGCAGAACACCGCGCTCGACTTCGCGCCGCCCTTGGGCAGGATGGTGGACCAGGGCCGCCGCATCGCCGCCGAGCAGGGCTGCCTCAAGTGCCACTCCACCGACGGCACCCGCCACATCGGCCCCACCTGGCTGGACCTCTACCACCGCAAGGAGAAGCTGACCGACGGCACCACCGTGGACGCCGACGAGGCCTACCTCACCCAGAGCATGATGGACCCTGCCGCCCAGGTGGTGGCCGGGTTCCAGCCGGTGATGCCCAGCTTCCAGGGGAAGATCTCCGGGCCGGAAGTGGCGGCCCTGGTCGAGTACATCAAGTCGCTGCAGAGCGATGCGGTCCGCACCGGACCGTCGGAGGGACCCGCCTATGCGCCTGTCCGAGGCCGATAGCCACGCTCTGGCCGGCGCGCCCCCCGCGCCGACCTATCTCGAGGACGGCACCACGGTGATGTCGTGGCTCAACACGCGCGACCACAAGCGCGTGGCGGTCATGTTCCTGGTGTCGGTGATCTTCTTCTTCTTCATCGGCGGCGTGTTCGCCATGCTGATGCGGATCAAGCTCCTGCAGCCGGGGCCCTTCTTCGTCGACGCGCTCAGCTACAACCGCATGTTCACGCTGCACGGCGTGGTGATGATCTTCCTCTTCCTCATCCCCGCCATTCCCAGCGCCTTCGGCAACTTCGTGCTCCCCTTGATGATCGGCGCGCGCGACGTCGCTTTCCCGCGCATCAACCTCGCCTCCTACTACCTCTACGTCGCGGGCGCGGTCATCGCCATCTGGGGCATGATCCACGGCGGCGCCGACACCGGCTGGACCTTCTACACGCCCTACTCCTCCACCACGCCCACGCAGGTGCTGCCCATCCTGCTCGGCGCCTTCATCCTCGGCTTCTCCTCCATCCTCACCGGCCTCAACTTCATCGTCACCGTCCACACGCTGCGCGCGCCGGGGCTCAACTGGACCCGGATGCCGCTCTTCGTCTGGGGCCTCTACGCCACCAGCATCATCCAGATCCTCGCCACCCCGGTGCTCGGCATCACGCTGCTCATCGTCTGCGTGGAGCGGGTGGGCGGCTTCGGCCTCTTCGATCCGGCGCGCGGCGGCGACCCGGTGCTCTTCCAGCACATGTTCTGGTTCTACTCGCACCCCGCCGTCTACATCATGGTGCTGCCGGCCATGGGCGTGATCTCGGAGTGCGTCTGCGCCTTCTCGCGCAAGAATCCGTTCGGCTACCGCGCCATCGCCTACAGCTCCATCGGCATCGCCTTCGTGGGCTTCTTCACCTGGGGCCACCATCTCTTCGTCGCGGGGCAGAGCACCTTCGACGCCGGCGCCTTCGGCATCCTCTCCATGTTCGTGGGCATCTTCACCGCCATCAAGGTCTTCAACTGGGTGGGAACCATGTACCGCGGCGCCATCTCCTTCCGCACGCCGTTCGCGTACATCTGCGGCTTCCTCTTCTTCCTCGTCTTCGGCGGCATGACCGGCATCGCGCTCGCCACCACCTCTCTGGACATCCACTGGCACGACACCTATTTCGTGGTGGCCCATTTCCACTTCGTGATGGTGGGCGCCTCGGTGATGGCCTTCCTCGCCGGCCTCCATTACTGGTTCCCGAAGATGTTCGGGCGCACCTATCACGAAGGCTGGGGCCTGGTGGCGGCGTCGCTGATCATCCTCGGATTCAATGCCACCTTCATTCCCCAGTTCCTGCTCGGCAACTTCGGGATGCCGCGGCGCTACTATCAATACCCGGAGCAGTTCCAGGCCCTCAATGTCGCCTCCACCGCCGGCGCCACGCTGCTCGCCTTCGGGTTCATCATCATCCTCATCTACCTGACCATCGCGCTCCGGTACGGCAGCCGTTCCGTGCCCAATCCCTGGGGCAGCAAGGGATTCGAGTGGATGACGGCCTCGCCGCCGCCCACGCACAACTTCGACGTGATCCCCACCATCACCCAGATGCCGCACGACTACCGCACCCACGAGCCCCCCGGAGTCATTCGTGTCGCATGAAGAAGCCCTGGGGCTGCCGGAAGGGATCGTCGGCCACCACTTCTCCTCGCTCGACCGGCAGAACGAGGCGATGCGCCTGGGGATGTGGCTCTTCCTCGCCACCGAGATCCTGCTCTTCGCCGGGCTCTTCACCGGATATGCGGTGTACCGGTTCGAGTTCCCGCTGGCGTTCGCGGAAGCGAGCCGGCACCTGAACATCGCCGCCGGGACCATCAACACGGTGGTGCTGATCACCTCCAGCTTCACCGTGGCGCTGGCCATCCATTTCGCCCGCACCGACAAGCCGCGGGCGGCGGCGGTCTGCCTCGTCATCACGCTGCTCTTCGCGCTCGGCTTTCTCGGGATCAAGGCGATCGAGTACACCGAGCACTTCCACGAGCACGCGCTTCCCGGCAAGTACTACGCCTTCGAGGAGGTGAAGCTCCCGGGCGCGGCCATGTTCTATTCGCTCTATTTCCTCATGACCGGGCTGCACGGCCTGCACGTGGTGGCCGGCATGAGCGTGCTCTCCTACATCCTCTGGCGCACGCTGCAGGGCCGCTACTCGTCGCGCTACTACACCGGCATCGAGCTGGGCGGCCTCTACTGGCACCTGGTGGACCTGGTCTGGATCTTCCTCTACCCGCTTCTGTACCTGATCTGAGGAGCGCAACCGTGAGCGAATCCGGACCCAGCGGACGCGCAGTCGAAGGGCTCCATGGCGACGAGTCGCACGAGCACCGCCACCACAGCGCCGTGCCCTACCTGGTGGTGTGGATCGCGCTGCTCTTCTTCACCGTGCTGACCTGGTACACGGGGACGCGGCACCTCGGCGCATGGGCGCTGCCCATCGCGCTCGCCATCGCCTGCGTCAAGAGCGCGCTCGTGGCGCTGGTGTTCATGCACCTGATCGAATCGAGCGGCGCCACGCGCCTGGTGTTCGTCACCTCGCTCGTCTTCGTCGGGCTGCTCCTCTTCTTCACCGTGGCCGACGTGGCCACGCGCTACACGCCCTCCACGCCGGCGGGCGCGCCGTTCGGGACGGAGCGCTCGCAGCCCGAAGGCCTGCTCGAGCACGAGATGCCCGACGAATGAGCCGCGCCGGAACCGCGGCGCGGCGCGATCGCTCATGGATGCTTGGCGGCGTCTTCGGCCGCGATGCGCCCGATGTTGTCGCGGCGCCCGCGGTCGTCCGGCAGGTTCCCCAATGCGAAGCGCCGCTCCGCCTCGGCGAAGTCGCGCAGCGTCTCCTCCGCCGAGCGGTAGTTCTCCTTCGGCAGCGCCTTGAGGAAGTTGATCACTTCCACCGGCGCCTCGTTGTCCTCCGCCGTCTCCACGATTTCCGCGCGAGACGCAGGAAAGGAAACCTGCGCGATGTGGGCCGCCGGGCTGCGATTCGGGTCTTCTCCAATGCCTCTCGCCATTGGGCAAAACTAGGACCCGTGTCGCGGCGCGGCCCGCTCCGCCGTGGCACGGGGAGGGGAGCAGCCGCAGGGCGAAAAGGTGCTTCCCGGCGAGCGCCAGTGTACCTTCTGGCTGGATGATTGCGGACACTTCAGCGGGACGAACGTCGCGGCGGCAGCGAAAAGACGAGACCAGTGTCCGCTTTCAGAGTGGAAACCTACACGCCCACCCTTTTCGCCCACCCGGGGCCGGTGGCTAGGTTCTCTCGGTGCGCCCTTCCCCGGTGGGTCACGAGCCGCAACTTCTGCTCTCGGTGCGCGAAGCGACGCAGCGCGCCGGCAGCCTGGAGTCGGCGCTGCGCGCGGCGCTGCAGCGCATCTGCGCGGCCACCGGCTGGCAGGCTGCCCGCGTCGAGTTCTCCGACGACGCCGGGGAATTGTCCTCGCGCAGCGTCTGGCACCTGGAGCGGCCCGAGCGGCTGCCCAAGCTCCTGCGCATCGCCGAGCAGCGCCGGGCGCGCCGCGAAGGAGTGGTGGGCAGGGTGCTTCGCGACGGCGCGCCGCAATGGCGGCCGGGAGCGGACGACGGGACGTCGGCGGCCATCTTCGCCTTCCCCGCGGTGGCCCACCACAAGACGCTGGCGGCGGTGGAGTTCTTCTCCTCGGCGTCCGAGCCGCCGGACGACGTGCTGCTCTCCGGCATCACCCGCGCCTGCGCCGAGCTGGGCCGGGTGATCGAGCAGAAGCCCGCCGAGGAGATGCTGCGCAAGGTGGAGCGCAGCTATCGCGACCTGTTCGAGAGCGTCTCCGAGGCGCTGGTGGTGGTCGACCCCCGCACCGGCATCATCCAGGACGCGAACCCGCGCGCGAGCGAGCTGTACGGCGTTCCCCGCGACAGGATGCTGGGCGCCTCCGTGCACGGGCTCTGGTCGGACGCCGGCGTGGCCCGCGCCGCCATCGCCCGCGGCCGCAGGTTCGAGACGGTGCTCCGCCGCGGCACCATCGAGACGGTCCTGGAGGTGAGCGCGAGCCCGGTGCAGTACCACGGCGAGCAGGCCACGCTGCTGCTCACCCGCGAGGTCACGCAGCGGGTGCGGGTGCTGGACGCGCTGCGCGCCTCCGAGGAGCGCTACCGCATCCTCTTCGAGAACAACCCGCAGCCCATGTGGGTGGAGGACGCGGAGACGGGCATGTTCCTCGCCGTCAACGAGGCCGCGGTCCGCCACTACGGCTGGACGCGGGAGAAGTTCCTCACCATGCGCAGCGCGGACCTGCGGCTCGACCCCAGCGCGGCGGCGGAACAGCGCTCCGGCGCGCCGGCGGTGGAACGGCACCGCACCTCCTCGGGCGAGGCGCACGACCTCGAGCTGTCGGTGCACGAGGTGGTCTTCGAGTCTCGCCGCGCGCTGCTCGTGGCCGCAACCGACGTGACCGCGCGGCGCAAGGCGCAGGCGCGCCTGCTCCAGGCCGCCTTCTACGACCCGCTCACCGGCCTGCCCAACCGCGCCCTCTTCAAGGACCGGCTCGAGGTGGCCTTCGCCCGCGCCAAGGGCCGCGAGGCGGCGCGGTTCGCGGTGCTCTTCCTCGACCTGGACCGCTTCAAGCTGGTCAACGACAGCCTCGGCCACCGCGCCGGCGACGAGCTTTTGGTGCAGATCGCGCGCCGGCTGGAGAGCTGCCGCCGCGCCGGCGACACGGTGGCGCGCCTGGGCGGCGACGAGTTCACCCTGCTGGTGGAGGGCGTGGGCACCGAGGAGGAGGCCATCGCCATCGCCGAGCGCGTGCACCGCGCGCTGGGGCCGCCGTACTTGATCGAGGGCCACGAGGTGTTCGCCGGCGCTTCCATCGGCATCGCGCTGGGCGGACCGCTCACCGAGCGGGTGGAGCACCTGCTCCGCGACGCCGACACCGCCATGTA
>DATDMU010000092.1:0-8892 GCA_036518615.1 Myxococcales bacterium
GGCGGGCTTCGGCGGCGGCGGCTGCGTGGCCTTGAGCACGTGCACCACCACCTCGTCGCCTTCGCCGAGGAGCTGCGCGATCTCCGCGCGCGCGCCGTTGACGCGCACCTTCTTGGTGCGGACCAGCTTGTAGAGGTGCGAGAGCGGCATGTCGTCGAGGCGCTTGCGCAGGAACTTGTCCAGCCGCTGCCCCGCCGCGTCGGCGCTCACCTTGAAGTCGAGTCTCACCTGGGCTGCGACTCCGAGAAGTTGGACACGCGCCAGGTGCCGTCGGGCTGCTGCGAGAGCGTGAGGTGGGCGCCGCGCTCCAGGTTGCCACCGCCCTGGGGGCGGATGTCCAGCTCGTAGTCGGCCTCGCGCGAGGGGCCCTGGCCGGAGAGCGCCTTGCGCTTGTAGTACACGCGGACCTGCCGCAGCGTCATGCCGGGGTTGCCCTGGCGCGCCTCCTTCGTGAGCTTGAGCTCGTCTTCCAGGCGCATGGTGGCAATCCCGGTGGTGAGCGGCAGCGCGGAGTCCTGGTCCGCCTCGACGTAGTAGTGGTCCACGAACTTGTCGGCCACCGAGCCCGGAGACTTCATGCCGCCGCAGGCCGCGGCCCAGAGCAGCAGCGCCGCCGACGCTGTGGCCGATCCGCGGCCCTGGCCCTTGCGGTACATGAGACTTCGAGTCTATCAGCGTGCGGAGGAGGCAGCGTGGCAAAGATCTACACGCGGCGCGGCGACGACGGCTCGACGGGCCTCTTCGGCGGCCCGCGCGTGCGCAAGGACGACCTTCGCGTCTCGGCCTACGGCGACGTGGACGAGCTGAACTCCGCGCTGGGCGTTGCCCGCGAGGAGCTGCCGGAAGGCGACCTGCGCGCGCTGGTGGATTCGCTGCAGAGCGAGCTGTTCACGCTGGGCGCGCAGCTCGCCACGCCCGACGCGGACAAGGCGCCCAAGGAGGTGCCGCGCATCGGCGCGCAGCACGTGCAGCGGCTGGAGCGCGAGATCGACCGGCTCACCGGGGAGCTGCCGGAGATGCGCAACTTCATCCTCCCCGGCGGCTCGCGCGCGGGAGCGGCGCTGCACTTCTGCCGGACCGTGTGCCGGCGCGCGGAGCGCAAGGCGGTGGAGCTGGCGGACTCTTCGCCGGTGCCGGCGGAGGCGCTCGCGTACGTGAACCGGCTCTCCGACCTGCTCTTCGTCATGGCGCGCGCCGCCAACCTGCGCGCGGGAGGCCGGGAGATCCCCTGGGTGCCGGACCCGAAGTGAAGCTGTTCGAGCTGGCCGATCTGCTTCCCGGTGGCTCGCTGCGCTTCCCGCTGCCGCAAGGGGAGGGCTTCGCGGTGCGGGATGCCTCGGGCGCCGTGCGCGCCTACGTGAACATCTGCCCGCACCGGGCGCAGCCGGTGGACGTGGGCGACGGGCGCCTGTGGCTTCCTTCCGGGGAGATCGAATGCCAGGCCCACGGCGCGCGCTTCGATCCGCGCAGCGGAGAATGCACGGGCGGCCCCTGCGACGGCCGGGCGCTCACGCCGCTCCCCATCGAGGAGCGCGACGGCGCCGCGTGGCTGCAAGCTTCCTGGGCGGAGGACGACGGCGGACGTGGCCACGCGCCGCCGTAGCCCGCGCGCACCGCGCGGGTCAGCCAGATTGATGGTCGATCCGGTGCGCCAGCCAGTCGGGCTGATGTTCCTTTGTCCATGGCGGGGGCCAACTATTCTCCGCGAGCCACTGCGGCACCGTGCGCGCTCGACGCCAGCCGAAACGCAAGAGCCAGCTGCGAGGATGCGAAAGGATCTTCTGCCGGCGCGGCGCCTCGTAGGCCCGCGAGGAGAACCGGTCCGGGCCCGACTCGCCGTAATGATGGGCAGCGTTGCCCAGCACGTAGGCGATGGCGTTGACCAACTCCGTGGGAGTGCGCAGCAGACGCGAGTGGTAGTGGTCGGCGAAAATGCGGCCTTTACTCTTCATCAGGCGGTTCAGCGCCTTGGCGATGCGAATGTTGAGGCCCTGCATTCCGCGGGACAGCGCCTCGTCGTCGTCGGCTTCGACGACCAGGTGCAGATGGTTGCCGAGCACTGTGAACTCGATGACGCGGAACCCGAAGCGCTCGCGGGCGTCCGCCAGGCACGCCTCGATGCTTTCGAAGCAGCGACGGCTGCGAAGGTTCCAGACGTGCCCCGCGACCCTCAAAGTCACCTGCACTGCCGTGGGCTTTTCGAACCGCGGCCGGCTGTGATGAGACACCAGTGCCCGCCGCCCCTTCGGCTTGCGCCCGGCTCCGGGCCGCTTGCCGCCCCGCCGCGGCAGTCTGAGTGCGAGCTGTCTCATTGATTGGGGACTAATTATCAGGTGCTCTCGTGTCCGTCAAGGGCCAGACGGGCTCAGGTGGTCCAGACTTCACACCTCCCTGACACTTTGGCCTCCCCTGTGGTTCGCGCGCCCACGTCTCTCAGGAAACGGGGACATCGCGGACGACCGGAAGTGGCTGCAGCGAAGCCGCTGATGGCAGGGTGCAAACGTCGCCCAAAGACGCGGAATGTTTGCGGTTGGCGCGCGCGCTTCGTCGAAAATGACAGTCGCCTGCGAGGGAACAAGGCTTTTCCGACTTTTTGCCCGTTCAGTGCTCGATGGACAAGGAACTCCCGCCGGAGAACTGGTTCGTGCTGGTTATCGGCCTTCCCGCTGGGTGGCGACAGCTTTGACCTGGGTTCCTCGCTTACGCTGCGCCGGCTAGTTCGACGCCTCACCGTCCTTGACCTGGCTGCGCTCGGAGGCGTTGGGTTTCGAGAATGGGCCCTTCTTGATCCGCTAGCCGACGCTGCGATCGAGTCGCCGGCGGCTGCACCGCCCACACCGGGATGTGGCCACTCGCTCCTTCGACGAAGGCGATGCGGCCCGGATGCGACAGCACTTCGAGACCTTCAAGAGTTGGCGGCCGAATGCGAGCGATTCAAATTCGCGCTTGAGGCTGCGACCGACCTCGCGGAGCCGCAAGACTGGACGCCCTCCGGCGCGTGAAGAGTTGTATGGGGTTCGGTCGAAGGCTGTTCATGGCGAGCCGCTCGGCGGCCGGAAGCTAGACCAAGGCATGGCGGAATCGTTCGACGTGCTCCGGGCCCTTCTGCTCGACGCTGTCATTCGAGGAGCGGTCCGCGAGGAAGACGACTTTGACGACTTCAATAAGGAAGTCTTCTGCTGATGGGCGCGCCGTTCTTGCTGGAGACCATGCCGTACCGTCAGTCTTGTTCATCTTGAAGAAGCGCGGCGACGACGCGGAGAGACTCGTTTGCGCGGTCTGAACCTAGCGCATCCGCTTGAGGACGGCTGAGGTGAACATCCGGGTGGAAGCGTTGCCGCCGAGGTCGGGGGTGATGGCTTCCTTCGACGCGATCGCTTCGCGGATGGCGGTCACCAGCCGGTCCGCCGCGGTGCGCTCGCCCATGTGCTCGAGCAGCATCACGCCGGCCAGCATCACCGCGGTGGGATTGGCCACGCCCCTGCCCGCGATGTCCGGAGCGGTGCCGTGCACGGCCTCGAAGATGCCGATGTCGCGGCCGATGTTGGCGCCGGCGGTGAGGCCGAGGCCGCCGATGAGGCCGGAGGTCAAGTCGCTGAGGATGTCGCCGAAGAGGTTGGTGGTGACGATGACGTCGAACTGGTTGGGGTTCTTCACCAGCTGCATGGCGCAGTTGTCGACGATCATCTCGCGGAACTCGATGTCCGGATGCCTCGCGGCCATCGCGCGGCCGGTGTCGAGGAAGAGGCCGCTCGTGCACTTGAGGATGTTGGCCTTGTGCACGAGCGTGAGCCGCTTGCGCTTGTTCTTCTGGCAGTACTCGAAGGCGTAGTCGACGATGCGCTCGGAGCCCTTGCGGGTGATGATGGAGATGCTCTCCGCGGCGGTGTGCTCCTCGTCGATGTAGTGCTCGACGCCGGAGTAGAGCCCTTGCGTGTTCTCGCGGATGACCACCAGGTCCACGTCGGTGTAGCGCGTCTGTACGCCGGCGAAGCTGCGCGCGGGGCGGACGTTGGCGTAGAGGTCGAACTCCTTGCGCAGGGCCACGTTGGCGCTGCGATAGCCCTCGCCCACCGGCGTGGCGAGCGGTCCCTTGAGCGCGAGACGGTTGCGCCGGATCGAATCCAGCGTCTCGGCGGGAATGGGCGTGCCGTGGGTGGGCACCGCTCCCGCTCCTGCCGCCGCGCGCTCCCACGAGAGCTTCGCGCCCGCGGCCTCGATGACCTCGACCGCGGCGTTGACCACCTCCGGGCCGATGCCGTCGCCGGGGATCAGCGTCACTGGAATCGACATGGGGGCGCTGATCTACCCGATCGCGCAGGCGATCGCGAGCAGGATCATCTCGGCGAGGAGCAGGAGCGAGCTTGCGCCGTGGAGCATGCCGAAGCGCGGGGAGGCGACCTCGCCGGCGGAGCGCATGGCGTGGATGGCGGGGGTGATCAGGAAGGCGGAGCAGAGCGCGAAGAGGCCCGCGATCAAGGGGAGCAGCGTGCGGCTCCGCTGCGCGTAGGCGAAGGAGCAGAGGACCGCCACCGCCGTGAGCGCGAGCGTGGCCGCATCCAGGCGGGACAGCATGGCGCCTACCAGGTCGGCCGCGAGTTGCCGGCGGGGGTTGTCGCGCGGCAGCGCCGCCACCTCGCGGGAGAAGACCACCTGCGCCGCCACCGCCGCAAAGAAGAGCTGCCCGCCGCAGAGCAGGCCGCACGCCAGCCGATATGCAATCCGCGCCATGGCGGCCATTTGCGCTAGCTTGAGGGCGGCATGCAAGGAGAGTTGACTGCGGCGCAGGTGAAGGAGCGGGCCCGGGCGCTGGGATTCGACCTGTGCGGCATCGCGGCGGCGCATCCGCTGCAGGCGGCGCGGCTGGACCGGTGGCTTCAGAACGGCTGGGACGCGGGCCTTGCGTACGTGCGCGAGCGGCGCGCCGAGCGCCTCGACCCGTCGCTGCTGGTGCCCGGCGCGCGCAGCGTGATCGTGGTGGCGTCTTCGTATGGCCCTCGCCCCGACGACCCCGAGCCTGGGGCACATGAACTGGTCGTGGCGCGATATGCCCGCGGGCGCGATTACCACAACGTCGTGCTCAAGCCGGTGCGCAAGCTCGCGGCCTGGCTGCGGGAGCGGGGAGCTTCCGTCTACGCCGAGGTGGACGCCGGCGCGGTGATGGAGAAGGCCTGGGCACAGGAGGCGGGCCTCGGGTGGATCGGCAAGAACGGCTGCCTCATCCACGAGCGCTTCGGGTCGTGGCTGCTGCTCGGCGCGCTGATCACCGACCTTTCGCTCGAGCCGGACGCGCCGCATGCCGATCGCTGCGGCGACTGCGCGCTCTGCATTCCCGCCTGCCCCACCGACGCCATCCGCGAGCCGCGCTACGTCGATTCCGCGCGCTGCATCGCCTACCACACCATCGAGCACCGCGAGGCGATTCCCGCCGGGGTGGCACGGCGCGCCGGCGGGCGGTTGTTCGGGTGCGATGCGTGCCAGGACGCGTGCCCGTGGAATCGCCGCGCGCTTCCGGGGACCCTCGTGCAACTGCGCGCGCGCACGCCGTCGCTCGCCGTCGCGGAGGTGCTGTCGCTCACCGCCGACGAAGCGCGCCGCCGCTTCGAAGGAACGCCGCTGATGCGGGCCGGCCGCGACGGTCTGGTGAGGACGGCGCTGGCCGTGGGCGGCGTGGACGCGAAAGACGCGGCGCGGTTTCTCGATGACGGGGCGCGCGGCGTCCGCGAGCAGGCCGCTCAGGCGGTGGGCGGGAAGGTGAGCACCGCGCCGTTGGCCGCGCCGGACTCGGGCGAGAGCAGGTAGAGGATTCCCTCCGCCACGTCCTCGAGCGGCACCTGCCCCGGCGCCTCGCCGTTCTGCGGCGTGCGCATGGCCGCGGGCGCCACGCAGTTGCAGCGGACGCCTCCGCCCTCTTCGGCGATGGCGCGGGTGAGCGCGATGACGCCCGCCTTGGCCGCAGCGTAGGCGGCCGAGCCGCCCACCTTCACGAGCTGCGCGGCGGTGATGGCGGCGACGTTGACGATGCGCCCTTCGCCGCGCATCCGCCGCAGCGCCGCGCGGCAGCAGAGGAAGGTCGAGCGCAGGTTGATGTCGATCATCTTCTCGAAGGCGTCCACCGTCGTCTCGGCCACCTTGCCGCCGGCCCATCCGCCGGCGCAATGGACGGCGCCCCAGAGCGGGCCGAAGCGGTTCACGGCGGCGTCGTAGGCGCGCTCCACCTGCGCCTCGTCGGAGAGGTCCGCGTCCTTGCGGGTGAGGCCGGCCGCTCTGGCGCCCGCCCGCTGCAGGCGCGCCACCACCGCCGCGCCCAGGTTACCGGATGCGCCCGTGACCACCACCAGCCGTCCCTGCATTGACATGGCGGCGCAATCTACGCACAAGGGGGCGCCCGATGCACGCCCCCGCCCGCCCTTCGGCCGTCTCGCTCTATGGCGCGCTCGCGGTCCACACCCTGGTCTCGGCCGGCACCTACCTGTTCGCGAAGCGCGCGCTGCTCGAGATCCCCGCGCTGCCGCTCGCGCTCTTGCGCTTCACCGGCGCATCGTTCCTGTTCTCGCTGATGCTGCTTCGGCTGCAGCCGCCCGGCCAGCGGCTGCCTCCGCGAGACGCCGTTCCCAGGCTGCTCCTGATCAGCTTCGTGAGCGTCCCCTTGAACCAGGGATTCTTCCTCTACGGCCTGCAGCTCTCCACGGCCGCGCACGCAGCGCTGCTCTACACGCTGACGCCGCTGTTCGTGCTCCTGCTGGCGCAGGCGCTCCTCGGCGAGGCGCCGGGCTGGCGGACCGTCATCGGCACCGCGCTCGCGCTCGGCGGCACCGTCTTCGTGCTCTTGCAGCGTGGCCTCGACCTCTCACGCGGCCCGCTGGTCGGAGACCTGTTGCTGCTGGTGGCAGTCGTGGCGTGGGCCGTCTTCACGGCCGAAGGCCGGCCGCTGGTGGCGAGGTTCGGCGCGCTCGCCACCATCTCATGGACCATCGTGGGCGGCACCCTCCTCTACCTGCCGTTCGGCATCGCGTCGCTGTTCGTGCCTGCGCACCGCGCCGAGATCGCGCGCGCCTCCGGAGAGGCTTGGTTCGGCCTCGGCTACCTCATCGTCATGAGCGGCGTGGTGGCGTATCTGCTCTGGTACTGGGCGCTCGCGCACCTGCCCGCGGCGCGGGTGGCCATCTTCAACAACCTGCAGCCGCTGGCCACGGCGCTCCTGGCCTGGCTCTTCTTCGGCGAGCACATCACGGTCGCATTCATCGCCGGCGCGGTCGTCGTGATTGCCGGCGTGCTGCTCGCGCAGTGGAAGACCGCCCCCGACGCGCCGGAGGAAGCGCTCCTGGAATCCCCGGCGAAGAGCTGAGTTATAGGCGAGCTGTCTTACGACATCCGAAATCGCGTTCGTGAGACGCAACGAATCGAGGTACGGTGCCCCGGCGTCCGGCTCTCTCGGATCTTGGAGTGGCAGGCTACCGCCCGAGCGATAACGACCAATGCCGCTCATTCCACACGAGTGTGCCCGTGAGCGCCAAGCACGCGCGAGTCTCGGAGGGCTCGCGTTCGAGCCAAACGGCCTCGACCAACTCGAGGGGGATCGTCACCGGCATCTGTTGATCCATCTTTGGCACAGCGTGCTTTATGGATATCGCGCGCTACCGATTTCCAGTATCACCGGACTCTTGATGCAGACAACCTTGGACTGCCCAGGCCGGAAGTCCGCGTCGATCTCCAACAGCCGCAAGTACATCGATCGATGGCTACCTTCGTTGAGCCGCATGAGTTGCTCGAAGGTGAGGAAGCGAGTGTCCCGGCCTCTCCGCACCGGGAAGAAGTACTTCGGGTCCTCGCCGCGCCTGCCCGCGAGCACGCCGACAGAACCATGCGGCCAAGGCGAGTCCTTCAACTGCTGTTCGTTTAGGCCCGCCAGCGTGACGTCATCGAAGAAACTAAAGGGTGCCTGCGACCTCTCTCCACGCCAAGGAGGTTGGGTCAGCCTCCGCGACGCGATGTCCGCTCAATTCAAGATCGAACACGGCGGAACGGCTGGCAGGGAAACCCTGACAACCCCCCCAGCGCCAACTGACTCGTCCCGGGACGAGTTGACCATCCAGACAAGACAATGACCGCGCGGTGGGAATGGGCCAGAACGAGCTTGCCGCGCGCGGGAGCGGGCGGACCTCCATCGGTGGGCCGGCCGCCTCGACGGCCGCCCGGACCAGAGCGGCAATGGTATCCCGTACCCATCGGACGCGGCTGTCGCGGTGGCCGGACGGCCGATGACGGCAGCCGGCGACGGGGCGGCCATCAACCGCGTGCACTGGCACCTGTCACAACGCCACACGCGGACTTTCAGCGGCGGCGCATTGCGGCGATGTAGAAGCCGTCCGTGCCGTGGCGATGGGGAAGGAGTTGCTGTTCCGCCGCGTCGCCGAGCCCGGCGCTCTCGGGCAGCGCCTGTGCCGGCTCGAATTCCGGGTGCGCCTGGAGAAAAGCCGCGCGCACGTCCTGGTTCTCGCGGCGGTTGATGGAGCAGGTGGCGTAGACCAGCCTGCCTCCAGGCTTCACCAGCCGCGCGTACCGCTCGAGGATCTGCTTCTGCCGCGGCGGGAAGGAGTCCACCTCGCTCTCGTCCAGGCGCCAGCGCGCGTCGGGATTGCGCCGGAGCGCGCCGAGGCCCGAGCATGGCGCGTCCACCAGCACCACATCCGCCTGCGCCGCCAGATCGGCGATGCGCGCGTCGCTGGACTCCGGCACGGCGCGCGCCTCCCAGTTGTGCACGCCGTTGCGCCGCGCCCGCGGCCGAAGCTCGTCGAGACGGCGCGCGTCGCGGTCGCAGGCGACGAGGCGGCCCTTGTTGTGCATCTCGGAGGCGAGCGCCAGCGTCTTGCCGCCCGCGCCGGCGCAGGC
>DATDMU010000093.1:0-19444 GCA_036518615.1 Myxococcales bacterium
CCGTTGGTGGTTCCGGTCTTGCCGATGACCGGCAACTCCGGCGGCAAGCCCGTCCGCGCCGCCATGCCGGTGCCCCGCTCCACCACGTCGGCCAGGAGCGCGTTCATGATGAACGCCGGGGCCGGCTGCAGCGCCTCGAAGGTGACGACGCCGTTGTGGAAGATCACCTCGCCGGTGGCGCTCTTCACCTCGTCGATGAAGCGCGGCAAGACCCGCTCGCCTCCGTTGGCGAACGGCGCGTAGGCCGCCACCAGCTCGAGCGGCATCACGTCGGCGGCGCCGAGGAAGCTCGAGGGGTACTCGGGGATGAACGCATCGCCGAGGCCGCAGGCGTGCGCCATCTGCGCCACCGATCCGATGCCGACCCTCTGCCCGAGCGCCACCGCCGCGCGATTGGACGACACCCGCAGCGCCTCGCGCAGGTTGAGCTGCTTGTCCGGCGCGGCCTGCCCGTCTGCGGGCGAATAGTCCTTGGGCAATTCCGTCGCCGGGTCCAGCAGCGTGGAGACCGGCACTCCCGCCTGCACCGCCGCCGCCCAGACGAAGGCCTTGAAGGTGGAGCCCGCCTGCCGGCGCGCCTGGGTGACGCGGTCGAACTCCGAGAGCTGGTAGTCGCGCCCGCCCACCAGCGCGCGCACGTCGCCGGTGTGCACGTCCATGGCGACGAAGAGGCCTTCCAGGCAATGGTCGGGGTCGCCGTCGCACGGCTTCGCGTTGCTGCGACCGAGCTTCCCGTTCTCGATGGCGGCGATCTGCCGCGCCAGCTCGCGCTCGGCGGCCTTCTGCAGGCCCGCGTCGAGCGTGGTCCGGACGCGAAGTCCCTGCGTCTCCGCGTCCTCGCCGAAGCGGTCGTGCAGCTCGCGGCGGATGGCGGCCACGAACCAGGGCGCTCCTCCTTCCAGCTCGGCGGGCCGCAGCCGCAGCTTCGCCTTGCGGGCGGCAACCTCTTCGCGCGGCTGGATGACGCCGGCGCGCGCCATGCGGGCGAGCACGAGGTTCCGGCGCTTGACCGCCGCCTCCGGAGAGCGGCGCGGATCGTAATAGGAGGGCGCCTTGGGCAGCGCCGCGAGCAGCGCGGCTTCCGAGAGGAGCAGCTCGCTCGCGGACTTGCCGAAGTACCCGCGCGCCGCCGCCTCCACGCCGTAGTAGCCGTTCCCCAGGTAGATCTGGTTCAGGTACAGCTCGAGGATCTGCTGCTTGGTGAAGGCGCGCTCGATGCGGCGCGCGACGATCACCTCGGCCAGCTTGCGCCGCAGCGTCCGCGCCCGGGTCACGCTGTCGGGAAAGACGTTGCGGGCGAGCTGCATGGTGATGGTGCTCGACCCTTCGCGGGCGGAGAAGGTGCGCAGGTCGCGCCAGAGGGCACCCGCGACGCGCCGCCAGTCGATGCCGTGGTGCTCGTAGAAGCGCGTGTCCTCCACCGCCACGAATGCCGAGACGAGCTTCGGCGACATGGCGGAGAGCGGCACCACGATGCGCTCTTCCGGAGCCAGCCGCGCCAGCAGCTTTCCCTCGCGGTCCAGGACCAGGCTCGCCTGCGGCGGCCGGTAGTCGCGAAGCACCTCCACCGGAGGGCAGCTGGAGGCGACGGACCAGACCCATCCGAAGACGAGCGCGAGGAGCCCTGCCACGCAGATGGCGGCGATGCGCACACCTTTCCCTACGGCTCGCAAGGGCCTCATCTTTCGTGGAACAACCGGGCGGGCGCCCTTCCTCCCGCGCAATCGGACGAACATCGCGCCGCACCTTCCGCCGGGACTGAATCGTCCGCACCCTACGTACATGCGAATCGAACGGATCGCCAACGCTCGCGTGTGCGAGCTCAGACCGCGCGGGGAGCTGCGTCTGGAGGGTGCCCGGGAGCTTTTCGAG
Organism: Myxococcales bacterium; assembly: GCA_036518615.1. Lineage (GTDB taxonomy): Bacteria > Myxococcota > Myxococcia > Myxococcales > 40CM-4-68-19 > 40CM-4-68-19. The sequence continues at coordinate 1,873 of DATDMU010000093.1, forward strand.
CGCGCGATGCAGGAGGACAGCGATCACGTCGTGCTGGATTTCAGCGGCTGCGAGGTGGAGGACCGGGCGCTCTCGGCGCTGGCCGAGCTGCTGAACGAGGCCCAAGTCCGCCTCTCCATCCGCGGGCTGCGCGACCGGCAGCTCCGACTGCTCGAGTACCTGGGGGCAGAGCGCCCCTCTGCACACTGACGTCCCCCCTCGCTCGGGACCTCGACCCTGGGCCCAAAGAGGTCCAGGGCTCGGCCGCTCTCGCGGCCTCGAGGTTCAGGTTCAAGTTCAGGTTCAGGGCTTGGGTCAACGTTCTGGAAACATCGGGTTCCGGGTGATGGTGGTTGGTTTCAGGTCAGACGGGATCCCTGAACCTGAACCCGAACCTGAACCACGAGCGCCAAACGGCGCGAGCCTGATCCCAAGCCCGGGGTACACTCGTGCGCATGCCGACGCACGACGTGCAGAACCAGCCCCCGCCGCTCCACGACTACGACCCCCTCGCCCTCGATCTCCCCCTGGCCGAGGGCCTGCGCCGGGAAGGCGCCGCGTGGGCCGAGGCGCAGGTGGCGGAGTTCGGCCGCAGGACGGCGAGCCGCGAGGTCATCGCCTGGGGTTTCCAGGCCAACGAGAACCCGCCGCGGCTGCGCACCCACGATCGCTTCGGGAACCGCATCGACGAGGTGGAGTTCCATCCCGCCTGGCAGGAGCTGATGCGGCTGTCGGTCGGAAGCGGCGTGCACGCCGGCCCCTGGCGCGAGCCGCGCGAAGGCGCGCACGTCGCCCGCGCCGCCCGGATGATCCTCGTCTCGCAGGCGGAAGGGGGCCACGGCTGCCCCATCTCCATGACCTACTCGGCATTTCCGGCGCTGCAGCGCCAGCCCGATCTGCTGGAGGAGTGGGGACCGCGAATCGTCTCCACCAGCTACGACCCCCGCCCGCTGCCGGCGGCGCAGAAGTCCGGCGCGCTCGTCGGCATGGGCATGACCGAGAAGCAGGGCGGCTCGGACGTGCGCGCCAACACCACGCGGGCGGAGCCGCTGGGCAACGGCGAGTACGCGCTGACCGGGCACAAGTGGTTCTGCTCCGCCCCGATGAGCGACGCCTTCCTCGTGCTCGCGCAGGCGAAGGCGGGGCTCTCCTGCTTCCTCTTGCCGCGCTGGACGCCGCAGGGAAAGCGCAACCGGTTCTTCTTGCAGCGGCTCAAGGACAAGCTCGGCAACCGCAGCAACGCGTCCTCCGAAGTGGAGTTCGACGGCGCCTGGGCGCGGCTGGTGGGCGAGGAAGGCCGCGGCGTCGCCACCATCCTGGAGATGGTCAACCACACCCGGCTCGATTGCACCCTGGGGGCCGCTGCCATGATGCGCCAGGCGCTCGCCCAGGCCATGCACCACTGCGCGCACCGCAGCGCCTTCGGCAAGCGCCTCGCCGATCAACCGCTGATGCGCGCCGTATTGGCGGACCTGGCGCTGGAGTCCGAGGCCGCGACCACGCTCGCGCTGCGCCTTGCGCGCGCGTACGACCGGCGCGAAGCAGAAGCGCCCTTCCGCCGCATCGCCACCGCCGCCGCCAAGTACTGGGTGTGCAAGCGCGCGGCGCCCATGGTGGCCGAGTCGCTGGAGTGCCTGGGCGGCAACGGCTACGTCGAAGAGTCGATCATGCCGCGCCTGTATCGCGAGGCGCCGCTCAACTCCATCTGGGAGGGCTCGGGCAACGTCATCTGCCTCGACGTGCTGCGCGCGGTCCACAAGGAGCCGCAGGCTCGCGATGCGCTCCTGGCCGAGCTTCGGCTTGCCCGCGGCGCCGATCGCAGGCTCGATGCCGCCCTGGACGCCGCCGAGGCGCAGCTCGCGCGACCCGAGGAGGCGTCGGCGCGGCATCTGGTGGAATCGCTCGCGCTCGCGCTGCAGGGATCGCTCCTGGCACGGCACGCCCCCGCCGCGGTGTCCGACGCGTTCTGCGCCACGCGCCTTTCGCCCGATGGCGGCCATGCCTTCGGCGCGCTGCCCGCGGGGCTGGAGATCGGCGCCATCCTCCGCCGCGCGTGGCCGGTGTAAAGCGGTACAGTCGCCTTCATGCTCCGACGAAATGCGCTGCTGGGAGCCGCGCTGATCGCGGCCGGCAAGCCTGCGAAGAAGAAGGAACCGGAGATCTCCCCCACCGAGGACCTGATGCGCGAGCACGGGCTCCTCAACCGCGTGCTGCTCGTCTACGAGGAGTGCGCGCGCAGGCTGGAGGCGGGCGAGGAGGTGAAGGTCCTTCCCGCTGCCGCGAAGATCATCCGCGACTTCATCGAGGGCTACCACGAGCAGCTCGAGGAGCAGCAGCTCTTCCCCCGCTTCCGCAAGGCGGACAAGCTGACCGATCTGGTGGGAACGCTGCAGGCGCAGCACGCCGCGGGGCGGCGCATCACCGCGCAGCTGCTCGCGGGCGCCCCGGACCGCTCGCGCACGCCCCGGCTCCTGCGCAGCTTCTCGCGCATGTACCGCCCGCACGAGGCGCGCGAGGACACGGTGCTCTTCCCCGCCTTCCGCGAGCTGGTGGGCGAGCGCGAATGGGACAAGCTCGGCGACATCTTCGAGGACCGCGAGCACCAGCTCTTCGGCGAGCGCGGCTTCGAGGGCAAGGTGGACGAGGTGGCCGGCATCGAGCAGGCCCTGGGCATCGCCGACCTTGCCCGGTTCACGCCTAGCGGCAGTTGAGCACGCGCAGCGGACCACCACCGGCGCCGAAGAGGCTCAAGGAGACCTGGCTGCCGGTCGAGGTGGCCGCCGCCGCAGGGACCGCGTCAGGGCCTCCCGGACAGGCGGCGAGCGAGCCGGTGTCGCCCTGGTACTTCGTTCCGTCGGAGCAGATCACCGCTCCGGGCCCGAGGACCACGGTGCCCGCCTGGGTGGTGACGCGATAGTTGCCGTCCGCGGGCTGCTCCAGCTTGATGCAGCCGGCGCCGGCGGCGAGCATGGTGAAGTTCCAGCGCTGGTTCGCGGGCGGCGGAGCGGGAATCGGGTCGGTGAAGACGACCTGCGCCCCGCCCGGGTACAGGCAGCTCGCGCGGTCGGCAGCGAACGCTCCGGTCTCGCCCGCGTCCGGCAGGCACGCCGCCGCCGCCGCGAGCGTGGTCTTCCAGCAGTTCTGCTGCTGCAAGAAAGCGCAGTCGAGCGACCTCGTTCGCGAGCCGCAGGCTGTCACGAGCAGGGCAACGGCTGCCATGCGCATCGGTCGCGGAAGTTGCCATCGCGCCGCGGGGCTGTCGAGTATTCCCCGTTGCATCCGGCGTGCGGGTGACGGAAATCCCCCGCGAGGTTCGAATGGGTCCGGTGACGCTCACCGTCCGCGGAAAGAAGATCGAGGCGCAGCGCCTGGGCCCTTCGCACGGCCCCACGCTGGTCTTCCTGCACGAGGGCCTCGGCTCGCTGGGCCTCTGGCGCGACTTCCCGCAGCGCCTGTCGGATGCCTCGGGGCTGGGCGCGTTCGTCTACAGCCGCGCGGGCTACGGCGCCTCCGATCCGGCGCCGATGCCGCGGCCGGTGCGCTACATGCACGACGAGGCGGCGCTCTTGCCGGAGATCCTGCAGGCGGCGGGCATCGACGACCCCGTGCTCTTCGGGCACAGCGACGGAGCCTCCATCGCGATCATCTACGCGGGCAGCGGCGGCAAGGCGCGGGCGCTCGTCCTCGAGGCGCCGCACGTCTTCACCGAAGAGGAGGGGCTGCGCAGCATCGAGAAGGCGCGGGTGGCCTACGAAAGCGGCGACCTGCGCCAGCGCCTCTCTCGCCATCATCGCGACGTGGACGCGGCGTTCTGGGGATGGAACCGGCCGTGGCTCGACCCGGAGTTCCGCAAGTGGAACCTGGAGGAGTTCCTGCCGCGCATCGAGGCGCCGGTGCTGGTGATCCAGGGAGAGGACGACGAGTACGGCACGCGCAGGCAGGTGGACGCGGTCCGGCGCGGCGCGCCTGAGGCGGAGGCGCTGCTCCTGCCCGAGTGCGGGCACTCGCCGCATCGCGATCAGCCGGAGGCGACGCTGCGCGCGGCGGTGGACTTCCTGGCGCGGCGGCTGCGGTGAAGACCGGCCTCAAGCTGATGGCGGCCGCTGCCCTGCTGGCGCTCGCATGGCTTGCGCATCGCGTGCTGCTTCTCGCCTTCTTCGCGCTGGTCCTTGCGGTGGTGCTCTCCTTCCCGGTGCGCTGGCTTTGCCGGCTGATGCCGCGCGGCGCCGCGGTCATGGTGCTCGTGGTCGCGATGCTCGGCGCCTTCGCCGGGGCGGTGGCGCTCGGGGGGCCGGCGCTCTCGCAGCAACTGGAGGACGCGAAAGAGACCGCGCCGCGCGCGCTGAAGAAAGCGCGCCAGTGGCTCTACGCGAAGGGCGCCCAGCAGGTGGAGGAGAAGGCCGGGCAGGCAGCGCAGAAGGCCTCCGAGGTGGCGGTGCCGGCCCTGCTCGCGGTCGTCTCCGCCACCACCGAGGGCGTGCTGGTGCTGGTGCTCGCGCTCTTTCTCGTGGCAGCCCCGGAGACCTACCGCAAGGGCGCGCGCCGGCTCTTTCCCCGCGAGCACGAGGCGGCGTTCGACGAGGCGTACGAGCGCACCGGCGAGTCGTTGCGCAAGTGGGTGGGCGGCATCCTCGTCTCCATGACCATCATGGGCACGCTCGCGGGCATCGGCCTGTGGATCGCCGGCATCAACGACTGGCTGCTGCTCGGGCTGCTCACCTTCCTCGGCACCTTCGTCCCCTACGTCGGCGCGGTGGCGAGCGCCATTCCCGGCCTGTTGATCGCGGTGTCGCAGTCGCCGCGGCACCTGCTCTACGCGCTCGCGGTCTACCTGGGCGTGCACCTCGTCGAGGGTTATCTGGTGCAGCCTCTGGTGATGAAGCGCGCGGTGGAGATCAAGCCCGCGCTGCTGCTGCTGGGGCAAGGAGTGATGGCCGCCGTCTTCGGCCTCGCCGGGACCATCGTGGCGACCCCGGCCCTGGTCTGCGTGCAGACGTTGGTCGACGACCTTTGGGTCAAGCGCACGCTGGGAAAGTGATACAGGATCGCCGCCATGGAATACGCGCGTGCACTGCGGGCGCTGCTCGCTTCGGAGCGGCAGGGGATGCTTTCGACGCTGTCGGTCCGCCACCAGGGCGCGCCCTTCGGCTCGATGGCGCCGTACGCGCTCTGGGAGTCGGGCGAGCCGCTCTTCTATCTGAGCAGTCTCGCCGTGCACACCCAGAACGTGCTCGCCGATCCGCGCGCGAGCCTCCTGGTCTCGGACTCGTCTTCCCCCGCCCTGCAGCCGCCGCGCGCCACGCTGGTGGGTCGCTGCGTGAAGTTGGCCGAGGCGGAGGCGGCCCGCGAGGCGTTCGCGACCCGGCACCCGGGGAGCGAGGCGCTGCGGCTTCCGGGATTTTCGCCCTTCCTCCTTCACGTCCAGGAGATCCGCTGGATCGGCGGATTCGCCGCCGCGGCCTGGCTGCCTCCACGCGAGCTGCGCGAGCCGGATTGAGCAAATCGCGCCGAAGCGGTATGCGGATCGCTCCCACAGGGGGAATCCCATGCGCCTCGTCCTCGCAGCGGCAGCCGCTCTCTGCGCCCTGCCCGCTTCCGCCCGAACCTTCGTCGTCCATCCCGGAGGGTCCATCCGCGCCGCCGTGGCGCGCGCCTCGGCGGGCGACCGCATCCAGGTGCTGCCCGGCACGTATCGCGAAGGGGCGCCGGGCGACCGCAACGCGCTCACCATCGACACCGCGGGACTGGAGATCCGCGGCCTCTCGCGCCCCGGAGCGCCCGTCGTGCTCGAGAACGCCGGCGCGCAGCAGTTCGGGCTCTGGGTGAGCCCGGCCAACACGGCCGGCGCCGCCGAGGACGATCCCGAGCACCCGCCCTGCGGCCGCGACGGCACCACCCTGCGCGGCTTTTCCTTGCGCGGCTTCACCGTCCGCGGATTCGCGGTCCACGGCGTGCATCTCGCCTGCGTGGACGGCTTCTCGCTGCGGGAGAACACCGCCGACCAGAACGGCGTCTACGGCCTGTTTCCGGTGGTCTCGCGCCACGGCGAGATCTCCCGGAACATCGTCACCAACACGCAGACCGACGCCGGCATCTACGTGGGACAGAGCGACGACGTGGTGATCTCCGAAAACCAGGTCACCGGGAACCTCCTCGGCATCGAGGTGGAGAACAGCCGCAACTGCGCCGTCGCCAACAACCAGGTCTCCGGCAACACCATGGGCATCTTCGTGGACATCCTTCCCTTCCTCCTGCGCGGCACGCAGGAGAGCACGCTCGTGGCCTACAACCAGGTGCACGACAACAACCGCGAGAGCACCGCGGTGCCGGGCGACATCCTTTCGGTCGTCCCCTCGGGCACCGGCATCCTCGTCGCCGGCGGCAAGGGCACGAGCGTTCTGGGCAACGACGTCCGCGGAAACCAGTTCACCGGCATCGCGGTGGCGAGCCTCTGCTTCGGCCTCGCGCTGCAGGGCAACGACTGCTCCGGGCTGGACATCGATCCCGATCCGTCCTTCGACCGCATCGTGGGCAACGTGGTCACCGGCAACGGCGGTGCCGCGGCGCTCTTGCCGCCGCCCTTCGATGCCCTCGCCGCCGACCTGATCTGGGACGGGAGCGGGACGGACAACTGCTGGAGCCGCAACCGTTTCGGCACCAGCGTCCCCGAACCGCTGCCGAGTTGCAGGTAGCGGCTACCGCGCCAGCGCCCAGTCCAGCGCGCCGCGGACCGACGGCTCGATGCGGAACTGCGCCAGCCGCACCCGCCGCCGCAGGACGCGGATCTGCCCGGTGCGCACGAGGAGCTGCGCGAGCAGCCGGCGCGCCTCGTCGCGGGTGCCCTCGCGGCGGAGCAGGTCGGCGAGATCGAGGGTGGCCTCCACATGCCCCGGCTCCAACTCCAGCACCTGCCGGAGCAACAGCACCGCCAGAGGCCGCTGCTTCGCCTTGCGCAGCTGCGTGCGCCCCTGCAGCAGCGCCACCACCGCGTCCTGCCTGCGGCCGCGCTTCACCTGCTCGTTGGCGATGCGCTCCCAGTACTCCACGCGCTCGGGAAAGGTCTCCGCGGCCACCGACCACACCGCGATCGCCTTGGGGGCGAATCCCTTGTCGAGAAACCCCTGGGCCGCCTTGTCGAAGCTGCGGATGGACTGCTCCCATTTGCCCAGCGACGCGAGCAGCGGCGCCACCTTGGCGCGCACCGGATGATCCTCCGGCTCGTGCTCCAGCACTTTCAGGTAGCCCTTCACCGCGGCGCGCACGCGCCCTCTCGACCTCGCCTGGTCCGCCGCGGCGAGCACCCGGGCCCGCTCGTACTTGGTCTTGAAGAACACGCCGGCAGACTAGAGGCCGGAGCGGGGAGGCTGAAAGGGGAGGAGGGTACGGATGGGTCGGTGCCGCGGCGCGGCGTTCACTCACCGGTGCGGCAGGCGATAGCGCTTGATCTTGTTGTAGAGCGTGACGCGGTCGATGCCGAGGATGCGCGCGGACTGCGTGACGTTGTTGCGCGCGAAGGAGAGCACCTCGACGATGTGGCGTTTCTCCAGCTCTTCCAGCGAGAGCGGCTCGCCGGTGGCGGTGAACGCCGGGGCAGGTTCCAGCCCCAGATCGGCCAGGTCGATCACCGGCCCCTGCGCCACCTCCGCGCCCAGCTCGATCGCCTTGCGCAGCTCGCACACGTTTCCGGGCCAGCTCTGCGACATCAGCGCCGCGAGCGCCTGTTGCGAGATGCCGCGCGGCGGCCTGCCCGACTCGGCGGACAGCGTGTCGAGGAACGCCTCCACCAGCAGCGGGATGTCCTCCTTGCGCTCGCGCAGCGGCGGAAGCCGCAGCGAGACGATGCTGAGGCGGTAGAACAGGTCCTCGCCAAACCGGCCCTCCGCCACCGCCCTGGCGAGGTCGCGGCTGGTCGCGGCCACGATGCGTACGTCCCTTTCGACGGCTTCCGCGGGCGCCCGGTGGACCTCGACGAGCCGGAGCAGATCGATCTGCGCGGCGGGCGAGAGGTCGGAGATCTCCTCGAGATAGAGCGTGCCGCCCCGCGCCGATTCGAGCAGCTCGGCGCTCATGCCGCTCGAGGAGACGGCGACGAACGGACCGGCGCGGCACGGGCTCTCCTCGTGGATGGCGCGGGCCAGCACCTCCTTGCCCGTGCCGTTCTCTCCCAGGATCAGCACCGGAGACGACGAGCGCGCCGCCACCCGCGCCAGCTCGAACACCTTCTGCATGGCGGGACTCTTCGCCACGAGGTCGTGGAAGTCGTTCCTGCGCGCCAGCGCCTTGCGCAGCACCGCGTTGTCGTGCGCGAGCTGCTGCTGCGCCACGATCCTGCGGACGCGCAGCGAGACCTCCTCCAGGTCCACCGGCTTCAGGACGTAGTCGCAGGCGCCGCGCTTCATCGCCGCGACCGCCGCGGCGACGCCGGAATACGCGACCATCACCACCGCCGCGCAGTGGGGCCGCAGCTCGCGCGCGTGGTCGAGGATGCCCTCCGCGCCGGACGCCTCCAGATCCACCAGCAGCACGGCGAACTCCTGCTCGCGCAGGCGCTGGACCGCCATCGGCGCGTCGGCGGCGATCTCCAGGGTGAAGCCGTCCTGCGGCAGCGAGCGTTTCAGCGACTCGCGTACGGCCTCCTCGCCTGCGACGAGGAGGAGGCGGGGACTGGTGGCGCTGAAGACAGGGGTCCCCACCGACGCTCCCAGGCGCCTCCACGGGTAGGCCGATTGTGTACAAATTCAATGGACGGCGCGAGGGGCGGCCTGCCGCGCGGCGGACTGCCGCACTTCGGGCTTCCAGGCGACGAGCAGCGCCGCTCCGAGCATGGCCACGTCGCGCGCGACGGTCCACCACGACGCCGGCTCGTCGCCGCCGAAGCAGCCGCAGCGCAGGTCGATGCCGCGAAGCAGCGCCTGCGTGAGAAAGACGATGAACGCCACCAGCAGCCCGGCGATCACCACGGCGCCCGCCCTGGCGCCGATTCCGGTGATCAGGGCAAGGCCGGCGGCGATTTCGATGCCCACCACCGCGGTGGCCGCCCAGGGAACCAGGACTCCGGGGAGGATGCGGTAATTGGCCAGATCCTGCGCGAAGGCGCTCATGTCGGGCAGCTTGGTCGCGGCCGCCCAGAGAAACAGCGCGCCCAGGACGAGGCGGCACCCGATCACGCCATGGCGCCTCATCGCTTCTCCATCGTGCAGAGATCGCACGCGCCCGACTCGCCCGGGCCGCCGCTCGCGAGCCATTCGGGCCATGCGCCGGTCAGCACCCGCACGTCGGTGAGGCCCTGTACCTGGAGCTGCCCCGCCAGCCTGTCTGCCGCGGCGCATTCGCTGTCGCGGTCGTAGACGATCACGGTGGCCCGGGAGCGCAATTTCGGCAGCAGGGGCGCAATCGGTTCGCCCGGCGGCAGGTGGACCGCGCCCGTCACGTGCCCGGCGGCGTATTCGGCGGCGGAGCGGGCATCGACGAACACCGCGCTGCAGGCGATGCACAGCGGCTTCGCCGCTTCGACGGAGATGCGGGTCGCCGCGCCGTGCGCCTCGCTGCACGCCGCGCCGGGAAGCTCCGCGGCGGCCAGCACCGCCTTTCCCACCGGGGCCGGACGGGGGGTGAAGGAATTGCCGAGAATGCCCGCCATGGCGCCGGCCACGCAGAGCAGCGCTGCACGCAGGAGCAGACCCATGGCGCCGATGATAACGCACCGGTACGCGAGCGCAGGTGGGAGCGAGCCCTACCTCGAAATCTTCGACATCGCCGTTCGCATGCTTATATTGGGAGAGAAGTCGCTCGCGGTTTGCCGCTGAGAGGCGGCGGCGCAGGGCCCGACAACCGTCGGGACGCTTCAGGCACGACGAATTCCGCTTTCCGTCACACGGCATCGAGAAGGTGCACGACGGCCGCAACTCGTCGCAACAAGGAGGCGTCCATGAACGCGCGGACTGACCAGTATCGCTGGTGGCTGCTCGACGGCGACCTCGACCTCGTCTCCGACGGGCACATCGAAGGCGACTCCCTGCCTGCGGTGCTCGCCAACGTCACCCTCGAGCTCGACCGGCTGGGCGACCGCGGCATGCGCCCGAGCAATCATCCCTACCGCCTGATCGTCTGCCGCGGCAGCGCGGTGGTGGCGGTGCGTCCACCGACGGTGGGGATCTGCTGAGGCGGCTTCCGCCTCAGGCTGGCTGGCGCAGGGGAAGCTCGAAGACGAAGCGCGCTCCTCCGCCGGGAGCTTCCTCCGCGCGCACCCGGCCGCGGTGGCCTTCGGCGATCTCGCGGGCGATGAAGAGGCCCAGGCCGAGGCCGCTCACCTCCCTGGCCGCCGCGCGCTCGAACCGGCCGAAGATCCGTTCGCGGTCCTGCGCCGCAATGCCCGGCCCGTGGTCGCGGACGACGAGGACCGCGCGGTCGCCGCTGCGATGCGTGCTCACCTCGACGGGCGTGCCCGGCGCGTGGCGGATGGCGTTGGTGACGAGGTTCGTGATCGCCTGCTCGATGCGGTAGACGTCCCAATCGCCGACGAGGTCCGGCGCGAGGTCGAGCCGCACCGCCGACCCGAGGGCGTTGAGCTGCACGCGGAAATGGCCGATCACGTCGGCCACCAGCTCGGAGAAGTCCACCGGCGCGAGGTCCAGCGAGAGCTTGCCCGCGTGGATGCGCGAGATGTCCAGCATGTCCTCCACCAGCCGCGAGAGGCGGTCGGTCTGCTTGAGCAGCGCGTCGAGCAGCGCCGGCGTCACCTTCGCCTGTCCGTCCGCCCTGGCCAGCGCGCGCTGGCCGAGCTGGAGCTGGAGCTTGAGCGCGGTGAGCGGCGTGCGCAGCTCGTGGGAAGCGATGCCGAGGAACTCGTCGCGCGCGCTGACCGCGGTCTCCAGCTTGGCGGCCAGGGTCTCCGCGTGCCTGCGCGCCGCCACCTCCTGGGTGATGTCGTAGGCGAAGACGAGGATGCCGGTGACCACGCCGTCATTGCGGCGCACGGGCGTGTAGCTGAGGTTGAGCAGGATGTCGTCGGCGCCGCCGCCCTTGCGCGGCCTGCGGAAGGGCATCTCGCGCCCCACGAACGGCTCGCCCGAGCGGTAGACGCGATCGAGGATGGGCACGAAGGGCGCCACCGTCTCCGGAGTCTCGAACATGTCGACCACGCGCTTGCCCTCGACCTCCACGCCCACCAGGTCCACGAAGGAGGCGTTGGAGAGCGCGAAGCAGTGCTCGGCGCCGCTGAGGATGGCGAGCGGTGCAGGCGTCTGCATGAAGAACTCCTGCAGGTCCTGCCGCACGCGCTCCGCGTCGAGGCGGGCCAGGCGCGCCTGGTCGGCAACGAGGTTCGCGGCCACCTCGCGGGCGATGGCCTCGAAGAACTGGCGGTAGGGCTCGTCGAAGCGCAGCCGGGGACTGATGCCGAGGACGATGACGCCGGCGGGCGCGTCGCCGTCTCCCCGGCGGACGGGGAGCGCGATCGCCGTTCGCGTCGGCTCGCCCCACGGCCCCACGTGCACGGCGCCGAGCAGAGAAGGCGACTCGATCTCGACCGCCTGGTTGGTCGCGAAGGAGCGGGCAACCGCGTCCGGCACCGCGCCGGGCGGCTCCGCCCCGTCGAGCCCCGAACGGGCCGAGAGCGAAAGCCCCGCCTCGCCGTCGAGGTAGAGCAGCGAGAAGGGAACGTCGTGCGCGTTTGCCGCCAGCGTCTCCGAGACGCGGCGGACGGCCTCGCTGCGCGGATCGGCTGCCGGCGCGAGCGCGCGCAGCGTCCGCACGCGCCGCTCCCCCAGCACCCGCGCGGTCACCTCCACCACCGGCTGGAAGATCCCGGCGATCTCGCCGCCGTCGTCGCGCAGCGGGCTGAACGAGAAGGTGAAGTACGCCTCTTCGCTGAACCCGTGGCGGGTGAGCGTGAAGAGGGTGTCCTCCACCTCGATCACCTCGCCCGCGAGCACGCGCTCCATCGAGGGATGGATGGTGGGGAACGTGTCCGGCCAGCAGTCGCGATACGGCGCCGCCAGGTACTTCGGGTGGCGCGGCCCCATGATCGCGGCGTAGCCGTCGTTGTAGAGCTGGATCTGATCCGTTCCCCAGAAGATGATCGCCGGCGTGGGAAGCCGCAGGATCATCGTCACGTAGCTGCGCAGGCTGCACGGCCAGGCGTCGATGGGACCGAGCACGCTCCGCGACCAGTCGTGGGCGCGCATGAGCGCTCCCAGCCGGCCGTCGAATGCTTCGTCGACTTCGTCTTCCGCCTGCTCCGCCATCGTTCTTGCAGCCTCACCGAAGGACGGCCGCAGCGCAATGCGAAATGCCACGCAACTCCGCGGGTTTCGTGTCGAAGTTCCCACAATCGGCAAGCCCGCGCGAGGCGAAGTAAAGTTCCGGCTATGGTCTTCGTTGCCGCCGCCGCCCTACAGGCTTGCTGGCTGCTGACCTCGGCGGACATCGCGTCCGTACAGCGGGAGGCGCCCACCGAGAAGCGCGAGACGGTCTCCAGGCGCGGCGAGCTCGACGTGGCGCAGTGCTTCTACGTACTGCCGACCTTCGCCCGCTCGGTCTCGCTGGAGTTGGCGCGCGGCAACGTCGCCGCGCTCCTCGAGCGCGCGCGGGCTCCACGCGGGGAGGCTGAAGGCAAGGAGGAGGCTGCGGAGGACGCGATCGTGCGCGTGCCCCGCCTCGGTGACGAGGCGTTCTGGTCGGGGAGCGCGCGCCTGGGCGGGCTCTACGTGCGGCGGGGCGATCTGCTGCTGCGCATTGCCGTCGGCGGGGCGGAGAGCCGGGCGGCGAAGCTCGTGAAGCTCCGCCGCCTGGCCCGGATCGCGCTCAGGCGCCTGCGCAAGTGACTATTTGGGAAGCGCGCCGTCGAACTGGCTGAACAGGCCCTTGCCGGTGGCCTGCCGCGCGATGGTGGCGAGCGCATCGAAGGTGTTCTGCGCGGGATCGGTGACGCAGGCGCCGGTGCAGCCGTCGGCAAAGCCCACCAGCACGCGGCCGATGCGGTCCACGGTGATGTCGTTGAAGTCGAGCAGGTTGCGGCACTGGTTGCTGCCGCCGCCGTTCCAGATGCAGCTGCGCTGCACCGGATCGGAAGGCGTGGCCACGTTGGTCAGCCAGGTGCGGCCGCCGTCGTAGGTGGTGGAGACGAACAGGTACCAGGCGCCGCTGAAGTCGCTCGACTGATCGTCGCCCGGCGTGGTGCTGCCGAGGAAGGCGAAGGCGGCGCGGTCGTCGTCACCCGCGATGACCTCGCTGAACTCGGTGTTCTGGATGCCGTATGTCCCGCCCGCGTCGAACGGCTTGCTCCAGGTCGCGCCGTGGTCGTGCGAGAGCGCGATGCGCGCGTGGCCGTCGGCATCGGCGAAGCCGAAGTAGACGGTGTTGTTCGCTCCCACGGCGACGCTGGGATCTCCGCCGTGGCGGTAGGCGCGCGAGCGCGTCACCGGGCGCACCGTCCAGCTCAGCCCGTTGTCCGTCGACACTGCGACTCCCTGCTGCGTGCCGCAGCTGTTGTTGGGAACGTAGGCGGTTCCGTCGGGGCCCACCCTGACGTGGCCGTGGAGGCCGCCGCACTGGGTGAGGTTGTAGATGGGAACGCCCGGGCCAAACGTCACGCCGCCGTCGTCGCTGCGCGCGCAGATGGCGTCCACGATTCCCTGCGAGCAGTAGTAGACCGCGTTCGGGTAGGGGTTCACCTTGGTGACGGGCTTCGGGCTCGCGTAGGGGCCGCCGCCCAGGGTCTGGTGATCCGGGCCGGCGGGCGTGCCGCAGCCCTCGCTGGGCGTCCAGGTCTCGCCGTCGTCCTCGGTGAAGGAGGTGGTGCTGCACGCGCCGTCGAGCTGCGACTCGAAGACCCGGCCGGTGGTGCTGTCCGCCCAGAGGATGGGATCGAGCGAGACGCGGGCGAAGGGCGAGCGCTTGTCTGCCCAGGTCGCGTTGCCGGCGTCGTCGAAGAGGACGCGCAGGGTATGGTTGCCTGCCTCGATGAAGGCGGCGCCGGTCTTCCAGTTCACGCCGATGGACGGCTCGCCCGCTCCGTGCTGGCCCGCGGTGGTGGAGCCGAGCGAGGGCGCGATGTTCTCCGGCGCGGCGTGGATCGAGTAGGTGGGCGTCCCCTTCTTCACCTTCGGGTCGGGTGGGCTGGTGCGCGGCGCCACCGAGAAGCTCACCGTCGCGCTCGCCGCGGTCGGCACCGGCACCAGCGCCGCCACTTCGCGCACGTGCCAGAGGCCGTCGACGGGATCGGTGATGACGATGTCGGCGAAGCCCGGCCCGGTGACGGTGCCGTCGGGGTCGCCCGGCCCGTAGTGGGCGCCGCTCGGGCTGAGCGCAAACACGTCCATGTCGGTGGGCGCGCTGCTGGTCCACTCGTAATGGATGGTGAGGGTGGCGGTGTTGGCCACGTAGAACGTCGCCGCGGGCGCGGAGAGGGAGAGCGTCAAGTCGAAGTTGTCGCAGACGCCAGGCGGGCAGGTGTCCTCGAGACCCGCATCGGTGAACTGGCCGGCCACCACCGGACCGAAGGTCCAGGCGATGCTGCCGGCAGCCGGGCCGATGCTGCCGCTGGGCGGGGTGGCGGCGTCTCCCCTGACCGCGGCGAGCAGAAGAAGGGCACCTGCGAGCGTGCGAACGGCTCGACCGATGTTCATGCGCGACCTCCGTGGGCCAAAGTTAGGCACACCGGGGCGGTGTGAGCACCGGTCGCCGCGAGGCCCCATTCCCCAGACCCCCTCTGTCGTGCTCCAATCCCCCGTCCCCTCCCCCCCAGGAAGGGCAGTGCATGAGCCGCCACGGCTCGATTCTCGTGGTGGATGACGATGTGGCGACCGTGGACTCGTTGACCGAGGTCCTCTGTCTCGAAGGCTATTCCGTCGTCGGCGCATTCGACGGCGAGACGGCGCTCGCCTACCTGCGCGACCCGCGCAACGTCTTCAGCCTCGTGCTGCTCGACCTGTTCATGCCGGGCGTGAACGGCTTCGACGTTCTCGACGAGAAGGCGAAGGACCCGCGTCTCAAGACCATCCCGGTGGTGCTGATGACGGGCTACGCCGAGGCGACGTTCCAGAATCGCGGCGGCGTGGTGGCGCTGGTGGTGAAGGGCACCGAGACGGAGACGCTGCTCTCCGTGGTGAAGAGCAGCCTCACCCGGCGGCGGTTGGGGTGACCGGCCGGTAGAAGGGCACCACGTAGGGCCCCTCCGGAATCACCGCCACGTGCGGGTCGCGCATCTGCCGCGCGCTCTCTTCGACGGCGCGCTCCACCGAGTCGATGGCCTCGACGCCGGTGAGCGCGCGGTCCACCGGGCCCGTGCAATAGAGCTGGACGCGCCCGGCGCGCATCGGCTTGAGCTGCATCTGCGTCTGCCACTCGTCGATGTCGGCGAATCGCTTGCTTGCGATCTCGCGGAGGAAGCCGTCGGGGCCCAGCCGGAGCAGGCGCCGCTGCGCCTCGACGAACTCCGACGAGCCCATTCCCTCGGCGCATTCCGAGGCGACGATGAGGTTGCCGCCCCGCTCGAGGATGTCGAGGGGAGCCACCATGCCCTTGACCGTCTGGTAGTAGGTCTTGTCGAGCGGATGGCCTGCGGCGCTGGTGACCACGGTCTTGAACCGCCGCGAGACGGGAACGCGCGCGTACCGCTCGACGAAGGCCACCGCCAGCGCGTGGCTTTGCACCACCTCGCCGAAGCTCACGAACGAGAGGCGGCGCGCCTCGTCGATCACCACGTCCGCCGAGAGCACCGGCCCGAGCATGCCGGCGATGGCGAGCTGCTCCTCGTGCAGCGGATTGCCGGGGAGCACGCAGTTCTCCGCGCGCGGGTTGCTCATGAACCGTTCGCTGTGGAAGGTGGTGATGGTGTCGCGGTGCGCAACGCCGGGAGCGATCACCTTGCGGCCGCCCGAGTAGCCCGCCATGAAGTGCGGCTCGACCAGGCCGGTGGCGACCCTCACGTCGGCCTGGACGAAGCGCCGATCGAGCTTCACCGGCGTCCCCCTGGCGGTGAAGCCGAGATCGACGTGGTCCTGGTCGTGGCGCGCGTAATGGTTCTCGACCCGGACGGTCTTCATCACCCACGGGTCGCCGACCAGCTCCTCCAGCTCCGCGCCCAGGTTCGGCCGGTGCAGCCCGGTGGCGACCAGCACCACGATCCCGGAGGCGGGCATGCCGGCGGCAAGCAGGTCGCGGATGATCGGTTGCAGGAGCAACGCGTTGGGCACCGGCCGGGTGACGTCGCAGATGAGGATGCAGGCGGTCTTCTTGCCCCTCGCCTCTTCCACCAGCGGGCGGGCGCCCACCGGCCTGTCGAGGGCGGCCCTGACCGCGGCGGCGGGGTCGGGCAGCAGCGGCATGGGCGGCTTGCGGATCACCGCCACCTCCAGGCCGTCCGCGAGGTCGACCGGCAGCGTTCCCCGTCCGAAGTTCAGCTCGATGCGCATGCGCCCCGGAGTGTAACAGCGCTCGCGGCGAGCGCGTCAACGCGGCGCGAGCGCAAATGCCCGCACCGGGAATGTCCCGAAGTGCCTCACCTTCGCTGGTACGGCAAAGAAGCGGCTGCCCGTCCTGGGCAGCAGGTCGAGGCCGCGGAGGTGCTCGACGATGGGGATGTCGCGGCTGAGCAGCGTCGAGTGGACGGGCCGCTCACCGCCCTCGGTGGAATCGATGTTGTACGAGTCGATGCCCACCAGCACGGCGCCCGCATCGGCCAGCCATTGCGCGAGCGTGCCGGTGAGGTACGGATGTCCCTCGAAGTATCGTTCCGTCCGCCAATGGCGCGACCAGTCCGTGCGCACCAGCACCGCCCGCCCGCGCACCTCGTGGGCAGCGAAGGGGATCCGGTCGATGGCACCGCGGGCGCCTGCCGCCTGCGCGACCAGGCACTCCAGATTGGCGAGCGAGCGCAGCGGCAGCTCGGAGAGGTCCTTTCCCCCGGCATAGCGGTGGAAGGGGCTGTCGACGTAGGTCCCGGTGTTCGCCACCATCTCGATCTTGCCGATGTGGAACTCGGTGCCCGGCGCGTAGCGCTCCCGCGAGGCCTCGCGGCTCAGGTAATCGCAGATGAGCGGCGCGGGCAGGCCCTTGTAGGTGATCATTCCGTCTTCGATGGCGTGGCTGAGATCGATCGCCTCTGCGCTTCCGGAAGTCATCGTCGCCTCTCCTTGGTCCGACTATTCGTGCCGCAGCGCCTCGATCGGATCGAGGCGGGCCGCCCTGCGCGCCGGGTAGAATCCGAAGAAGATTCCCACCGCCGCGGAGACGAGGGGCGCAATCGCCACCGCGTCGGGCGGCACCGGGGTGGACCAGCCGAGGATGCGGCCGAGGACGATGCAGGCGCCGGCGCCGAGGAGGAGCCCGAGCAGCCCTCCGAAGAGCGTCAGCATCACCGCCTCGCCGAGGAACTGGATCTGGACGGCGCTCTCGGTCGCGCCCACCGCCAGGCGGATGCCGATCTCGCGCGTCCGCTCGGTGACCGTGACGAGCATCACGTTCATGACTCCGATGCCGCCGACGACCAGCGCGATGGAGGCGATGCCGACGAGCAGCAGCTCCAGGGTCTGGATGGTCTCGATCTGCGCCTTGATGATCTCGTCGGGGCGCCGGACGTTGAAG
Organism: Myxococcales bacterium; assembly: GCA_036518615.1. Taxonomy (GTDB): domain Bacteria; phylum Myxococcota; class Myxococcia; order Myxococcales; family 40CM-4-68-19; genus 40CM-4-68-19. The sequence goes on from DATDMU010000093.1 coordinate 19,438, forward strand.
TCGTCCT
>DATDMU010000094.1:0-9766 GCA_036518615.1 Myxococcales bacterium
CCGGCACGACTCGTTTCTGGAGCGCAGTCCGGGATGGGTCATTCAGCGCCGGCACCCGCAGACGCATCCGCTGCACCCGGGTTACTCTTCCGAAGATGGACGCACCCCGGGTGCCCGTGAAGATCGTGGAGCGCTCGCAGCGGGTGGAGGCCGCGCTGCGCTTCGCCGCCGGCGTCGCCCAGGGGGGCGGCCTTCCGGCGGGCCTCTCCTTCCTCTGCGACCAGATCGCGGCGCTGGCGCAGTCGCCCATCGCCTCGGTCTACGTGCTCGAGAGCGGCGACGAGCTGGTCTTGCGCGGCACCCATGGATACGACCGCGCCGCCATCGGCGAGGTGCGCATGAAAGTCGGGCAGGGCATCACCGGCACCTGCGTGGAGAGCATGCGGCCGGTGACTGTCGACGACGCCCGGCTGAGCGACCAGTTCGAGTACTTTCCCCAGCTCGCCGAGGAGCGGTATCCCGCCTTCCTGGCCATCCCGCTGCTCTCGCTGGCCCGGCCGCGCGGCGCGCTGGTGTTGCAGCGCGAGGCGGGGCCGTTCAGCGAGGACGACCTGCTCGCCGCCATCACCGCCTCCCGGGCGCTGACGGCGCTGATCGAGGCGCAGAATCCCTCGGGCGCGCACCTGCTCCTGCGCGGCGAGGGCAACGGGCGCGGGCGCACGGTGGGCATCGCCACGCTGCTCTCCCGCGCCCTGCCGCGCCGCGACTCGCGCAAGGCCACGCCGGAGCAGCTCAGCGCCGCCTTCGCCGCGGTCCGCGACGACGTGCTCCAGCTCGCCGAGAGGGCGCGGGCGGTCCTGACCGCCCCTTGCCGCGAGCTGGAGGAGCTCTGCACCACCCTGGCCGACGCCCGGCTGGAGGAGCGCGCCCAGGAGCACGCCGCCCGGTACGTGCCGCCCTCCATCGCCCTGGAGCGCATCGCCGCCGAGGTGGCGCGGTCGCTGGCGCAGCACGGCGCGGCGGCGCGGCGCGGCGTGGACATCGAGTCCTTCCTCGGCGACGTGGCGCGTCGCTTCGCCGGAGCGGAGCCGCAGCGCATCCGGCGCGGGGAGCTGATCGTCTCCGTCCACCTGCCCGGCATGATCGCGCTGCGCGGCTGGGCCGCGGGCGCCACCGCCGCCATCTGCGCCACGGCCCGCGAGGACTCCACCGGCACCGCCATCCTCACCGCGCTGGGCCTGCCGCTGGTGGCCGGCGTGCGGCAGATCTTCGAGTCGGTCTCGCAGGGAGATCGCGTCGCCCTGGACAGCGACGTCGGCGAGGTCTTCGTCAACCCCGGCGCGGCGCAGGCCGCCGCGTGGAAACGCTAGTGCTGGGAGGGCTCTACGGGCAGCCGCTGGCGCTGCTCACCGACCTCTACCAGCTGAGCATGGCGGCGGCGGCGTGGAAGACGGGAATGGATCGGCGCGAGGCCGTCTTCCACCTGCTCTTCCGCCGGGCGCCCTTCGGGGGCGGCTTCACCATCGCCGCCGGGCTGGGCACCGCCGTCGAGTACCTGCGCGAGCTTCGCTTCACCGAGGCGGATCTCGACTATCTCGCCGGCCTCGACGCGAGCTCGGGCGAGCCCCTCTTCGAGCCCACCTTCCTCGAGCACCTGCGCTCGCTCGACCTGCGGGTGGACGTGGACGCGGTGCCGGAGGGGACCGCGGTGTTCCCGCAGGAGCCGCTCCTGCGCGTGAGCGGTCCGGTGGTCCCCTGCATGCTGCTGGAGACCCCGCTGCTCGACCTGATCAACTTCCAGACCCTCATCGCCACCAAGGCGGCGCGCGTCTGCCTCGCCGCCGAGGGAGATCCGGTGCTGGAGTTCGGGCTGCGCCGCGCCCAGGGGGTGGACGGGGCCGTCTCGGCGGCGCGGGCGGCGTACATCGGCGGGTGCGCCGCCACCTCCGACGTGCTCGCGGGCAGGCTCCTCGGCATCCCCGTGCGCGGCACCCACGCGCACTCCTGGGTGATGCTCTTCGACTCCGAGCGCGAGGCCTTCGCCGCCTACGCGAAGGCCATGCCGCACAACGTGGTGCTGCTGGTCGACACCTACGACTCGCTGCAGGGGGTGAAGAACGCCATCGAGACGGGCCGCTGGCTGCGCACGCAGGGCCGCGAGCTCGCGGGCGTCCGGCTCGACTCCGGAGACCTGGCCTGGCTGTCGATCCAGGCGCGGCGCATGCTGGACGCGGCGGGCTTCACCAGCACGGTGATCCTCGCCTCCAACGAGCTGGACGAGAACGTGATCGCGAGCCTCAAGCAGCAGGGCGCGCGCATCGGCGCCTGGGGAGTCGGCACGCGGCTCGTCACCGGCGCCGAGGACGCCGCCCTGGGCGGCGTGTACAAGCTCTCCGCGGTGCGCGCGCCGGGCGGGCCGTGGAAGGGCCGCATCAAGCTCTCCGAGCAGAGCGCCAAGATCTCCGTCCCCGGCGTCCTCCAGGTCCGCCGCTTCACCGCCGCGGGCGAGTTCGCCGGCGACCTCATCTACGACGTCGAGGATGGCGCGCACTCGCGCACGCTGGTGGACATGCTGGACGTGACCCGCCGCAAGACCATTCCCGAGGGCGTCCCGTCCGAGGAGCTGCTGGTCCCGGTGCTGCGCGGCGGCAACCTCGTCTACGCGCCGCCGCCGCTCTCCGAATCGCGCGAGCGGACCCGGGCGCAGCTCGCCCGCCTGCACGCGGGAATCAAGCGGTTCGTGAACCCGCACCAGTACCCGGTGGGTCTCGATCCGGCGCTGCACGAGCGGCGCCTGCGCATGATCCTGGAGGCGCGCGGCGAATGATCTTCTCGACGCCCGCCTACGCCGAGCTGGCCGCTCGCGTCTCGCGCCTCGCCGGCATCCCCGAGGGCGCGGTGGAGACGCGGCTGTTCGCCGACGGCGAGCGCTACCTCCGCCTCGAGAGCGACCCCTCCGGTCGCGATGCCGTGGTGCTCGGCGGCACCATCGCCGAAGCGGAGACCCTGGCCATCTACGACCTGGCCTGCGGCGTGGTGGAGGCCGGCGCGCGCAGCCTCACCCTGCTCATCCCCTATTTCGGCTACGGCACCATGGAGCGCGCCACGCGGCCGCGGGAGGTGGTGACCGCCAAGACGCGCGCGCGGCTGCTCTCCAGCATCCCGGTGCCGGGCTCGGGCAGCCGCGTTCTTCTCCTCGACCTGCACACCGAGGGCATTCCCTTCTACTTCGAGGGAGCGCTGCGGCCGGTGCACCTCTCCGCCGCGCCCGTGGTGCTCGCGGCCCTGCGGCGGCTCGGGGCGGAGGTGGTGGCCTGCACCGACGCCGGCCGCGCCAAGTGGGTGGAGCGGTTCGCCAACGACCTGGGCCTCGTGCCGGCCTTCGTCTTCAAGCGCCGCCACGAGCAGGCAACGGAAGTCACCGCGGTCTCCGCCCAGGTGGCGGGCAAGCGCGTGATCGTCTACGACGATCTCATCCGCAGCGGCGGGTCGCTGATCGCCGCCGCGCGCGCCTACCGCGACGCGGGCGCGGCCTCCGTCGCGGCGGTCGCCACCCACGGCGTGCTGCCGGGCGACGCCGCGGACCGGCTGCAGAAGACGGGCCTGTTCGACCGGCTGGTCCTGACCGACTCGCACCCCCGCGCCGCCGCCCTGAAGAGCGACTTCGTCGAGGTCGTCTCCATCGCGGAGGTGCTCGCCGACGCGCTCAGCGCATGACGGCGCGCACGGCGGCTTCCACGTCCGCCGGCTCGGCGCGTCCGAGGAACGCCTTGTGCAGCTTCCCGCTCGCGTCGAAGACGAAGGTGGCCGGCAGCGTTCCGTCCCAGTCGGGCCGGCCCATGGCCCTGGCGACGGGATCCGGCTCGGGCGCGTCCAGCAGCAGGGCCGGCAGGCTTGCGAGCTTGTATTGCGCCAGCATCTTCTCCGCCTTCTCGCGGTCGTCGGGCCGGTCGATGGTCACCAGCCTGACCGCCACGCCCCGCGCCGGGAGCCCGAGAAGCTCCGGGCCCAGGGCCGGGAACTCCTCGCGGCAGGCCGAGCACCAGCTGGCGAAGAAGTGGAGCACCACCGGCCGCGCCGGCTTGCCCGCGGCTTCCGTCACCAGCCTGGGCGCGTCCTCGATGCGCCGGACCGGCATCGGGGCGGCGAGGAGGAGGGAAAGGAGCAGGGCGCGCATCGGCTGCACAGCATAACGCCATCCTGGCTTTCGCGCGCCCTTGACCGTCCGCGCAGCGCGGGCGATCACTTCGCGCCTTGCACCTGACCATCCTCTCCCGCACCGCCCGCATCTACACCACGCGGCGCCTGCTCAAGACGGCGCGCGCCCGGGGAGCGCGGGTGCGCGTGCTCGACGCAGTGCGACTGGAGATGCACCTCGGCCCCTCGCCCGCGCTCTTCTACGAGCAGAAGCGGCTGCGGCGCACCGACGTGGTCATTCCCCGCATCGCCCCTTCGCTGCAGGCCTACGGGCTGGCGGTGCTCAACCACTTCGATCTCCTCGGCGTGCCCACGCTGAACTCCGCCTCGGCGATCGCCTCCAGCCGCAACAAGATGCGCGCGCTGCAGCTTCTCGCCGCGAGCGGCGTGCCGGTGCCCCCGACGGTGATGGCGGCCAACGCGAGCCAGCTCAAGGGCCTGGTCGAGCTGGTCGGGGGCCTTCCCGTGCTGATCAAGCTGCTCACGCCAAGCGAGCGCCCGCTGGTGATGGTCTGCGAGTCGCTCCAGTCCATGGAGGCCGCCCTGGAGACGGTGCTCTCCATGGGCCAGGATCTGGTGGTGCAGCGGTACCTGCGAAGGCGGCGCGAGCGCGATCTGCGCGCCCTGGTGGTCGGCGATGCCGTGACCGCCTGGGTGGAGCGCAGGGCCCGCCCCGGGCGCCTTTTGCACACGCTCGCGCGCGGCGCCAAGCTCAAGGCGGTGGGCGTTCCCGAAGGGTTCGACGCGCTCGCCGTGAAGGCAGCGCGGGTGGTGGGGCTGGAGGTCGCCGCCGTGGACCTGATCGACGCGCGCGGTGGTCCCATGGTGTTCGACGTGAACTCCAGCCCCGGGCTGAAGGGCCTGGAGCGGGCCACCGGCAGGGATCTGGCGCTCGCCATCATCGAGCGCGCGGAAGCGCTCGCAAGGCGTTAGAATGCCGGCATGGTCCTCGTCGCCCTCGCCGGTCTCCTGCTTGCTGCGCCCGATGTTTCAGGCACTTACCGCATCGAAACCACCCAGGTGGTGAAGGTGAAGAAAGGTGAGACGGGCCACGCCAGGGTGGCGGTCGTGCCGCAGCCCAACGCGCACGTCTCTCCCGACGCGCCCATTTCGCTCGCCGTCACCTCCGGCCCGTCGGTGAAGCTCGCGAAGGAAAAGCTGGGCCGCCCCGACGCGAAGGAGACGCAGGCCAAGGGCGTGGAGTTCGACGTCCCCTTCACCGCCGTGGCGAGCGATCAGGTCAAGGGAACGCTCAACTTCTTCATCTGCACCGAGAAGCTGTGCGAGAGGCAGAAGCGCGAAGTGGCCATGGCGGTCGAGGTGCAGTGAGCCGGTTCGTCTACGGCGTAAATCCTGTGCTCGAGGCGCTCAGGGCGCACCCGCGCGACGTGGTGCGTGTGGTGGTGGAGCGAGGCACGGCCGGACACAGATCGGAAGGCGCAGAGCGGGTCGCGCAGACGGCCGCGCAGGCGGGCGTGCGGGTGGACGACGTGCCCCGCGGGGATCTCGCGCGGCGCTCGCGCGGCGGCGTCCACCAGGGTGTGGGAGCCGAGCTTCTCGAATTTCGCTACCTCGAGCTGGAAGACCTCTTCGAGGCCGCATCCGATCCCGCCTTTCTCCTCGTGCTCGACGGCGTGACCGATCCCCAGAACCTCGGCGCCCTGGTGCGCAGCGCGCACGCGCTCGGCGCGCAGGGAGTCGTGGTCCCGAAGGATCGCGCCGCGGGTATCACGCCGGCGGCGTTCAAGGCCGCCGCGGGTGCGCTCGAGCACTGCCCGATCGCGCGCGTCACCAATCTCTCCCGCGCGCTGGAACAGATGAAGGAGCAGGGCATCTGGACGGTCGCGCTCGCCGCGGAAGGCGACAAGGAGCTGGGGGAGATCGATCTGTGCGCCCCCACCGCCCTGGTCCTCGGCAGCGAGGGGGCGGGCGTGCGCCCGCTGGTGCGCAAGACGTGCGATCACCTCGCCCGCATCCCCATGGCGGGCGCGGTCGCCTCGCTCAACGTGGCGGCCGCCGGCGCCGTGGCGCTTTACGAGGTCAATCGCCAGCGCGCGGTTCGCGGCGCCGCTGCCGGGGCGAACCAGCCGCTCGGCCGCTGATCCCCACGGTCGTATGCTTGACAAGGCAGGGCAGATCCCCTACAAGCCGGGGTCCCCTGTGCCGGACAGGTGTCTCTTTTGCGCGAACTGCACAGGAAAAACGAGGGGTTAGCTGGCGTAGCTCAGCCGGCAGAGCATCCGCCTTGTAAGCGGAAGGTCGTGGGTTCGATTCCCGCCGCCAGCTCCACCGGCTCTGAGGTTGAGGCGTGGAGCGCGGAGGAGAGGACGCGTGGGGTTCCAAGGGAGTCGCGAGACGCGAGCTGTGACAGAGGCCCGTAACAGAACGCGTGGGGGTCCAGGGGGAGACGCGAGTCGCCCCCTGGTGTGATCGAAGAGCGCTACACGAAAGCAGAGCTTGCAGGTGGTACGGAGACAAACGATACGCCCAGGAGGGATGCCCGAGCGGCCAAAGGGAGCAGACTGTAAATCTGCCGGCTCACGCCTTCGAAGGTTCGAATCCTTCTCCCTCCACCAACCACCGGGAAACGAGACCCGCGGGAATAGCTCAGCTGGTAGAGCGTCAGCCTTCCAAGCTGAATGTCACGGGTTCGAATCCCGTTTCCCGCTCCAAAGGAACGAACGAAACGGAAAGGCCCACATAGCTCAGTCGGCAGAGCACTTCCTTGGTAAGGAAGAGGTCACCAGTTCGATTCTGGTTGTGGGCTCCAGCTTTTCAGAAGGACTCGAAGGAGCAGAAGCATGAACCGCACCATCATCACGCTCGAGTGCCCGGTGTGCCGCGAGCGCAACTACACCACGACCAAGAACAAGCGGACCATGACCGACAAGCTGGTCCTCCCCAAGTTCTGCCCCCGCTGCCGCAAGCACACTGACCACAAGGAGACGAAGTAGCGAGCGTGGGAGGGCGGCGGCTCTGCCGGCGCCCGGGCGGCCCGAAAGGGCGCAGCATCCCATAGGCCAGTAGCTCCAATGGTAGAGCGGCGGTCTCCAAAACCGCATGTTCCAGGTTCGAGTCCTGGCTGGCCTGCCAATCGCTTCCGGTTCAACCCATGACCAACAATCGCCTCGTCGCCGTCGGATACGTCGCGCTCGGCCTCGTCTCCGGCCTCTTCCTCGAGCACGTGCTCCTGCTCGCCTTCGGCGCCTTCGGGCCCACCCAGCCGCTCACGCGCCCGCTCGCCGGCGAGTGGACCTGGTGCACGGTCATCGGCCTCGCCGTCGCCGCCGCGGTCGCGCTCTACCTCTGGACCAACCGCAAGACGCACGACGTCTCGATGGAGATCGCCTCCGAGCTGCGCAAGGTGAGCTGGCCCAACTTCCCCGAGACGCGGGCCGCGACCATCGCCGTCATCGTCGCCTCCATCATCTCCGCCGTCCTGCTCGGCCTCTTCGACGTCCTCTGGCAGTTCCTGACCGACAAGATCCAGAACCCGACGCTCTAGAGAACCGCCATGGCCGCCGAGGAGAAGAAGATCGACAAGAAATGGTACGTGGTCCACACGTACTCGGGCTTCGAGAACAAGGCGAAGAAGTCGCTGGAGGAGAAGATCAAGCAGTTCGAGCTCGACGACTTCTTCGGGGACATCCTCATCCCCATGGAGAACGTCGTCGAGATGGTGAAGGGCGAGAAGCGCGCCAGCAAGCGCAAGTTCTTTCCCGGCTACATCCTCGTGCAGATGGAGCTCAACGACCGCACCTGGCACCTGGTCAAGAACACGCCCAAGATCACCGGCTTCGTCGGCAACGCCACCAAGCCTCCGGCGGTGAGCGAGCACGAGATCGCGCGGCTCACCACCCAGCTCTCCGAGGGCGCGCTCAAGCCCAAGCCGAAGGTGGAGTTCGAGGAAGGCGACAGCGTGCGGGTGGTGGACGGCCCCTTCTCGAACTTCAACGGCACCGTCGAGGAAGTGAACCCCGACAAGGGCCGCGTGCGGGTGCTGGTCTCGATCTTCGGACGCGCCACGCCGGTGGAGCTGGATTTCATGCAGGTGGAAAAGACGTAGTTCGCGGTGGGAGGCTGACAACAGCCGCTTGGACCACGGAGAGAGACGATGGCGAAGAAGGTCACAGGAATGGTGAAGCTGCAGCTTCCCGCGGGCAAGGCGAACCCCTCGCCGCCGGTGGGACCTGCGCTGGGCCAGCACGGCGTCAACATCATGGGGTTCTGCAAGGAGTTCAACGCGGCGACGCAGGCGCAGGCGAAGGAAGGCCTCATCGTCCCGGTGCTGATCACCATCTACTCCGACCGGTCCTTCACCTTCATCGTGAAGACGCCGCCGGCCGCCATCCTGATCAAGAAGGCGCTCGGGCTGCACACCGAGAAGAAGAAGGGTTCGGGCGCGCACAAGCCGGGCAAGGAGAAGGTGGGCACGCTCAAGCGCAAGCAGCTCGAGCAGATCGCCAAGACCAAGATGCAGGACATGACCGCGGGCTCGCTCGAGGCCGCCATGAATTCCATCGCCGGCACCGCCCGCTCCATGGGCGTGGACGTGGAGGGTTAGCGATGGCAAAGCACGGGAAGAAGTACCTGGCCGCGGCGAAGCTGGTGGACGCGAACAAGCGCTACACGGTGGACGAGGCGGTGAGCCTGGTCTTCGAGACGTCCAGGGTGAACAAGAAGAAGTTCGACGAGACGGTGGACGTGGCCATCCGCCTCGGCGTCGACCCCAAGCACGCCGACCAGATGGTGCGCGGCGCGGTGGTCTTGCCCCACGGCATCGGCAAGACGGTCCGCGTGGCGGTGTTCGCCAAGGGCGACAAGGCCCGCGAGGCCACCGAGGCCGGCGCCGACGTGGTGGGTGCGGAGGATCTCGCCGCCAAGGTGCAGGAGGGGTTCATGGACTTCGACGTGGCCATCGCCACGCCGGACATGATGGGCGTGGTCGGCCGCCTGGGAAAGGTGCTGGGCCCCCGCGGCCTGATGCCGAACCCCAAGGTCGGCACCGTCACCGCCGACGTGTCCAGGGCGGTGCGGGAGTCCAAGGCCGGCAAGGTGGAGTTCCGCGTGGAGAAGGCGGGCATCGTCCACGTTCCGGTGGGAAGGGCGTCCTTCGACAAGAAGCGGCTCCAGGACAACGTCAACGCCATCCTCGACACCATCATCCGCGCCAAGCCCGCCACGGCGAAGGGCGTCTACCTCAAGGGCGTCACCCTCAGCACCACCATGGGCCCCGGCATCAAGCTCGACCCGGGCGCCATCACGGCGGCGCACAAGTAGTAGGAGAGCAGGACCTGGTCACAGACAGCGGGTGGAGTGCGATTCCTTAATCTCCCGCCGAGACCTGAAGCTGGGCCAGGGGTTCGCGATGGCACGCGCTGCGTGACTTCACGAACCGGAAATCACGCGCAGGAAAGGAGGTGAGGTCATGCAGCGCAACGAGAAGCAGGAACTGGTGGGCGCGCTCCGGGAGAAGATGTCCCGGGCCGCCATCGCCATCGCGGTTGGGTACAAGAACATCGACGCCGCGGCCACCGTGAAGCTCCGGAAGACCTTCCGGGACAACAAGGTGGACTACAAGGTCATCAAGAACACCCTGGCACGGCTCGCCGCGAAGGGAACGCCCCTC
>DATDMU010000095.1:0-6995 GCA_036518615.1 Myxococcales bacterium
TATGCCGCGTTCGACCGCCACACCTTCGGCGACATGACGCCGTGGGTCTACCGGACCACCGACTTCGGCAAGACCTGGGCGCGGATCGTCGGCCCGGAGCAGGGCGTGCGCGGCTATGCGCACGTGGTGAAGGAGGACACGGTCAGGAAGAACCTGCTCTTCGTGGGCACCGAGTTCGGACTCTGGATCTCGGTGGACGGCGGCAAGGACTGGGCGGAGTTCAAGGGCGGAGACTTTCCCGCGGTGGCGGTGCGCGACCTCCAGGTCCAGCCCCGCGACGGCGACCTGGTCATCGCGACGCACGGGCGCGGCATCTGGATCATCGACGATCTCGTGCCGCTGCGCGCGCTCTCGCCGGAGCTGATGACCAAGGACGCCGCCTTCTTGCCGGGACGGCCTGCGCAGCAGCGGCTCCTCTCGCAGGGAGGCTGGGCGGAGGGGGACGCCACCTTCACCGGCCAGAACCCTTCCACGGGCGCGGTGATCACCTGGTACCAGCGCACGCGTCACCTGTTCGGGCCGATCAAGATCGAGATCCTCGACGAGCAGGGAAAGCTGGTGGACACGGTGCCGCCCTCGAAGCGGCGCGGCATCAACCGCGTCTCCTGGACCATGCAGGTCAAGCCGCCCCGGGTGCCGCGCGCCGCGGCCATCGCCTTCGCAGGCTCGCAGGGACCGCGGGTGGTGCCGGGGACGTACACCGTGCGGCTCACCAAGGGCGGGCAGGTGCTGGAGACGAAGCTTCCCATCGGCCTCGACCGCCGCGCGCCGTGGAACCTGGCGGATCGCCGCCAGCACTTCGAGGCGGCGATGCAGGCGCACGCGCTTTTCGGGGAGATGAGCGACGCCGTCGACCGCATCGACGCGGCGCGGATGGCCACGGAGAAGCGGGCGAAGGCGCAGCCGCAGGACAAGGCGCTCATGCAGCTCGCGGGCAAGCTGGAGAGTCTCAAGAAGAAGATCGTCGCCACCAAGGAGGGCGGCGCGATCACGGGGGAGGAGCGCATCCGCGAGCACACCGACCATCTCTATGCGGCGCTGCTCTCGTGGGAGGGCAAGCCCGCGAAGTACCTGCTCGAGCGCACCGAGGCGCTGCGGCACGAGCTGCGCGACGTGGAGGCGGAGTTCGCGCAGCTTGGCCCGCAGATCCACGCGATGAACTTGCGTCCCGAGCCGGTGCCGTCGTCGGCGCCGGAGAACGCCTCGGCGTGCATGCATGGGGAGTGGGACCGCTGCGAGCGCCCGGCGGAGCTGGAGGCGAGATAGGATCGGGGGCTCGCGAGGTGCGCTCGCGGGATCGGGTGCGGGTGCGCGTGCGGGTGCGGGTTTGCGCGCGGGTTTTGGGGTCCCGGGTTTGGGGTCGGGAGCGCTTCTTCGACCGCTGACCGGGACCGCAAGTCGCGCACGCAGACGCGCACGCGCACTCGACCGCAGACCCGCGAGCGCAAACTCGCGAGCACGCGATCGGGGTCGCGGACGCGAACGTGTCCGGAGACCTGATGATGCCTGATCCGCCTTCCCCTGCGGAGGTTCCAGCATCGCCTGCCGCCGCGTAGCGCGGGTTGCCCCCCGCTGCGCTCCCTCTCATGAAGGTCCGGCGCTCCCCGGAGTGTTGTATGCGGACGAATTGCGGGGTCGTTGGGCTTCCCCGCTCCCGCCACGGCCTCGAGATTTCGCCCGGGCCCTGCGGTGTCTCTTCGTCCGCCGTCCGCCCCGTCTTTCGACGGGGTTTCATCCTCCCGCGAGCTTTACGCCTTCTCCAGAGTGCTACGGCCTGCGCGCTGCCCTTCGTGCCTGATTGAGTCTTGCGAGCCAACCGACCGGCCGAAGAGCGCCTCCCATGGGGTCCAGATCCCTCATCGCGACATCGACAGGCGGCGTCCACCACTCCGCAGGGAATCCCGACCCCGCGGTCACGTTCCGTCCCCGACGTTTCCCACGTCCTCGACGGTTTCCTCCGCCACCTGCCTTCGCGGGCTTGTTTCATCCCGCTGCCACGTCCAGGGTTTGCCCTCCAGGGGTTTGTCCCTCTCCGCGGAGCCGTGCCGGGTTTCCCCGGCCCTGTCATGCCCTCCTGCCGTTGAGCGCGCGCGCCTGTGACCAGCGAACGCGCCCTCGACTTCAGGGCCTTGCTCCCCGCGGGGAGTGCGGTGCCGGCGAAGGCGGGTTGGGCCTTTACCGATCCGCGCCCCTCCTGGACTTCCTGCTCCTCCGGGTGCTCCCCCCGGCGCATCGTGGGAATGCCTTCGCATCCCCTCCACCCACGGCCTTCACCGCGAAGAACCCCTCGCGGCTGGCCCCCGGCGTCTCGCCGATGCGCGGATTGGCTTGCCTGGATTCAGGCTGCCGGCCCGCTCGAGCTTTCCGGCCTGAACCCCCGTCCTCCTTTCGAAAGTCGGGTTCGAGGCCTGCGTTTCAGGCGACCACCAGGCCGCCGGACACGGGACGAACATGGAGCATCGCGCGTGCCACGTTTCCGCAGATGTAAGCCCGCAGAATTCCGCAGCCGCCTTGCGCGGCAGCGCGCACGAACTGGACGATCCGGTGTGGGGGAGCTGGGGATTTGCGGGGGTTCGGCTTGTGAACAAGGGCCGCGCGCGCGTCCCGGCGCGCTGTGGATAGATCTCCTTCTGGACAGTTGACCAGATGCTGGTCGACCCGGCGCTGTGCCCCGCGCCGTTCGTCGTCGCGCACGGCCTACGGCTCGAGCGGAAAGACCGCCTTCACGTCCTCGGGGATGCGCACCGGCCGCGCGCGGGCCAGGTCGATGTAGACCCAGTCGGTCTCGGCGCGGCAGAGCAGTTCCGCGTCGCGGAAGATCTCCGTCCGCCGCTCGCTGTTCGCCACCTTCATGTTGGCGACCCGCGTCTCGACCCGCAGCAAGTCGCCTTCCATCGCCGGGCGCAGGTACTCGATCTCGTGGCGGCGCACCACCCAGGCCTGCCCCCGCGCCACGTACGCCGATTCGGGAAGACCCAGCGCCGTCGAGTGCGCCAGCGCCGCCTCCTGCACCCAGCGCAGGTAGACGAGGTTGGACGCGTGCCCGAGGTTGTCGATGTCGGCAACCGCCACGCGCACCTGATGGACGAACGGCATCGGGAGCGCACACTAGCCCGCGCCGGACTCCGGTCAAAGAGTGCCGCGCCGCGAGCGGCGCGGTGTTGCGACCTACGCTGCGGCCTTCTTCGGGTGCGAGGCGTTCCACTTCTCGCGCGCCTCGCGCTGCTCCTTGGCGGAGAGCTCCTTGCGGTGGTCGTCGCAGATGTAGCCGTAGCGCGGACCGCGCGAGACGTTCTTGCAACCCTCGACACGACACCGCATGTCCAGGCGGCGGCCGGTGCCGGAGGCGGCGCGCGAGAGCCGGGCGGCGCTGGCGTTCGCCTTGGCGCGTTCGAGCAGGATGCGCTTCTGCTCGCGCACCGGGACCGAGCGCGAGTGCTCGCGGCAGAACCACCGGTTCCGCGGGCCGGCGCCCGCCTCCTTGCACCCCGGGAAGGGGCACATGCGGATTCCGACGCCGCCGCGCGCCGCGAGGCGTAGCGTGCCGGAGCGCGAGAGCATCTGCTCTGCGCGCGCGGCGATGGCGGAAGCGAACTGCTCGATCAGACTGTCCAGCAAACCATGGATGGGCTTGGGCACGTGGTATCCAGAGAGTGGTGGGCTCGAAATCGAGCCCGTGTGGCTCATTTTCTAGCCCATTCGAAAATCAATTGCCAGAAGCCTTCCGGCCTATACTGGAGAAACCCATGGATCTCGTTTCCCTACATCGGACCCACGCCGCAGAAATTGCGCGGGGTGTCGCGCATGCCTTGGAAAACAACGGGTTTACCGTCCTGGTGGTACATTCAGGGACGCCGTTGAAGCGGACGTTGGCCGATGACCAGTACTGGCCGCTCCGCCCTACGCCTCATTTCCAACATTGGCTGCCGCTGGCCGAACCTGGGTGCCTTCTCGTCGTCGAGCCCGGCAAGAAACCCGTGCTGGTGCGCCCTCGCTCGCAGAGCTTCTGGGAGGCGCCCGCAGTCCCGGAGAGCGATCATTTCTGGGCCTCGTTCGAGGTGGTCGAGGCGATGCCGCCGCTTCCGGCGGGACGGGCGGCGTTCGTGGGCGACGACCTGGCAGCGGCGGCGGCGCTCGGCATCGCCGACGTCAACCCTCCCGCGCTGGTGCAGGCGCTGGACGCGCTGCGGGTGCGCAAGACCCCCTACGAGATCGCCTGCCTTGCCGAGGCCAACCGCCGGGCCGCGCGCGGCCACGACGAGCTGCGCCGGCTCTTCCAGGGCGCGGACAAGAGCGAGCTGGAGCTGCACCTCGCTTTCCTCGGAGCCACCCGCCAGGACGACGCCGAGACGCCGTACAAGAACATCGTCGCCCTGGGCAAGCACGCGGCGACGCTCCATCACATCGCGTACGAGAAGCGGGCGCAGCCGGCGCAGTCGCTCCTGGTGGACGCGGCGGCCTCCTTCGCCGGCTACTGCGCGGACATCACCCGCACCTGGGTGAAGGGCGGCGGAGCGGCGGGCAGCGCGTTCGCCCAGCTGGTCGCTGGCGTCGAGGCGATGCAGCAGCGGCTCTGCGCGGCGGTGGAGGTGGGAATGCCGTACGAGCAGCTGCACGACGAGTCGCACCGGCAGGTGGGCGGCATCCTGCGCGAGGTGGGGATCTCCAGGCTCTCCAGCGAGGAGCTGGTTGCGCGCGGCGTGACGCGCGCGTTCTACCCGCACGGGCTCGGGCACGCCCTCGGGCTCCAGTGCCACGACGTGGGCTGCGCGCTGCGGCCGCCGCGCAAGGACAACCCCTTCCTGCGCAACACGGCGGACATCGCGCCGCGGCAGGTCTTCACCATCGAGCCGGGCATCTACTTCATCGAGGCCCTGCTCGCTCCGTTGCGCAGCTCGCCGGACATCGACTGGAAGCTGGTGGACGCGCTCGCCCCCTTCGGCGGCGTCCGCATCGAGGACGACCTGGTGGTCGAGGAGCGCGGGGTTCGCAACCTCACGCGCGAAGTCCTTCCGCAGGGTGGCGGTTCTCCATAGCCCGTCCCGGGACCCCAAGTCCCGCACGCAGGCGCGCACCCGCACCCGATCCCGCGAGCGCACCTCGCGAGCCCCCGATCCTACGCCGCCTGCGCCTCCTGGTTCGCCGCCACGAACGCCACCGGCTTGTAGAGCGCGGCGATGATGGCGAACAGGATCGCCCCGCCCGTCATGAAGGCCGCCCAGAAGAGGAAGTAGTTCGTCCGCGACTCGAAGTGCACCGAGCGGGTGACGAGGCTGGTCACGAACGAGCCCGCGCCGATGCTGAGCGTGTACATGCTCATGATCACGCCCTTCATCCGCTTCGGCGCCTGCGAATAGGCGAACTCGAGCGAGGTCACGCTGACCAGCGTCTCCGCGACCGCGATGATCACGTACTGGATGGACTGCCAGGCGATGTGGGGGTGCTCGCCGCGCTCGATCCAGCCCTGGATCATCGCCGCGGAAAGGAACGCGGGGACGGCGACGAACATCCCCACCGTCATCCGGCGCAGCATGGTGGCCTTGACCCCGGCGCGCTCGAACGCGGGGTACACCACGTAGGCGAAGAGCGGCACCATGATCAGGATCAGCACCGCGTTCAGCGACTCCATCTGCGCCGACTCCATGTGCCAGCCGAAGACGTTCCGGTTCATCTGCTCCGCCTGGTTGAACCAGGACGAGCCGTACTGGAAGTAGAGCGCCCAGAAGGTGATCGTCGGCGCGAAGACGAGCGCGATGCGGAACACCGAGCGCACGCCGCTGACCGCCGCCTCTCCCTGCCTCGCGCGCGCCTCGCCGTCGCCCTTGCGCATCATCGTTCCGAGCACGGCTCCGAAGGAGTGCGGGTCGCGCCCGGCCGGCGGCACCTTCACGTAGCGGCGGCTGCCGGCGAGGTAGATGACGAGCGCGAGGGCCATGAGGATGCCGGGCACCCCGAACGCCCAGGCCACCGCGCTCTTCTCGCACAGCTTGATGGCGCCGAAGGCGCAGCCGGCGAGCAGCCAGGGCGTCGCGAACTGCGAGAGCGCCGACCCGATGTTGATGGCGACGTAGAACAGCGAATAGACGCGGTCGAGCAGCGCCCCTTCTTCCTGGCGGAACTGATCGCCCACGAAGGCGGACAGGTTGGGCTTGATCCCGGCCTGCCCGATCACGATCAGCGTCATGCCGGCGAAGAGCAGCGTGGCCCGCGCGTTCGGGGCGACGTCCATGGCCGCGAGCGTGGCGTGGCCGGCGACGTAACCGTACGAGAGCCAGAGGATCGTCCTGTACCGCCCGAAGAAGCGATCGGAGAGCCATGCGCCGACCACCGTCATGGCGTACGCGGCGGCGACGAAGTCGTGGAAGACTCCCTCCGCGCGGTCGCGCTGCCAGCCCAGGTAGTTCTGCATGTACGGCACGAGGATGGTGCTCATGCCGTAGAAGCTGAACCGCTCGCAGGCCTCGTTGCCGAGGATGTACTTGACCGCCGGAGGCAGCTTCAGCCGCGTCTCACCAGCCACACTGCTTCCCCTGGTTCTGCTTGGCGAGCCACGCCGAAAGCGGCTGGAAGTATTCGAGCAGCGCGCTGCCGTCCATCTGCCGCTGCCCGGTCATCGCCTCGAGCGCGTCCGGCCACGGCTTGCTCGCGCCCAGCGAGAGCATCTTCCACAGCCGCTGTCCCGCCTCCTTGCTGCCGAAGAACGAGCACTCGTGCAGCGGCCCCTTGTGCCCGGCCGCCTGGCACATGGCGCGGTAGAACTGGAACTGGAGGATGTCGGCGAGGAAGTAGCGCGTGTACGCCACGTTGGCGGGCACGTGGTACTTGGCCCCGGGATCGAAGTCCTGCTCGCTTCGCGCCACCGGCGCCGCGACGCCCTGGTACTTCTCCCGCAGCGCCCACCACGCCTTCTCGTAGTCCGCCGGCGAAGTCTTTCCGTTGAACACGTCCCAGCGCCATTGATCGATGAGCTTGCCGAAGGGCAGGAACGCCACCTT
>DATDMU010000096.1:0-7265 GCA_036518615.1 Myxococcales bacterium
GACAAGCGCGAGTCGGGCAGCAAGCCCGACCGCGGCATCGTCCACGTGCGCACCACCGGGGTGAACCAGCGCGGCGAGGACGTCTGCGTCTACGAGCGGAAGATCCTGGTCAAGAAGCGCGCAGTTCACGGAGGCAAGTGATGCCCATCCCCAATCCGAACGGCGGCGCGCTCACCGAGGAGCACGTCCAGATCCGCGAGAGCGTGCGCGACTTCGTCGATCGCGAGGTGGTCCCGGTCGCGGGCGAGCTGGACAACAAGGCGGCGGAGATCCCCTCCGCGCTGGTGAAGAAGATGGCCGAGCTGGGCTACTTCGGCCTCATCTTCTCGCCCGACTACGGCGGCAGCGGCCTCGACACGCTGAGCATGACCATCGTCACCGAGGAGCTCTCCAAGGGCTGGCTCTCGGTGGGCTCGGTGATGACCCGGATGATCATCACCGCGTCCCTGGTGCAGGCGAACGGCACCGAGGAGCAGAAGAAGAGGTTCCTTCCCGGCCTCTGCACCGGCGAGATCCTCGCAGCCGCGGCCTTCACCGAGCCCGACGCGGGCAGCGACTCGGCGGGCATCAAGTGCCGCGCGGTGAAGCAGGGAGACAGGTACGCCGTCTCCGGCGAGAAGACCTGGTGCACCTGGGCCAACAAGGCGCACCTCCTCTGCACCACGGTGGTGACCAACCCTTCGGCGGCGAAGAAGCACGACCGCATCTCCATCCTCCTCATCCCCAAGACGCCGGGAGACGAGTTCCACCCGCCCCAGCTCGCCGGCAGCCCCATCCCCACCATCGGCTACAAGGGGATGAACTCGTACGCGCTGCAGTTCGACGGCTACGAGGCGCCGGCGGAGAACCTGCTCGGCGGCGTGGAAGGGAAGGGCTTCCGCCAGCTCATGACCACCTACGAGATCGCCCGCATCCAGACGGCGGCGCGGGCGGTGGGCGTGGCGCAGGCGGCCTTCGAGGCGGCGCTCCGCTATTCGCAGGAGCGCACGCAGTTCGGCAAGCCGATCAGCGAGTTCCAGGTCATCGGCCACAAGCTCGCGCACATGGCCACGCAGATCGAGGCGGGACGGCAGCTCACCTACCACGCGGCCCGGATGAAGGACACCGGCAAGCGCTGCGACCTGGAGGCGGGCATGGCCAAGGCCTTCTGCGCGGAGATGGCCGAGCACGTGACCTCCGAGGCGATGCAGGTCTTCGGCGGCTACGGCTACTCGCGCGAGTTTCCCGCGCAGCGCTTCTGGCGCGACGCGCGGGTCTTCCGCATCTTCGAGGGCACCTCCGAGATCCAGTACGAGGTCATCGCCAAGCGGCTGCTGGAGGGCTGACCCGTGACCTCCGCGATCGGCACGTGGCTGGAAGAGGTGGCGCGCGTCGAGAAGCCGCCGGAGAACATCGTCGCCTACAACATCGGCCTGTTCGAGTCGCCGGAGGGATACTGCGCCTACCTGTCCGGGGCGACGCGATACTCGGAAGAAGACCCGGACTGGGCCCGCGACGACACCTACACTCCCGAGCACCGCTATTGCGTCCTCGGCGAGCTGGACGGGCGCGGGGCGGGGGAAGTGCGGCGCTCGGTGGTCGAGTCGGTGCGCTCGTTCCTGAGCTCGCCGGCAGGCGGCGCGTCCTTTCTGGCCAGGGCGCGGGCGGTGACGGTTGGATTCGACGACGGCGATCTCGTGCCGGTCAAGGCGAGCTGAGGAGATCCTTTGGCCCATCATTTCACGCGCGACGACAACCTGTACGAGGACTTCGCGGTCGGGGAGACGATCGTGCATCCCCGCGGCCGCACCGTCTCCGACGAGCACATGCTCTGGACCAACTTCGTGCTCAACACCGCGCAGCTCCACTTCAACCAGAAGATGTGCGACGACCATCCCGAGGTGAACTTCGGCGGGCGCCGGGTGGTCTACGGCGGCATCGTCTTCGCCTTCGTGGCCGGGCTGGCCTCGGAAGAGACCGAGGAGAACGCGCTGGCGGAGCTGTCGTACGACGAGGGCCGCCACCTGAACCCGGTCTTCGCCGGCGACACCCTCTTCGCCGAGAGCACGGTGGTGAGCAAGACCGAGGACGACCCGCGCCTCGCCGCCTTCGGCAAGCCCGGCCAGGCCGGAGTGGTCAAGTTCCTCCTGCGGGGCAAGAACCAGCGCGGCGAGGTGGTGCTGGAGATCACCCGCGAGCTGGCCATCCTCAAGAAGGAGTTCCGCCCTTGAGCCGGACCCGGAGCGGCATCGAGATCGCGAAGGTCTACGGACCGGACGACGTGAAGGAGCCGCCGCCTCCCCCGGGCGAGTACCCGTACACGCGCGGCATCCACGGCAACATGTACCTGGGCAAGCTCTGGACCATGCGGCAGTACGCGGGGTTCGGCACGCCCAGGGAGACGAACCAGCGCTTCAAGTACCTGCTCGAGCAGGGGCAGACCGGACTGTCGCTGGCGCTGGATCTGCCCACCCAGCTGGGCCTCGACGCGGACGACCCGGAGGCCGAGGGCGAGGTGGGAAAGGTGGGGGTCTCCATCGGCTCGCTCGCCGACATGGAGGAGCTCTTCGAGGGCATCCCGCTGGAGAAGGTCTCCACCTCGATGACCATCAACGCCACCGCGCCGATTTTGCTCGCGCTCTACGAGGAGGCGGCGCGCAAGCAGGGGGTCCCGGACGAGCGCATCTCCGGCACCGTGCAGAACGACCTGCTCAAGGAGTTCGGAGCGCGCGGGGCGTGGCTCTTTCCCATCGAGCCCTCCATGCGGCTGGCCTGCGACCTGATCGAGGACACGGTGAAGCGGCTGCCGCGCTTCAATCCCGTCAGCATCGCCTCGCACTACCGCGACGCGGGCGCCAACCCGGCCGAGGAGATGGCGTACACGCTCTGCGCGGGCAAGGCCTATGTGGAGAACCTGCTCGCGCGCGGCCTCTCCCCCGACTCCTTCGCGCCGCGGCTGAGCTTCTTCTTCTACACGTACACCAACTTCTTCGAGGAGGTGGCCAAGTACCGCGCCGGCCGCCGCATCTGGGCGCAGCTGATGCGCGAGAAGTACGGGGCGAAGGAGCCGGAGAGCTGGCGCCTGCGCGCGGCGTGCGTCTGCGGCGGCCACTCGCTCACCCGCGCCGAGCCGCTCAACAACATCGCCCGCACCACGCTGGAGACCTTCGCGGTGGCCTGTTCGGGGCTGCAGAGCGTGTTCACCGCGGCGTACGACGAGGCCTTCGCCATCCCCACCGAGCTTTCCGCGCGGACCGCGCTGCGCGTGCAGCAAGTGGTCGCGTACGAGACCGAGGTGGCGCAGACGGTGGACCCGCTGGGCGGCAGCTACTTCGTCGAGGCGCTGACCGACAGGATGGAAGAGGCCATCCGCGCGGTGATGGGCGAGATCGACGCCCGCGGCGGGTTCGTCGAGGCGCTGCGCGAGGGTTACGTGCAGCAGCGCATCGCGCAGCGGGCCTACGAGCACCAGCGCGCGGTGGAGAAGGGCGAGGTGCCGGTGGTGGGCGTGAACAAGTTCCGCACCGTGGGCGACGCGCATGCCGAGCCGGACATGGAGATCACCCAGGCCTCGCCGGAAGCGGCGCGCGAGGCGGCGCAGCGGGTGGCGAAGGTGAAGAAGGAGCGCGACTCCCGGAAGGCGCAGGCAGCGCTCCGCTCCTTGTCCCAGGCGGCGGGCGGCACGGAGAACCTGCAGCCCCACATCCGCGAGGCGGCGCGCGCGTACTGCACGGTGGGCGAGATCGCCATGACCCTCAAGGAGCGGTTCGGCGCCTACGCGCCGCCGACGAGGTACTAGTGCAGCGCCGTC
This sequence comes from Myxococcales bacterium, assembly GCA_036518615.1. GTDB lineage: Bacteria > Myxococcota > Myxococcia > Myxococcales > 40CM-4-68-19 > 40CM-4-68-19. The sequence goes on from DATDMU010000096.1 coordinate 3,791, forward strand.
GAGGTGGCGTCAAAACCGAGAGCGCCGAGGAGCAAGCGATGCGACGAGCGAGGAGGGCGAATACCAGGCCGTATTCAACCGACGAGCGAGGAAGCAGCGCGCCGCTGATCGGCGCTCGAATTTACGCAACCTCGACGGCGGTGCACTAGATGACTGCCAGGATTCGCGTCCTCGTCGGCAAGCCCGGCCTCGACGGCCACGACCGCGGCGCGCGGGTGATCGCGGCGGCCCTGCGCGACGCCGGCATGGAGGTGGTCTACACCGGGCTGCGCGCGAGCGTGCCTGCCATCGCCGCTGCGGCGGTGCAGGAGGACGTGGACGTGATCGGCCTCTCCATCCTCTCCGGAGCGCACGAGGGCATCTGCAGGCGCCTCATCGAGGAGCTGAAGTCGCAGAAGGCGGAGATCCCGGTGGTGGTGGGAGGGATCATCCCCGCCGCGGATCACCCGAAGCTGCACGCGCTGGGCGTCTCGGCCGTGTTCGGGCCCGAGTCGCCGCTCGCCTCCGTCGTCGAGGCCGTGCGCGCGCTCGCCGAGGGCAAGCCGCTGCCGGAAGACCCCGCCGATCGCGCCGCGCCATCGGGCGTTCCCGCCACGCGCCTCGACCACACCGCCATCTGCGTCAAGGACATCAAGGCGGCCATCGCGCTGATCGAGGACGTGCTCGGCCAGAAAGTGGCGCACGAGGAGCACGTGCCGGCGCAGAAAGTGGATGCGGCCTTCTTCGACTTTCCCAACGGCGCCTCGCTCGAGCTGGTGAGCCCGCGCGAGGGAAACGTGGGCCTGGCGAAGTTCCTGGAGAAGCGCGGCGACGCGCTCCATCACCTGGCCCTGCGGGTGAAGGACATGGACGCGGTGCTCGCGCGCCTGGATGCGCGCGGCGTGCCGCTGATCGACAAGGTGGGACGGCCGGGCGCGCGCGGTCACCGCGTGGCCTTCCTCCACCCCAAGGCATTCGGCGGCACGCTATTGGAGCTCGTGGAAGCCCACGAGCCCGAAGGGACCCGTACATGAGCGACACCATTCCGCTGGGCGAAGTACCCAAGAACCTGGGCGAGGTACCCAAGAAGATGCTCGCCTGGTGCATCCGGCCGGATCGCGAGGGCGACCCGGACACCGCCATGAAGCTGGAGGAGGTGGACGTCCCCCAGCCGGGGCCCAACGAGGCGCTGGTCCTGGTGATGGGCGCGGGCGTGAACTTCAACGGCGTCTGGGCGGCCCGGGGCAAGCCGGTGAGCGTCTTCCGCATGCACAACGAGCCCATGCACGTGGCCGGCTCGGACGCGAGCGGCATCGTCTGGAAGGTGGGCGAGCAGGTGAAGCGCTGGAAGGTGGGGGACGAGGTGGTCATCCACTGCAACCAGTCGTGCGGGCAGTGCCCGGAGTGCAACGGCCTCGACCCCATGGCCTGCAGCGAGCAGAAGATCTGGGGCTACGAGACGAGCTGGGGCAGCTTCGCGCAGTTCACCCGCGTCCAGGCGCAGCAGCTCCTGCGCAAGCCGAAGAACCTGGACTGGCTCTCCGCCGCGTCCTACGGCCTCACCTATTTCACCGCCTACCGCATGCTCGTGCACCAGGCGGAGGTGACCGCCGGCGACAACGTGCTGGTGTGGGGCGCCGCGGGCGGCCTGGGCGTCTTCGCGGTGCAGATCTGCCGGATGCTGGGAGCGAACCCCATCGCGGTGGTGGGCGGCAAGGACAAGGTGGGCCTCGTGCAGTCGCTCGGCGCCTCCGCCTTCATCGACCGCAACGACTATCCGGACCTCATGTACAAGCCGCCCGAGACGCCCGAGCGCAACAAGGCGCGGATGGAGGCGTGCAAGAAGTTCGGCAAGAGGGTGCGCGAGCTGACCGACGGCAAGGACGTCGACGTGGTCTTCGAGCACGTGGGCCAGCAGACCTTTCCTACCAGCGTCTTCCTCGCCAAGAAGTTCGGCAAGATCGTCATCTGCGGCGCCACCACCGGCTTCAACCTGGAGTTCGACGTCCGCCACCTCTGGATGCGGCAGAAGCAGATCCTCGGCTCGCACTTCGCCAACGCCTACCAGGCGGAGCGCGCCAACCAGCTGGTGCACGAAGGCAAGATCCGCCCGGTGCTCGACCAGGTCTTCCCCTTCTCCCAGACCGCCCACGCCCACGCGCTGATGGCGGCCAACAAGCACAAGGGCAAGATGGGCATCGCGGTGCAGGCGGCGTTCGCCCAGGTGGACAAGGCCGGCGACGCCCAGGCCGCATGACGCCGGAAGAGGCGCGCGGCAAGCTGCTGGAGTTCACCCGCCGGCCCTTTGCCGCGGTGGCGGCGGTGGAAGACGCGGATTCCCTGGGCGCGCGGCTGCTCGAGCCGGGCACCGGCAAGGAGCTGCGCCTGCGCTGGGACGAGCTCGCGGCTGTGGAGGAGAAGCGCACGCCGCTGCGGCCCTTGCCGTACCTCGTGCTCTCGTTCCAGGACGGCAGGCAGGTGGCGCTGGCCGACGTGGGCTTTGCCTTCGCGCCCTCCACGGCGAACACGGGTCCCTTGCCGGACCTGCCGCCCACCTTCTGCTTCCGCGACTTCCGCCACTTGTCGGATGGCGTCTCCGCTCTGCTCGCGGAAGAGGGCCGCGAGAAGGAGGCCCTCGGCGCCATCCTCGCGTGCATCGCGCTGCTCGACGGCGCGCGCGCTGCCGGCCTGGACGTCTCGCGCGAGGAGCGCAGGCTCGACGCGCTGCTGCGCGAATTGGAGCAAAGGGGAGTGAAGGTTTAGGAAATGCAGTATGCACGCGGCGCGCCTTGACAACGCGTTTGCAAGAGCTTATTGACCGCGCCTCTTTATCGAATTCTATCGATCGGGAGCCACGATGGCACGCGGACGCGGACGCCCTTCCGGCCTGTCGCAGTGGGTGCACAGCCTGGGCGAGCACATCGGCGCCGAGCTCGGCCAGGTGATCGCCCGCACGCTGCAGCGGACCCTGGAAACCTCCATCGACGTGGGCGCCCTGGCGCGGCGGCTGGGCGCCAATGGGACCAAAGCGGGAGCGGGTCGCGCGTTCTGCCAGGAGCCGGGCTGCGGCAAGCCGGTGCTGGCCAAGGGGATGTGCCGATCGCACTACTATCGCGCCCGCTATCGCGCGCAGAAGGCGGGCACGCTTTCACCGCGCAGCCGCAAGCGGCGCACGCGGCGCGCCACAGCGGCGGAGGCTCCGCAGCCGCAGCCTGCCTGACGCTCCGGCGCCTTTCCTGACGGCGCGCGGATTTGAGGTAGAGTCCGGCAGGATGCAATTCGCCTGCGAGAACTGCAAAACCCAGCTGCAGATCGCCGACGACAAGGTGCGCGGCAAGCGCCTGATCGTGCGCTGCAAGCGCTGCGGCGCGAAGATCGCCATCGCCGATCCGGCGCTGGGAGGCCCCAAGGGGCCGCGGCTGGTCTCCACCGCATTTCCCGCCGCGCGCCCGGCGTCGCAGCAGCGGCCTTCGGGGTCCCAGCCGGCCGGGACGCA
>DATDMU010000097.1:0-11889 GCA_036518615.1 Myxococcales bacterium
GAGCACCATCTCCTCGATGATGCGGTGGTACTCGCGAGGGACGCCGGGCAGGAAGAAGAAGAGGCAGCGATCGATGCGCAGCGCGAAGGCGGGCGCGCTGCCGTCGGGATTGCCGAGCACCTCCGCCGTCTCCGGCACGTCCGCCTGGCGCAGGTTGTTGGCGGGGATGGTCTCGTTGGGGCGGATGCGCGCCCAGCGCATCCTGAGGTGATCGAGCCACGGTTCGTATGTCCGCATCGGCACGCCGGCGGCCTGGGCGGCGCAGGCGGCGGTCAAGTCGTCCGCGGTGGGCCCGAGGCCTCCGCTCACGATGCAGAAGTCGGCGCGCACGCTGGTCTCCAGCAGGGCGCGGCGGATGTCCTCGCCTCGGTCTCCCACCACGGTGGTGCGGCGCAGGCGCACCCCCAGCGGGTAGAGGCGCGCGGCGGTGATCTGCGTGTTGGTGTCGGCGATGAGGCCGCGCATGACCTCGTCGCCGGTGGCGATGAACTCGAGGATGGGAGCGTTCATGAGGGAAAGAGCCGGCGCTGCAGGGCAAGGGCGCCCCAGGTGAGCGCGCAGGCCCAGACGCCGGCGAAGAGGTCGTCGAGCACGACGCCGGCGCCGTTCTTCCAGCGAGGGTCGCGGTCGAAGAAGCGCGCGGGCCAGGGCTTGAGCACGTCGCAGATGCGGAAGAAGGCGAATCCGGCGAGTGCGGCGAAGAGGCTGCGGGGGAGGAACGCCATGGTCACGAGGTAGCCCGCCACCTCGTCGATGACGATGTGGCCCGAGTCGGCGACGCCGTAATATCGGCCGGCGCGGTCGGCCGCGGCGATACCCGTCAGCGTGATCGCGGCGGTGGCGGCGAAGTACGCCCAGAGGGGGACGCCGTCGAGGCGCAGCAGCCACCAGAGCGGGATGGCCGCGGCCGTGCCGGCGGTGCCCGGCGCGCCGGGAACATAGCCGGAGCCGAAGAAGCTGGACCAGGTGAGCGCGATCAGGGGCGCCGGGCCGCGATCGCCTGCGAGCCGGCGCGGCTTGTGCACGACGCGCGGCGGCGCAGCGCGCACCGCGGCCGGGTCGGGCCGCCCGGCTGGAGGCGCGTTGCTCACGCGTCTTGCTCGCCGTCGTCGGGGCCGGTGGCCGAGGCAGGATCGATGGGAACCTCGTCCTCCTCGGCGGGCAGGAGAGGCTCTTCCGGCTCCGGCTCGCGCGGGGCGGCCCCGGCCGCAGCCGCCCGGGCCGCCGCACGGCGCCGGCGTCCGAAGATCGCTTCCTCGGCGATGCCGAGCAGGATGTAGAAGGAGAAATAGACCAGGAGCACGAGCGACGGGCGGCCGCGGATGGCCACGGCCACGCCCACCGCCACGACGAGAAGGAACACCAGCACCGTGCGCGGGTTGAGTCCGGCCTCCTTGAAGGTGCGGTAGCGGATGGTCGAGACCATCAGGAAGGCGAGCACCAGCACCAGCGAGGCGATGGGCCACAGGCCCACCGCCTCGGCCACCGGATCCCGCAGGTTGTGCAGCGCGATCACCAGCGCCACCAGCATCCCCGCAGCGAGCGGAATGGGCAGCCCGACGAAATAGCGCTGCGTGGCGGATTCGGCGTGGGCGAGCACGTTGAACCGCGCCAGCCGGATGGCGCCGCAGGCGGCGAAGATGGAGCAGATGACGATGCCGCCGATGCCCATCCCCGCGAGCGCCCATTTGTAGACGAGGATGGCGGGGGCGACTCCAAAGGTGATCACGTCTGCGAGCGAATCCAGCTCCACCCCGAATTCGCTCTGGGTGCGGGTCAGCCGCGCGACCCTGCCGTCGAACGCGTCGAAGAAGCTGCCGAAGAAGATGGCCACCGCGGCGCGGTAGAAGTTGTCGCCGGTAGGATCGCCGGCCGACAGCGTGATCGAGTAGACGCCGCAGAAGATGCTGCTCACCGTGAAGAGATTGGGCAGCACGAACATGAGCTTGCGCAGGTTCGGCCGCGGACGGCGCGACCGTCGCCTCTCTGCCGGCGGCTGTGAGGGACCCTGCATGCGGCGGCGGAAGCTAGCATGCCGTAGGTGGACCTGCCACGCCGCGGGCGGAGGTCTATTCGGCGCAACGCCGCTCGCGCAGCGGCGCTTCGAAAATGTTGTCCGGCCCCAGCTCGGCGGACCCGCGAAGCCCCTTTCCGCACCCGCCGTCGATGTCGAGCGCGCCGCTGTCCCGGAACCGGTTCTGCACCAGCGACGCGTGCGCCTGCTCGCCGACCTCCACGGCGGCGCCGGCGTTGCGGTCGAACAGGTTGCCGATGGCCGAGCCGCGCGACTGGTCGAGGAAGAGGAGCCCCGCCCGCCCGTTGTCGATCAGGCCGTTGCCGCTCAGGCGCAGGTTCGAGCGGAGCGCCTCGATGCCGCTGCCGGCGTTGCCGCGCAGCACGTTGCGGTCGAGCAGGACCTGGGAATCGAGCGCGTAGATGCCGTCGCCGAGGTCGTGCTCCCCGTCGACCCGCGCGCCGGTGATGCTGTTGCCCCGCAGCGTCACCGAAGCCTCGGTGAGGTGCACTCCCATCGGCCCCGGCGTGGAGATGCGGTTGTCCGCCAGCAGCACGCGGCGGGACGAACGGGTGATGGAGATGGCCGCCTCCGAGCCACCCCGCGCGATGGCCACCCCGCGCACCGAGCCGGTGGAATTGACCATCGCCACGCCGGCCACCCGGTAGTCGGTGAGCTCGCCTCCCTCGACGATCAGTTCCGCGCCGCGGTTGCCCATCACCGCGTACTCGTCCTCGTGGATCCGCGCGCCCGTGACCCACAGGCGGGCTCCGCCGGCATAGAGCGCCGGCCCCCCCGCCCCTTCGAAGTTGCCGCGAACCACCCGCACCTCGGCGCCGTCGGTCGCCTGCACCGCCGAGAGCGACGAGCCGCGCGCGTCCAGGTCGGTCAGCGCGGCGCGGGCGCGGTGGAGCACCACTCCGCGCCGCCCGGCCGCGTCGAGCGTGAGCAGGCGCGCCGAGAGCGAGCCGCCGTCGAGATCGATTCCCCTGCCCGAGCGGCCGGAGCCCACCTCGCGGACCGCGCTGGAGGAGAGGTCGATGCCGGCTCCGCGCGCGACCAGCCCCGCCTCGGTGCAGCCGCGCAGCTCCACGTTCTGCAGATGGTGCCCGGCTCCTCCGGCGATCTCGATGCAGACCTCGCCGGACTCGACGGAGACCCCGTACAGCTCCACGCGATCGGTGCCCAGCACCTGCACGGTTGCGCCGCCGGAGTCCGGCGCGACGATGCGGGTATGCCCGGCTCCGCGGCCGAGCAGCACCACCGGCCGGCGGATGACCAGGCGCTCGCGAAAGACGCCTTCCCCGAGGCGCAAGGCGGCGCCCGGCGCGGCGGCAGCGAGCGCGGCAGCGATGCTGGTGAACGGACGCGCCTCGGAGCCGTCGGGCGCGACCGGTCCCGGCGGCGGAGCTTGCCCGCCGGCATCTGCCGGCCGCACGAACACGTCCGCCGGCGGGATCTGCGTCCCGGTGAGCGCCCGGGCGCCTGCCTGGTCGCATGCCGCGCAGAGCGCGGCGACCAGGGCTGCGGCGATGCATCGCGACAAGGACGCTCCAGGGCTGTTCAGGGAAAGGTATGGCCGCTCGTCGCCCGGGCGCAACGCCGTGCGCCCGCAAAGCAGGGGAGTCGATGTGGGAGGGCGGGCGGAGATCAGCGCGTCGCGCTCAGCGAGGCCGGCGCGGCGGGCGCTCCGGCGGGCGGCTGCAGGTCGGCCAGCGTGACTGCGCCCTCCTCCACCATGGTGGCGGCCGCATTGAAGACGAACCCCTTCGATTCCAGCTCCACCGAGAGCGGCAGCCCGCGCCAGATGCAGCGGGTGAGCGTGGCCCCCCGGCCCAGCGACTGCGTCACGATCTTGCAGGGATGGCCGGCGATGCGGTCGGTGTTGGCGTTTGCCAGCGAGGGCGAGGCAGCGAGCGAGATCTTGAGGCCGTGCTCGAGGGTGTTCTTGCGCGGCTCGTCCACCTTGCCGTCGAGAAGGTGCAGCGCCTCGGCGGAGAGCCCGTCCACCCAGAATTCGCCGGCCTGCGGCTCGCCGCGCACGCGGGCACGGAGGCGGGCGCCTTCTGCCCAGACGTCGATCTCGGCGAGGCGCGCCTCGCCGCGTCCGACCTGCAAGCGCGCCATCATCGAGACGTGCGCCCTGGCGAACGGTTCGCGCGGGACCACCGGACCTGCAGCCAGGGCCGGCAGCGCGAACACGAGCCCGATGGTCCATTTCCCCCTCATCGCAACCACAGTGTCATCGATCCGGAAACCCGGATCAAGTCGGGCACTTGCAGTGAGCGCCTACTGCGGCTCCTTCGGCCCCGGCAGGAGGAGCGGCCCGGAGGCCGTCGCGGTGCGCCTTTCGCCCGTTCCGTGTCTCCGGACCAGCTCGGCCGGAGTGACGTGCAGCATGGCGCAGGCGCGCGCGATCAGCGCCCTGGCATCGACGAAATGGAGGATTTCGCCGACGAACGCCGCCACCAGCACGCCCCTGCACTCCGGCAGGTGCGCGCCGATGGACTCGAGGTGGTAGACGAGCCGCGGCAATTGGCCGCCGGCGAACGCGTCGAAGGTGGTCAGCACCGTCTCGTAGGCGCGGAAGGCCGGCCCGGCGTCGTCGTCGGGACCGCCCCCCGCCCTCTCGCGCCGCGCCCGCGCGATGGCGGCGTTGGCCTCGCGGGCGGGCGCGGTGGCGAATTCGTCCTGCAAGAGCTCTGCGATTCTCGGTTCCAAGCCTCGTCCTGCCGGGTGCGCCCCGCCCTTTCGAATAACTCGCGGCCCGCCGCCGCGGGAGCCCTTTTCGTCTGCCGCCCGGACAGCCGCCTGCCCGGGGTCCCTGCGCGTGGGCGACCGCCACCGCACGCTTGCGCCCGCGCACGGGCAGTGCCCATAGTTTTCCCAGTTTTCGCGGGAGAGGGGAGTGGAAAAACCGTCTCGCATCATCGCCATCTTCAATACCAACCCGGAGGTGCTCGAGCTCGTTCGCGAATCGCTCCAGCAAGCGGGTTTCCAGGCGGTCATCGCCCACATCGACGATCTCAAGCGCGGCCGCCTCGACATGATCCAGTTCGTCGAGGAGCACAAGCCCGACATCATCGTCTACGACGTGGCGCCGCCCTACGACACGAACTGGACGTTCCTGAGGCTCATGCGGAACTCCAAGGTCATGCAGGGCCGCGCGTTCGTGGTCACCACCACCAACAAGCGCGCCCTCGAGGAGCTGATCGGGCCCAACGACGCCGTCGAGCTCCTCTGCAAGCCCTACGACCTGCAGCAGATCGTCGACGCCTGCACCGCGGCGTTCGAGAAGCAGGTCACTTCCGCGGCCTCGGCCTAGCTTCGCGCCGCTCGAGCTGGCGCTCGAGCAGGTCTCCCATCGCCCGGCTCTGCGCGACGTCGTCGCGGCGGAGCGCCGGCACGTCGGAGAGCGCCACCAGGATGGTGCCGTCGGGCATCAGCTTGACCACCCCGTTGTGGCCGTAGTCCTCGGTGCCGCGCGTCCAGACGGTGCCGCTCTTCGAGACGAAGAAGCCGCGGCCGGCGAATCCGTCGGCGATGGCCACCTTGCGCTCGAAGAGGAGCTCGGGGTGCGCCGTCAACCGGCCGGCGGCGGCCGCGCGCATGAACGCCGCCAGATCCTCCGCGGTGGAGCAGATGCCGTCGCTTCCCTTGAAGCCCCAGTTCTCGCGGGCGCGGGCGCCCCGGGGAGGCCGTGAGAGCGGCGCCACCCGCGCCCCGCGGAAGCAGCGCGGCCAGAACCCGGTCTGGCGCAGGCCGGCGCGGTCGAGCACCTCGCGTTGCAGCAGCTCGAAGAACGGCGCCCCACCCGCCTTCTGCGCGGCGATGGCGAGCAGCGCGTACCCGTCGTTGGTGTACGCGAACTTGCCCTTGGGGCCGCGCGGCTGCGCGAGGATGCGCCGCGCCGCCTCCTCCGGGTCGGCGATGCCCTCCGCCAGGTAGGTCGCGCGCGGCAGCCCCGAGGTGTGCGTGAGCAGCTCGTCCAGGGTGATGTCGCTGCCCGGTATCACGTCGGAGAGGCTGAGCTTGCCCATGTCCTGAAGCCTCAGGATCAGCGCCGCCGTGAACGACTTGGAGATGGAGGCGACCCAGAACGCGGTCCCCGCGGGCACGCCCTCCGCCCGCGCCACCGGAGCCTTCCCCGGCTCCTCGATGCGCACGACCCCGTGGAACTGCAGGGCGAGCAGGAGCGCGACGAGCATGCTAATAGATTAGCACATCGTCGCTTCAGCCGCTGCCCTTCTTCAGCTCGGTGAGGATGAGCTTGGCGATGGACTTGAGCGTCTCGTAGACGCCCTCGCCCTTCGGCGCCACCGCCTCGAAGTGCGGCACGCGCTTGGGGTTGAGCAGGTTCTGCAGCTCGTCCATGGGCGCGGCGTTGGGCAGGTCGCGCTTGTTGTACTGGACGACGTAGGGGACCTTGTCCAGGTCGTAACCCTGCTCGGAGAGGTTGGTGCGCAGGTTCTCCACCGACTCCATGTTCGCTTCCATGCGCTCGATCTGCGAGTCGGCCACGAAGACAACCCCGTCCACGCCCTTGAGGATCAGCTTGCGCGAGGCGTCGTAGAACACCTGCCCGGGCACGGTGTAGAGGTGGAAGCGCGTCTTGAAACCGCGGATCTCGCCCAAGGACAGCGGCAGGAAGTCGAAGAAGAGCGTGCGCTCGGTCTCGGTGGCGAGCGAGATCATCTTGCCCTTCGCCTGCTGGTTGGTATTCGCGTAGATGAACTGGAGGTTGGTCGTCTTCCCGCACAGGCCGGGGCCGTAATAGACGATCTTGCAGTTGATCTCGCGCGAGCTGTAGTTGATGAAGCTCATCCGACCGGGCCTCGCTTACTCGCTGAAGAGGTTGTCGATATCGTCGTCGGTGATCTCCGCGAAGGGAGAGCCGGCGCCGGGAACCTGCACCTTCTTCATCAGGCCGTCGAAGATCCTGTTCAGCTCGTCGGAAGCCTTCTTCACCCGCAGCCGCACCAGCCCGAGGCTGGAGCGGGAATCGAAGATCACCACCAGGATCACCCGCCCGCCGATGATGCTGATGTGGAGGTTGTCCTTCTCGCCTTCATGGAAAAGGATGGAGAATTCCTTTTCGCCAATCAGCTTGGCGAGCCCGCCGGTGGCGGCGATGTTGCCGGCGGTGAGCGAGGCGAGCGAGGTGGTGTCGAGGTTGTCGGTCGCTCCCACCGAGGCGATGAGCTGGCCGTTCTTGTCGACGAGGAAGACGATCTTGGCGTTCGCTTCGCGCGACAGCCTTTCGCAGACCCCGCTGATCTGCTGGAATTCCTCGTCGTACATGACCATCTGCGGCTGCATCGCTCAGACCTCTTCCGGAAAAATCCGCTGTCACGACGCTAACAGACGGGGGGGCTCAGGTCTAGAAGTTGCTCTTGACGCATCTGCCTACATTTCCTCAGCTTCCTGCGGCCTGCGGCCTTCGCCCTCCGCCAATGTTTCGATGCGTCGAACTCCTGACTCGCCCGCTTGCCAGAGGGCGGTGCATGCCGTACCAATCAGTATGCCGGTCCTGCGGGACCGCGCCTGGAGGCGCCAATGCCCCGAGCCGCCCTGCTGGGGATCCTGCTCCCGCTCTTCGCCTGCGTGCACGCAAAGCCCAATCCGACACTGGTGCGGAAGGGCGGCGACCGCGCCCTCTTCGTCGGCCATACGCCGAGCGGCGAGCTGGTCGTCGCTGCCCACCATTACGACGCCATGAACGGCCTGGCGGTGACCTCGGACGAGATCGACGCCACCTCCACCGAGGACGGCACCCAGCTCCTCTGCCGACGGGAAGTGCTCACCGGGTCGCATTACCCGGAGTGGATCTGCCGGTACAAGGAGGACCAGGAGCGCGTCAGCGAGCGCGACCGGCAGGCGGCCCGCGCGTTCCTCCAGGAGGGGCGCAACAACACCTGCACCGACGGGTGCGTCAACCACTAGCCGCTGCCCGCCGAAGGCGGGCTTTTGCGGCTACCCACGCGCGAGCGTGACCTTGGGTGTCTCCGTGACACGGAGACACCTTTCTACCGCTCAAATCTCGCGGCGGCCGGAGATGGCGCGGGCCAGCGTCACCTGGTCGGCGTACTCCAGATCGCCTCCCATCGGCATGCCCTGGGCGATGCGGGTCACGCGCACCCCCAGCGGCTTCACCAGCCGGGTGATGTAGAGCGCCGTCGCCTCGCCCTCGACGGTGGGGTCGGTGGCCACGATGACCTCGTCCACGCCGCCGTTGCCGAGCCGCGCGACCAGCTCCCTGAGCTTGAGCTGGTCGGGGCCCACGCCGTCGAGCGGGCTGAGCGCGCCGTGGAGCACGTGATAGCGGCCGCGGAACTCCCGCGTCCGCTCCACCGCGAGGAGATCGGGCACCGTCTCCACCACGCAGATGATGCGGCCGTCGCGCTGCGGGTCCTTGCAGATGGCGCAGGGGTCCTGCGCGGTGAGGTTGCAGCAGGAGGAGCAGAGCCGCACTTCGCGCCGCAGCGCCAGCAGCGCCTGGGCGAGATCGTCGGCGTACTCGGGCGGGCTCTTGAGGACGTGGAAGGCGAGCCGCTGCGCGGTCTTCTCCCCCACGCCGGGCAGCTTCGCGAGCAGCACCGTGAGCCGCGCGATGGGGTCGGTCACTTCGGAATGCCCGGGAACATGCCGCCCAGGCCGCTGGCGAGCCCGGCCATGGGGCTCTCGGCGGCGGCGGCCTCCTGCGCGGCCTTGAGCGCGGAGTTGACCGCGGCGAGCACCAGGTCCTCCAGCATCGGCACGTCGCGGGGATCCACCGCCTGCTTGTCGATCTGCACCCTCTGGATCTCGCCCTTGCCGTTGGCGGTGACGATGACCATTCCGCCCCCGGCGGTGCCGGTGACCGTCTTGCCCGCCAGCCGCTCCTGCGCCTTCTGCATCTCTTCCTGCACCTGGCGCGCCTGCTCGAGGAGCGCGTTCAGATCGAAGCCCGGCATCGGTTACTCCTCTCCCAGATCGCGGACGTCCTCGATTTCGCCGCCCAGCACCTCCACCGCGGCGCGGACGGAGGGATGCTCCTTCGCCTGCGCGATGCGGCTCTCGGAAGCGCGGGCGCGCTGCTTCTGCTTCTGCTCGGCCACCGAGACGGCGGCGGGCGCGTCCTGCTCGGTGATCTGGAGCGGCGCTTTGAACCCCAGCGCCTTCTCGAAGGCGGCCTCCACCGCGGCGCGCGTGTCCTTGTCGGCGAGGATGAGGGCGCGGCCGTCGCCTTTGCGGTAGGCGATCTCCACCGCGGAGCGGTCGATCTTCACCGGGACGGCGTGCTCCAGCGCGCTGGCGGCGGCGGGCTTGCGGGCGGCGCGGACGGCGTCGATGAGCAGGCGCCAGCGGGAGGGGAGGTCCAGCGGTCTGGAGGGCGCCGGCTCCGGAGGCGGTTCGTCCAGGTCCGGTTCGGGGAGCGGGTTTGCGTTTGGGTTTGCGTTTGCCGGTTCCGCCGGCTTCGCGGTGATGCGGAAGGGAGCGCTCTCCGGGGCGACGGCGCGGGCGGACCAGCCCGGGGGAGGCTTGCGCGCTTCGGCCGGTCTTCCGGCCGGCGCGGGTGCGGCGGCGGGCGCGGGCGCGCCCCTGGCCAGCGCCTCGACCCTTGCGACCAGCTCGGGAAGCGACCCTGCGGGGGAGAGGTGGACGGCGCGGAGCAAGGCGACTTCGAGGGCGTGGCGGGGATTGGGGGCCTTGGAGACCTCGTCCTCGGCGAGCTGGAGGAGCTCGAAGACGCGCGCGAGCTGGGTCGAGTCGTGCTCCGCCGCCTCCTGCGCGAGCGCGCGCACCTCGTGGTCGGGGAGGTCCTGCTTGACCCCCGGCAAGCTGGCGAGGACGAGGTTGCGGGCGTGCCCGGCCACGTCCTCGGCGAGCCGCTTCATGTCCGCCCCCTGCTCGTATGCGCGCACCACCCCTTGCAGGGCGGCGGAGGCGTCGCGCTGGAGGACGCCGTGGACGATCTCGCGCACCACCGACGTGTCGAGCGCGCCGAGCGTCTCGGCCGCTTCCCGGTCGGAGATCTCCCCTGCCGCCGGGTCGTGCGCGGAGAAGAGCTGGTCGAGCAGCGAGAGCGCATCGCGCATGGACCCTTGCGCCTGCCGCGCCACGAGCGAGAGCGCCCCGTCGGAAGCGGCCACCTTTTCGTTCTGCGCGATCTCCCGCAGCCGCGCGACGATCTTCCCCAGCGGCACCAGCTGGATGTTGTGCCGCTGCACGCGGGAGAGGATGGTCGCGGGCAGCTTCTGCGGGTCGGTGGTGGCGAGCAGGAACTTGATGTGGCCGGGCGGCTCCTCCAGCGTCTTGAGCAGCGCGTTGAAGGCGGCGCCCGAGAGCATGTGGACCTCGTCCACGATGTAGATCTTGTAGCGGTCGCGCGCCGGCAGGTACCGCGCCGCCTCGCGCAGCGCCCGCACGTCGTCCACCCCGTTGTTGGAGGCGGCGTCGATCTCCTGCACGTCCACGTCGGTGCCCGCGGCGATCTCCACGCAGGGGCCGCAGGCGCCGCAGGGCTCCGGAGTGGGACCCTTCTCGCAGTTCAGAGCGCGCGCGAGGATGCGCGCGGAGGTGGTCTTGCCGCAGCCGCGCGGGCCGGTGAAGAGAAAGGCGTGGGCCACGCGGCCGCTCCTGAGCGCGTTGACCAGCGTGCGGACCACGTGCTCCTGGCCGGTCAGGTCGGAGAAGCGCTGGGGGCGGTATTTGCGGGCGAGAACGAGATACGGAGTGGTCACCACGGCCCCGGAAGTTGGGGGCGCTCGACCGGAGACCGGGCACACGGCTGAAGACGCTACCGTTGCTCCCTTCCGGGCCTGGCGGGTTCACGACCCGCCGTCGCCCGGCCCCCGGTCCAGCGCCCCGCGGAAGTGGAGCGGACCGTCGACCACGAATCGGGGTCGATTCGGGCTGCGGAAGGTAGCAGCCGGACGGCGGCCGCGCAACGCGATGTCGGGCCGCCGCGGGCGGCGGCCGGGCGCCCGGCTACCGGGCCGCCCAGCCCGCGGGCCAGAGCGCCGGCCTCAGCGCCGCCTTGAAGCGGGCGCGGAACCGCTGCTGCAGATCGCGCAGCACGGCGTCGTCGTGGAGCTTGCGGGCCACCGCGGCGAGGCTCTGCCAGACCTGGGGACCGGAATCGTCGAGGCGGATCGCGCGCTGCAGCGCCGCGCCCGCCTCGGGCCAGCGGCCCTCGGCGCTGGCGACGAGGCCGGTGACGTACTGCGGGAAGAACGCCTCCGGAGCGGCTGCCGCCGCCTCGCTGCACGCGGCGCGGATGGGCTCGAGCGCGCGCCCCCGGCTGCTGATGCGGCACTCCAGCACCGCGGCTGCAGGCATGCCGGGAAACGCCTTGCGCAGCGCCGCCGCGGAAGCCCTGGCCGCCTCCAGCTTGCGCTCGTCGATCTGCCTGTGCGCGGCCAGCGCCGAGGACACGTATTCGGATTCCCGCTCCGGAGTCAGCGCCTCCGCCTGCGGCGGGAAGCCCACCTGGCGGCGGATCCGGGCGGCCCCTTCGCGGATCCGGGCTGCGCCCCTTGCGCTGCCCCCGCGCGCGGCGGAGCGATCTGCCGCGGAGCACGCGCCCGCCTCGAGCTCGAGAGCGCCGAGATACAGCCAGCCTTCCGGCGCCGCGCCCAGCTTTGCTTCCGCCCGCACGAGGAGCGGCACCGCCTCCGCCCGCTGCCCTTCGGAGAGGAGCACGTGCGCCGTGGCGAGGAGGATCTCCGGCGGCGCTCCGGGCAGCCTGGCCGCGGCCCTGCACGCCGCGAGGACCCCCTGGGCCGGAGCGCCCCGTTCCTGCGCGATGGAGCAGGCGAGGTCCTGCACCTCGTCGCTCTCGGGGTGCCGCTCCGCGATGGGCTGCAGGAGCGCCTCGGCGCGGCCGTAGTCCT
>DATDMU010000098.1:0-6213 GCA_036518615.1 Myxococcales bacterium
GCGAACGGCCCGCGCTGGTCGCGCAAGGAGTGGGCGGAGGCGCGGCTCACCCGCCGCTTCGCGCTGCGGCCTTCGGGAGCGGCGCGGCAGGCGGTGTCCAAAGCCAGCGCGGACGCCGAGGCGTACATCGCCGGGTACAACATCTGGATGCACCACGTGCTGGCGCCGGACGGCAAGCGCATCTTCCCCAAGGGCGTGCGCCTGCTCACGCACTGGAACCTGCGCGACCAGATCAAGGCCGACTACGCGGAGAAGGACAAGCCGCTCGCGCTCGAGCGGCAGCGGCTGGTGCGCGAGGTGATGGAGCGCATCGTCACCCAGGCCATTCCCCAGGGCGTGATCGACGATCCGCGGGTGGACTGGAACCCCGCGACCAATGCCGTGACGCCGTCGCCGGCCGGCGAGGTGGAGACCGGGCAGATGAAGGCGCAGGGCAAGCGCCCTCCGGAGCCGAAGGTCTCCGCCGACCGCGAGCCCGACACGCGCTACGCGGTGCTGCTGGCGGACTTCCGCGCCTCGCGGATGCTGGACGCGGACTCGCCGATGGCGCGCACGGAGATCGACCGGCACTTCCAGCTCGACGACGAGATCCCGGAGCAGCGGGTGCGGGCGCTGCTCACCCAGGTGCTGGAGTCGCCGCTGGTGCCGCGGGTGGCGGCGCTGATCGAGAAGCGGCTCGGCCGCAAGCTGGAGCCGTTCGACATCTGGTACGACGGATTCGTCGAGCGGCTGCCCGAGGCGGACCTCTCGAAACGGACCCGCGAGCGCTATCCCACCGCGGACGCGTACAAGAAGGACATCCCGCGCCTCTTGCAGGGCCTCGGCTTTTCGCCGGAGAAGGCCCGCTTCGTCGACTCGCACATCGTGGTCGATCCGGCGCGCGGCTCGGGGCACGCGCTGGAGTCCGACCGGCGCAGCGAGATGTATCCGTGGTGGGGGCCGGGCGACTCGTCGCACCTGCGCACGCGGGTGAACCCCGACGGCATGGACTACAAGGGCTACAACATCGCGGTCCACGAGATGTGCCACAACGTGGAGCAGACCTTCTCGCTCTACGAGGTGGACGACACGCTGCTCCAGGGGGTGCCGGGCACCGCCTTCACCGAGGCGCTGGCGTTCACCTGCCAGCACCGCGACCTCGAGCTGCTCGGCGTTTCGCGGCCCGACGCGCGCGGCGAGCATGCGCGGGCGCTGAAGGCGTTCTGGGACTCGTGGGAGATCGCCGGGGTGGCGCTCACCGACCTGGACGTGTGGCACTGGATGTACGAGCATCCGGACGCGACCCCGGCGCAGCTCCGCGACGCCACCCTCACCATCGCGCGGGGGTACTGGGACAAGCACTACGCGAAGACGCTGGGGCACCCCGGCAACCCGCAGCTGGGCATCTACTCGCACATGATCAACAGCTTCCTCTACCTGTACCGGTATCCCATCGGGCACCTGATCGCCTTCCAGCTCGAGCAGAAGCTGCGCGGGCCGCAGAGCGGGCAGGCCTTCGAGCACGCCGCTTCCTATGGGCGGGTGCTTCCGGACCTGTGGATGGAGCACGCGACCGGAAAGCCGGTGGTCGCCGAGCCCATGCTGGAGGCGACGGACGCGGCCCT
The DNA here is from genome assembly GCA_036518615.1 of Myxococcales bacterium. Lineage (GTDB taxonomy): Bacteria > Myxococcota > Myxococcia > Myxococcales > 40CM-4-68-19 > 40CM-4-68-19. The sequence continues at coordinate 1,605 of DATDMU010000098.1, forward strand.
CAAGGCGGAGGGGATGTAGCGGGCCACACTCAGCCGAATTCGGCGATCACCTCGCCCGTCGAAAGGCGCGCGACGCGGACCACCTCATGGCCTTCGCCGTCGCGCTCGCACCAGATGGCGTGCGTCGCGGTGGAGTGTTTCCAGAGGATCGTCCCGGGCTGGTGAAGCGGGTTCGCCGCGGCGGGATCGGCGGGCGGCTGCCCTGCGGCGACGGCGCGGCCTCTCGCCAGCTCGTCCGCGAACTTTCCCTGGAAGCGCTGGTGCTCCAGATCGTCCTCGGTGCGCGCCGCCTTGACCGCCTTGCGGATCAGCCACACCGCGAGGCCGAGGAAGACGAGGCCGGGAAGGCCGAGGTCGAGGAGGAGGTCCAGCTCATTCTCCGGTCTGGGCCCGCGACGGCGAGCCGATCTGGGTCCAGCGCGGGGCCTTGCCGGTGGAGAGCGCGCCGAGAAGCTGCGGCGTGAGCGGGCGGTGCTCCTTCACGAAGCTCACGATGATGTCGCGCGCGAGCACGCTTCCCACCTGGCGCGGCGCGCCCTTCGGCATGGAGACGCCGTCGCCGCCGTTGGCGATGAAGTCGGTGACCGAGACGGTGAACGGCCCCTCTGCGCACGCGGCGGCGCACGCGTTCTTCGCGCAGCTCTTCGTCTCGCAGAGCAGCCGGCCGCCCTCGTCCTCGACCCGCGTCACGATGGCGCCCGCCGGCGCCTCCCTGGGGTCCTGCCCCGCGCCGAATCGCTGCCAGTCGATCACGTAGCGCAGCCCCGACACGCGCATGGGCCCCTTGCCCGCGCGCAGCACCGCCTCCAGCGCGTCGCGCAGCCTTTCCGCCGGCAAGGAGAGGACGATCTGCTGGTTCTCGAAGGGGTAGAGATCGAAGATCTGCCCGAAGGAAATGGGGCCGGCGGGAATCTCGGTGATGCGCAGCCCGCCCGAGTTCTGCAGCGCGAACTGCGCGCGCAGGCTCCCTCCCGCGCCGGACCGCATCGCGTCCGCGGCCAGGTTCGCGAGCAGGTCGTCGGCGCCGCCCTTGCGCAGGTCCACGGTGGTCTCGCCGATGCGCATCTCGCGCAGCGACTTCACCTGCTCGTCGTATCCGCGCAGGATGGCCGAGACGCGCGCGTCGGGCTCCACCTTCCTGCCCCGGAAGGTTGCCGCGGAGCCGCGCCAGGAGTGGAGGATGGCCTGGGGGCCGCCGTCGCGCGGCAGGCTGCCCTGGTTCACGGCGAACGAGCGGACCCGGCCCGCTTCGTCGAGCGACAGGTCGATGGTGGAGAAGCTCACCAGCTTCGATCCCGACTGCACCACCGGAATGCCGGACGCCAGCAGCGGCGGAGGCCCCAGCGCGGCGTGCTGGTGCCCGCTGACGATGGCGTCCACCTTGCCCGCAACCGACCGGGCAATCCGCTCGATCTCGTGATCGGGCCCGAGCGGCCCCGCGTGCGCCGCGAGCAGCACCACCGTGGCGCCGCGGGCGCGAAGCGCGTCCGCCTCCTCCGCGGCGATGGGTCCGCCCTCGGCGAAGTCGAGGTCGCCGACGTTCACCGGGTTGGTCACCGTGGCCGTCTCCGAGGTGGCGATTCCGATGATGCCCACCCGCACGCCATCGGCCTCCACCATGACGCTCGGCCTCGCCCACTCTGGCCGCTGCCGGGTTCCCTTGCGGAAGACGTTGGCGGCGAGCATGGGGTACTTCGCCTGGGCGATGCGATCGCGGAGGGCGGCCATGCCGAAGTCGAAGTCGTGGTTGCCGACGGCGGACGCGGTCACTCCCAGGGCGTTGTAGACCTCGGTGACGCTCCTGCCCTGGAACTGGTTGGAGATGAGCGTGCCCTGGAACTCGTCGCCCGCGTCGAGGACGAGGACCGCCGCGCCGTGCTCCCGCGCCTCCGCGCGGAGCGCGTCCAGATAGCCGCCGAACCAGTCGGCGCCGCCGATCTCGCCGCCCGCGGCGCCGTGCGTCCACTTCGGCGCGGGCGCGGCCAGGAGCGCGCCGTGCGTGTCGTTGATCCCCACGATGGTCAGCCGCCGCGCTGCCCGGGAGTGCGCCCTCGCGGCGGCCGGCGGGGAGCCCGCGCAAGAGAAGGCGAGGAGCAAGAGCGCGAGACGACGCATCCTGCGCGCGACCTTACCCGCAAACGGCTTCTTTGCGTTAAAGCGGCCGCAATCCCGTGGATGCGCCGCCGCGGCCGCCTTATGCTCCGCCGCATGCGCGCCGGCGCCGCCGTCTCCCGATCTTCCGACGTGCGCCTGGCAGCGCGCGATGCGGCCACCCGCGCGCTCGACGCCGCTGGGCTGGACGAGGCCGGGTGCCTGGTGGTCGCGGCCACCCCGGAGCACCTCGACGAATCGCTGGAGCTGTGCCAGGCGCTGCGCGACGCGGCAGGCAGCGGCGCGCAGATCGTGGGCGGCGCCACCTCCGCGGCGCTGGTGCCCGGCGACGCCGAGGCCGAGGAGGGTCCGGCCCTGGGCGTGCTCGCCCTGGAGCAGCGCGCGCACCTCTTCTCCTTCCGCACCGACGCGCCCGACGAGCTCCGCATCGCCGCGCAGCGCGCCGGGCCCGGCGCCCTGGGCGTGGTCTTCGCCGATCCTGCGGGGCCGGTGCAGCGGCTGCTCGGCGCCCTCGGCCGCGACGCGGGGAAGGCGCGCGTGGCCGGCGGCGGCGTGGCGGTCGAGGGCGGCCTGCTTCTCGACGACGACCTGGCCGACGCGCAGGCGGTGGGCGCCTTCTTTCCCCAGCCGGGGCGGGTGGTGGTGGCGCAGTCGCACCAGCCCATCGGCAAGCCGCTCCTGGTCACGCGCTCCGACGGCCGCCAGGTCCTCGAGCTGGACTCGCGCCCCGCCCTCGAGGCGCTGGCGGAGCTGGCCGACCAGCCGGGCGTGGGCGGCGAGGCGCTCCAGTTCGTGGGCCTCGGGCTCTCGCCGCGCCCGGGCGAGGCCTTCTCCGCCGAGGACTTCCTCTCGGTGGCGCTCCTGGGCGTGGACGAGGAGCACGGCGCGCTCGAGGCGGGCGCGCCCATCCCCGAAGGACACAGCGTCTGTTTCACGCTGCGCGACGGCATGGGCGCGCGGCGCACGCTCCAGCATGCGCTGGACCGGCTCGCCGAGAGGCCGCCCGCGTGGGGCATCTACTTCGACTGCGCCAGCCGGGGCAGCACGCTCTACGGCGTGAACGGCCTCGACCTCGGCCTCATCCAGAAATCGCTGGGCAGCTTTCCGCTGCTCTCGCTGCGGACGAGCTTCGAGCTCGGCCCCGCAGGCGATTTCATGGGCGTGCACCTGTTCTGCGGCATCCTGCTCCTGGGAGACCGATGAAACCCTGGCCCGCCGTCCTCCTCTGCGCGGCATGCGTCTCCGCCCCCACGCGCGACCCCGCCGCGTGCGCCGTGCCCTACGACCGCGTGGAGGTGGAGCAGGTGCAGATCGGATGGAACCGGCTCGACCCGGGCGACCAGCCTCCCATCGTGGACGTGGACCGGCCCAGCCGCGACCCGCGCCAGGCGGAGACGCTGGCAAACGAGGTCCTCGCGGAGTGCCGCAAGGGCACGAAGATGGAACCGCTCCAGCAGAAGTACTCGGAGGTGCAGCCCGGCTCTTTGGTGATCGGCACGCACGCGGACGTGCCCTACAAGGCCGCGGCGCTCTGTCTACAACCCAACGAATGCGCAGTGGTACGCAGCAAGATCGCCTTCCACGTCCTCAAACGGATTCGTTGAGCGCTTCCTTGCTGTTCTCGAGGAAGACCGCGAACTCCACCCCGATGCCGTCCGGATTGCGCCAGCGCACGGTGGCGCGCACGTGCACGTCGCGGCCGTCGGGCAGGCCGATGGAGGCGACGACATCCTGCGTGTTTTCCGGCACTTGCGCGCGCAAGAACGCCCCGCCCGGCGAGATGTTCTCGCAGGTGGCCGCAATCTCCTGCCCTCCCAGCCACAGCCGCGTCGAGAGTTGAACCGCCCTCCGCGCATGCCGCCTGCGCGGCTGGTCGTCGTTGAGATCTTCCCAGTCGATGGGCACGCGGCGATGAAACCACGCCGCGGAAACCCGTCCACTTTTCCGAAAACGGAGCTTCGACGCGCTGCGGCGCTTGACGAATGCTTCCGGCCGACCTACCCCTCGGTTCATGGCCGAAACGCGGCGGACCGTAGAGCGCGGCAGGTACTACGAGGACTTCAAGGTGGGCGACCTCTACCGCCACCACTGGGGGCGCACGCTCACCGACGGAGAGGCGCAGCTCTTCGCCACCGCCACCATGAACGCGGTGCCGCTCTACTTCAACAAGCTCCACGCGCAGGCGCTCGGCCATCCCGCGCCGCCGGTCCATCCGCTCCTGGTGATGAACGTGGTCTTCGGCATGACGGTGGAAGATCTCTCCGAGCAGGCCATCGCGCACCTCGGCTACTGGAACATGACCTTTCCCCGCTTCGTGTATCCCGGCGACACGCTTCTCTGCTCGAGCGAGGTGCTCGACAAGCGCGAGTCGGGCAGCAAGCCCGACCGCGGCATCGTCCACGTGCGCACCACCGGGGTGAACCAGCGCGGCGAGGACGTCTGCGTCTACGAGCGGAAGATCCTGGTCAAGAAGCGCGCAGTTCACGGAGGCAAGTGA
>DATDMU010000099.1:0-7323 GCA_036518615.1 Myxococcales bacterium
TCGATCTCATCTCGACCGTCGCCGCGTGGCGGCACCGCGCGGAGAACGAGCATCGCGTGATCGAGTGGCGCTTCCGCGTCGACGACGCACGGCGAGTCTTCAGGTACGACGGACTCACCGCGCATCGGTCAGGGCACTAGAAGCCGCCCGGCGAGCCCTTTCCGGACGCCGCCCCACTGCTTGAAGAAGAAGGGCACCTTCGCCGCCAAGCACTGGTCACGGACGGAGCGCACCCAACTGGCATCCAGGGGCCGCGCACCCTGGGCACCGCAGAAGCACCACTACTACAGCGAGTATATCGAGCGGACGAGCGACATGCGGCAGAAGTGCCTTCAGCCGAGCGGCGGGCGCCGCTACGCGGGCGGTGCTGCCGTGATCGATCTGTTCGCAGGTCCGGGACGGGCGCGCATCCGCCCGACGGGCGCGATCATCGACGGCGCCCGGTCATCGCGCTGAAGCACACCAAGGCCCCATTCAGCCGCGTGATTCTCTGCGACGTGGACGGGCAGAACGTGGCGGCGCTGAAGGCCCGCACCGCCGAGTATGGCCCGCGGGTCACCATCGTGCCCGGCGACTGCAACGAGGTTATGCAGGGCGCGATTGAATCTATTGCGGCGCCGATCAGGAACACCAAGAACGGGCTCCTGTACCACCTCGTGCACGCCTCGAAGAAAGGGGAAGGGCGACGCCATCTGGAGCAGCGTGACGAAGATCGACAGCAGCGGCCAGACTTCTCTCTGGTCGCCGGATCAACGCCGCCGCCCATCCGGGGCCAGCTGCGCCGCGAGCACCGGGGCGGTGTGGTCAGCGCATTTTGACGTCTTGGGCAACCACATTCATCTCGTCGTCGAGGCGGTGGACGAGTCCAGTTCGGCCGAGCCATGAAGGGTCTCGAGGCGCCATGGCGCGGTCTCTGAACCACGTCATGCAGCGGCGCGGCCCCGTCTTTCGCCGACCACTCCCACTTGCTCGGCTCGCCCCGCCAGGCAGCCAATGCCCAGCCGGACGTCGTGTCAGAAGGCGATGAAACGCGGGAGGGGAGCGCTCACGACCGGGGTACCGTGAGGTGAAAGCGGCGGCGGGCCGTGGAAGCCCGCCGCCACCGAAACAGGCGCCTGCGCTTCTTCACTCCTCCCGCGGCCCGCTCACGGCCAGAGGAAATGGATGGTCGTCGACGCCGTGCCCGGGTCGTTGGCGAACCCCACCACCACCAGCCTGTGCGTCACTCCCTCGGTGTAGCCGCCGATCCAGTTGGTGGTGGACGGCGGCACGGGGCTCACGTTGCCGGAGATGGTCTGCACCAGCACGTCGTCGATGTAGACGTTCATCTGGGTCACGCAGCTTCCCGCGCTGACGTGCAGGTTGATCGCCTGCCCCACCGACTCGTTGTCGAAGGGCTCGGTGATCACCGGCTGCTCATTGCAGAGCGCGCAGTTCGCGGTGGTGGTGACGCCCGAGGTGACGCTGACGGTCTGGGTCTGCGAGGCGAAGCCGCTGGCCGAGCAGGTGACGGTATAGCTGCCGATCGGCACCCAGCCCTCGTCGTAATGCCCGGTGGCGTCGGTCTGCACGCTCTGGTTGGTGGCGATCTGCCCGCCGCTGATGGCCACGGTTGCGCCGGAAAGGGCAGATCCGTTGCCTGTGACGTTGCCGGCGATCTTGCCGGAGGTGGAGAGCTGCACGTTCTGCGTGACGGTGGCGCCGCCGGTGACCGTGACGGTGTAGCTGCGCGCCAGGTAGCCGGTCGCGGTCGCGGTCAGCGTGGTGCTGCCCGCGGGAAGGTTCGCGAGCGTGTAGCTGCCGTCGGCCGCGCTGGTGGTGCTGGCGCCCGCCGCGGTGAGGGTCGCGCCGGAGAGCGCCTGGCCGTTGCCCAGGTTGGTCACCACGCCGGAGATGCTGCCGGTGCTGCTCAGCGCGCAGTTGACGGTGGTGGTGGCGCCCGTCGCGACGGTGGCCGTCTGCGACTGTGAGCCGAAGCCCGATGCGCTGCAGGTCACGGTGTAGCTGCCGATCGGCACCCAGCCCTCGTCGTAATGCCCGGTGGCGTCGGTCTGCACGCTCTGGCTGGTGGCGATCTGCCCGCCGCTGATGGCCACCGTCGCGCCGGAAAGGGCAGCGCCGTTGCCCGTGACGTTGCCGACGATCTTGCCGGAGGTGGAGAGCTGCACGTTCTGGGCGGTGGTGCTTCCCGCGGTCACCGTCACGGTGTAGTTGCGCGCCAGGTATCCGGTGGCCGAGCCGGTGATGGTCACCGATCCGGCGGTGACGTTCGCGAGCGTGTAGTTCCCCGCGGCGTCGCTGACCGCGCTGCCGCCGCTCCAGCTCACCGTGGCGCCGGAGATGGCCGCGCCGGTCTGCACGTTGCTGACCACTCCCTGGATGGTTCCGGTGGTGCCGCCCGTGCCGCACGAGAGCGTGGCGGGCGAAGTGCCCACCGCCACGCCGGGGCAGGCCTCCGCCTGGCCGTACCCGCTCCAGCGGTTGGCGAGGCGCTGGTCGCCGGCGGCGTCGGCCACTTCACCATAGAGGTTGGCGAGGTTGTCGCGCAGGCTGACGATGAAGCTGGTGCCGCTGCCGGTGTCCGGTTCCCATTCGCTGCCCTCGGTCCAGTCGTCCCAGGTCTCCATCACCACGCCTTTGAAGCCGTTGGTCTTGAGGTAGTCGAACTGGCCGCGCACGAACTCGGTGTCCCGGGGAATCAGGCGGGTGACGCAGGCGCCCCAGTCGTGCGTGTAATCGTCGAATCCGGGCGAGACGCCGCCGAACGCCACCCTGCCTTGCTGGGCGGCGGCGGCGCTGACGATGGAGTTGGTGATGGCCCCGGCGTAGTTCACCGCCTTGTCGTGGGTGGTGGCGCCGGTCGCGGAGCTCCAGGCGCCAAGGCTGATCCAGGGCGCGATGGCATCGAACGCCGAGAACCACCCCGTGTTCGAGCCCTGCGCCGTGGCGATGGTGTAGAAGTCGGAGCCGGTGGTGTTGCGCGCATTGGCGAAGATGGTGGCCCACTGCGCGGGCGTGGGGCCGTCCGATCCGCTGGTGGAATCGACGTAATAGAGGATCACCGGCTTGCCGTTGATCTTCAGCGCCGAGGTGTGCTGCAGGGAGAGGTTGACCATGTCGATGGCGTCCTGCTGCACGTTGGCGATGGTCGCGTTGGCGGGCGAGTTGTGCCAGTACCAGGTCACGTCCTGCGCCGGGATCATCACGTTCGACATCCCGTTGGCCTCCGCCTCGCTGAAGAAGTGGAGCAGCGCCTGGTAGTTCAATTCGGCGTTCGCCTCCGGCGTCGCCGTGTGCAGGCTGGTGAGGACCAGCGAGGACAGCTGGACGGCCCAGGCGTCCAGCTTGGCGCCGTCGTCGCAGGAGCGGCGCAGGTTGGAGAGGAAGAGATCGGTCCGGCGCAGGCTCTCGGCGTTCTTGCCGCTGACCGAGTAGATGCCTGCCAGCGGCCGCCGCTTGGAGGCGATGTTGCGCTGGCTGTCGGCGCCGCACGTGGTGGGGTCGTTGGTGGTCAGGCCACAGTTGTTGGGCATCGGCGGCGCCCACTTCCAGTTCCCCCAGACCGTGTCCGGACCGCCGGCTGAGGAGGGAATGCCGAACCAGCTCATCGAGAACATGATGGCGAGGTGCGGCACCGTGGCCATCTGCTGCGCGAGATCGAAGGTGTGGGTCACGGTCACCGCGCCCGAGCGGGGGGCGCGCGACGACGGTCCTCCCCGCGGTGCCTCTCCCGTGCCGCAGGACAGGGCGAAGAGGAAGAGAAAGGCGGGCAGTCCGCGAGAAGCTCGGCGCAATGCATTGGACACGGCAGGGACCTCCGACACTTGTGCGATCAGGGAGCGCTCGCCGCGTTGCGCGAGCCCTTTGGCCCGTGCGTGATCGCGCGCCGGGCCTTTGTGTGCCCGCGAACATGACCACCGTGGAATGGGGAATCAATGGGCCGAAATCAGCGCGCGTCGCACTCGATCTCTTCGTCGGAGACCAGGTTGCACGACGCCACCGCCCCGCGTCCCGCGCGGGCGTTCTCGACCGTGTCGTAGACGGTCAGGTTGAGATCGAAGGGCGGCCGGCCGCGGCGCGACAGCATCTGCGCGCCGAGCAGGCGGACCGCGGCCAGCAGCCTCGCGCGCCGGATCGCGGAAGCGTCGCCGGTGAGCGCGAGCGCGGCGCGTTCCACCGGCGCGCCCGTCTCGTCCTCGGTCTGTTGCCACACCCAGGCGAGCGGAACCAGCCATTGCGGCGCGATCAATGGCGGCAATCGCTCGCTCGCCGCCGCAAATGGGCCCGCGCGCGCGGCGGCGAGCGCCTGTTCCAGTTCCGCACCGCTCAATCCCGCGGCCTGGAGTTGCAGGCGCAGGAAATCGTCGGTGACGATGGCGAGCTGGCGCGCGGCCGGCGAAAAGCCGGCGGCAGTCGCCCGCGCCAGCGCTGCAGGGCTGCCGCGGTCCGGGTGCGGCAGCGTGGCGGCGAAGAAGGCCACGTCCCAGCGCTCCTCTTCGCTGAATGCGCCGGCAAAGGCGGGCATGGCGGTTTCCGGAACGCCGCTGCCGACGGCGTGGAAGATGTGCCGCGGGCTGAAGAGCCGCGTCGCTGCCGGGTCCGCGAGCGCGGTGGGCCGGGTGGACAGCGCCAGGCCCTGCTCCGCGGTGGGCCACCCCGCGGCGCCGTGGCAGGGGCCGCACGATTGCGCGTAGAGCGCGGCTCCACGCGCCAGATCCGGCGGCCGCGCGGGCGTCGCCTCTCCGTAGCGGCGCTCCACCACCCGCTGCAGCGTGCGCGCCACCGCCGCCGTGCGCTCGGATGGGCCGTCCGCCTGAGCCAATACCCGCAATTGCCGCGCCAGGTCGAGCTGCGGCTCGGGCAAGAGGCCGTCCAGCGCATCGAAGATGCCGTCGGCGGCGGCGGCGCGCTCGCGCTGTTCCTCCGCCGGCGCGGTGGCCGGAGCAGCGGCATCCGCGTCCACCGCGAGCAGATCGAGCAGCGCGTCCGCGGTGCGCGCCCGATCGTCGGAGGCGGCCAGCGCGGCGGCGGCCAGGAGACGAGCCAGTGTGCCCAGCATCATGCGGGTTGTCCTGCGCACGCCGCGGCCTCGCCGCAAGCGAAACCGCACACCGGTGTCCGGAATCGGGAATCGTTTGAGCTGCATTGTGAAAATGATTGCTCTGGCAACGGGCGGTCCGGGTGCGCACCTTGCCGCGCGGGAGATCGCTGCACCGGGCCGCGGACGGCCGGCGCGCGCGACCTCCGTGGAGCTCCCATGAAAAGGCCGGGCGTGGTCGGAATGGCAGCCTTCGCGGTTGCCGGCGCTGTGATCGTGTTCGTGAGCTGCTCGGGCAACGAACGCCCGGCGCAGCTGTCCGGGCGGGCGCGGTCGCACGCCGTGGTGACGCACGACCCGGTGATCGTCGTCACCGGGGACATCGCCTGCACCGGCGGCGATTCCGGCGCGGGGGCCCAGCAGTGCGCCGAGCGCGACCGGACCGTCGGCGGTGTCTTCCACCCCGGCACCGGCTCGCTCGCCAACAGCATCAACCCCGACTACGTCATCCTGGTCGGCGACCTGCAGTACCCGAACGGCAGCACGCAGGACTTCACCAACAGTCCCGCGACCGCTTTCGGCGCCTTCACGCCCTGGTGGTGGGGCCAGCCGAACCTCGCCCGCAAGTTCTTCCCGGTTCCGGGAAATCACGAATATCGCACCCTGGCGGCCGGAGGCTTCTTCGCCCGGTTCGGCAGCGCTGGAAACACCAGCACGCCGCCCGGCGATCCCAGCCAGGGCTATTACGCCTATGACATCCCCACGCTCAATGGCGCCTGGCGCGCCATCGCGCTCAACAGCGGCCCCTGCACCGAGCTGAGCACCGACGCGAACGGCAACCCCGTGGCCTGGGACGGCACCGACACGCTGGCGGCGCGCCAGTACCGGACCGCGGCGAAGTGCGACGGCGCCTCGCCGCAGCAGGCCTGGCTCACTGCCGAGCTGCAGAACAACCACCGCTTCTGCACGCTCGCCTACTGGCACCACAACGCGATGAGCGGCCTGGGCGGCGTCGAAGGAATCGTCGTTCCGTGGTGGCGGCAGCTCGCCAATTCCACCAACCAGGCCGACGTGGTCCTCTGGGGCCACCAGCACGACTGGGAGCGCTTCGCGCCGCAGCGCTGCACCTCCACCGGCTGCACGCCCGATCCGGCCGGCGCACGGGCCTTCATCGCGGGGCTCGGCGGAATCGGCAACACCTCCAACAGCTGCGGCGGGAGCAGCGGCGTGGCCTGCACCGGGCAGACCGAGTTCCGCTTCGGCCCGGGCGCGAACCTCGACAAGTTCGGCGTGCTCAAGCTGACCCTCCACGACACGACGTATGACTGGGCGTACATCGCGAGCGACGGTTCGGTGCTCGATTCCGGCACAGGCGCCTGCCACGATCCCGCGCCCGCGGGCGGCGGCACCATCACCGGCCAGGTGACCAACGTGCAGAGCGGCGGGGCGATCTCCGGAGCCACGGTGAGCTGGAGCGGCGGCACGGCCACCAGCGACGCCGCAGGCAACTACACGCTCGCCAACGTCACCCCCGGCTCGGTGACCATCACCGGCTCGGCCGCCGGGTACCTGGCGCGCAACTACACGGTGACGGTCACCGCCGGCCAGACCTCGACCCAGGCGGTCCAGCTCTCCACCTCGGGCAAGATCGTCGGCAACGTGACCGGCAACGGCGTGGCCCTCTCCGGCGCCACGGTGGCCATCAGCGGCGGGCAGATCGCCGTCAACCAGAGCGTGCAGACCGACGCGACCGGGCACTACGACGAGGGCTGGGTGCCGATCGGCAGCTATACGGTGACCTGCAGCGCCTCGGGCTTCAGCACGCAGTCGCAGCCGGCCACGGTTTCCACCGGCGCCACCACCACCATCAACTGCGCGCTCACCACCGCCGCCACCGGCACCATCTCCGGAGTGGTGACCAACCTGGCCAACGGCCAGGCGCTCTCCGGCGCGACCATCACCGCAGGCGGCGCCTCGACCACCAGCGCGGCCGACGGCAGCTACACGCTGGCGAACCTTCCCGCGGGCAGCACCACGCTGACCGGAACGGCCACCGGCTATCTGGCGCGCAGCTACACGGTGACCGTGACCGGAGGGGCCACCACCACCCAGAACGTGCAGCTCTCCACCTCCGGCAAGATCGTCGGCAACGTCACCGGCAGCGGGTCGGCCTTGACCGGCGCCAGCGTCAGCATCTCCGGCGGGCAGATCGCCACCAACCAGACGGTGCAGACCGACGCCACCGGCCACTACGACGAGGGCTGGGTGCCGATCGGCAGCTACAC
>DATDMU010000100.1:0-4628 GCA_036518615.1 Myxococcales bacterium
TGGGCAACTACGTGATCTGGAAGTTCGCCGAGAACATCGAGGGCGCGAAGAAGTTCCTCGTCGACCTGGTCGGCAACTACGACAAGGCGTTCGACGCCAGCGAGGGGTACAACTTCCCCTGCTTCACCAAGACGGTGCCCAAGCTCAAGGAGAAGCTGGCCCACGACAGCAAGGCCAAGCCGCCGGACAAGTACGCCGTGCTCACCGACGCGCTGGACTGGGCCACCAACGTGGGCTACCCGGGCTACTCCAACGCGGCCATCGACGAGATCTACTCCACCTGGGTGCTGAACACGATGTTCGGCAAGGCCTCCACCGGCGCCATGTCGCCGGAGGACGCGGTCAAGGAAGCCGACGCCAAGTGCCGGCAGATCCATCAGAAGTGGAAGGAGCGCAAGCTGCTCTAAGGCTTGCACTCCATGGCCATCGTCGAGACGAAGCAACTTCGCAAGGTCTTCACCGATCATACCGCCGTCGATGGCGTCGATCTGGCCACCCGGGAGGGCGAGTTCCTCGTCCTCCTCGGGCCCAGCGGCTGCGGAAAGACCACGCTCTTGCGCATGATCGCCGGCCTGGAGAAGCAGACCTCCGGCGACATCGTCATCGGCGGCGCGCTGGTCAACGACCTGCCGCCGCGCGAGCGGAAGATCGCCATGGTCTTCCAGAGCTATGCGCTCTACCCGCACATGACGGTGGCGAAGAACATCGCCTTTCCGCTCAAGGCGGGTGGCACCCCCAAGGAGCAGATCGAGGGGCGGGTGCAGACCGCTGCCGCCATGTTCGGCATCGAGCGGCTGCTGCACAGAAAGCCCCGGCAGCTTTCCGGCGGCGAGCGGCAGCGCGTGGCGCTCGCCCGCGCCATGGTCCGCGAGCCTTCGGTGTTCCTGCTCGACGAGCCGCTCTCCAACCTCGACGCGAAGCTGCGCACCAGCGCCCGCGACGAGCTGCAGCACTTCCAGCGGCGGCTCGGCACCACCACCATCTACGTCACCCACGACCAGGTGGAGGCGATGGGGCTCGGGCACCGCATCGCGGTGATGAGCAAGGGGCAGGTGCGGCAGATGGGGCCGCCGCAGGAGGTCTACAACGACCCGGCGGATACGTTCGTGGCGGGGTTCCTCGGCTCGCCGCCGATGAACTTCTTCGAGCGCAACGGCGCCATCGTCGGCTTCCGGCCCGAGCAAATCCTCCCCAAGGGGCAGTATTCCACGCAGGAGCCGCTGGTGGACGTCTGGTACCGCGTCGACCGGGTGGAGAACCTGGGAGCCGACCGGCTGCTCTACGGGTCGCTGCGCGACCTCGCGCCCGAAGTGAAGATGATCGTCAACCTGCCTTTCACCGTGCACCTGCCGGTGACCGAAGGCCAGGCCTACGAGTTCTCCATCAAGCGGTCCGACCTCAAGTTCTTCGACAAGGGAACCGGCCTGCGCGTGGCGCCGAGGCCCCTGTGAGGACGGTCGACAACGAGAACGCGCTCGCGCGCATCCTCATCGCCCCCGCCCTCTTCTACATCGGCGCGGTGATCGGCATTCCGTTCCTGCTCTCGCTCTGGTTCTCGGTAAGCGACGTGACGGTGAGCGCCAGCGCCGGCCACTACGTGGGCCTGGGCAACTTCCGCAACGCCGTCAACGACTCCAGCTTCCTGCGCGCGCTGGGCAACACCTTCCTCTTCGCCTTCGCCTCGCAGATCATCGTGATCGTCCTCTCCTCGATCCTCGGCGTCGCGCTGCAGAAGGACTTCCGCGGCAAGTGGGTGGTGCGCCTGCTCATCCTGCTGCCCTGGGTGGCGCCGGTGTCCCTGGGGAGCATCGGCTGGCTGTGGATCCTCGACTCCATCTACAGCGTGATCAACTGGACGCTGCGCGCGCTGCACTTCCTCTCGCCCCAGGTGTGGCCCATCTGGCTGGGAGAGCCCCACCTCGCCATGTGCTCGATCATCGGCGTGCAGGTGTGGCGCACGCTCCCGCTCGCCACCGTCATCCTCCTCGGCGGGCTCAGCTCCATTCCCCAGGACATCCACGACGCCGCCAACATCGACGGCTCGGGCTTCTTCCGCACGCTCTTCCAGATCACCCTGCCGCTCATCCTCCCCATCATGCTTGTGGCGGTGCTCTTCGGCTTCGTCTTCGCCTTCACCGACATGATCGTGGTGTGGGTGCTGACCCGCGGCGGGCCCTACGACATGACCCAGGTGCTGGCCTCGCTCGCCTTCTTCAAGGGCATCGACGGCGGCGATCTCGCGGGCGCCTCGGCGGTGGCGCTCTTCCTTCTGCCCATCCTGGCGGCGGCGGCGATCATGATGCTCCGCCTCGCCCGCCGCACCGAGGTGGTCTAGATGAGGTGGCCCGGATGGCGATGACGCTGCGGCAGCGGGAGATCACCGGAAGGGTGGCGCTCTGGGTCACGGTGCTGGCCTTCGCCACCTTCGCCGCCTTTCCCTTCCTCTGGATGCTCATCACCACCTTCAAGCAGACCAACGATCTGCTCGACCCCAACCACAACCCCTTCATCTTCCACGCCCCGCCGACGCTGGAGAACCTTCGCGTCCTCTTCGAGGAGACGCTCTTCCTCCGCTGGATCGGCAACACGCTCTTCGTCGGGGTCCTGGTGGTGGGGATCACGCTCGTGATCGCGGTGCCCGCGGGCTACGCGCTGGCCCGCCTCTCCGGCCCCTTCGGCGAGCAGCTGGGCATCGGCATCTTCCTCACCTACCTGGTGCCGCCCACCATCCTCTTCATCCCGCTCGCCAAGGTCGTGTCGTCGGTCGGGCTGCAGGACTCGCTCTGGAGCCTGGTGCTCACCTATCCCAGCTTCACCATTCCCTTCTGCACCTGGCTGATGATGGGCTTCTTCAAGGCCATCCCCAAGGACATCGAGGAAGCGGCCATGGTGGACGGGCTCAGCCGGCTGGGCGCCTTCGTCAAGGTGATCCTCCCCATGTCGGTCGCAGGCGTGCTCACCGTCATCATCTTCACCTTCACGCTGGTCATGCAGGAGTTCGTCTACGCCCTGACCTTCATCAACAGCGGCAAGAACTTCACCGTCTCGGTGGGCGTCCCCTCGTTCCTCGTCCGCGGCGACGTCTACTTCTGGGGCTCGCTGATGGCCGCCTGCTTCATCGCCAGCGTGCCCATCGCCATCCTCTACAACTTCTTCGTGGACCGCTTCATCGCCGGGTTCACGGTGGGAGCGGTGAAGGGATAGTCACCGCCCCAATGCAGGCCAATTTGAATCATATCCTCCGCGGCGGTAGCGTCCGCTGCCGGAGGCAAGCAGATGATCAGGCTCGCGGGGGCGGCCGATGCGGAGGAGGTGGCCGCGATCTACGATCCGGTGGTCGCCCAAACCGCCATCTCCTTCGAGGAGGAGCCGCCCGGCGCCGCGGGAATGGAGCGGCGTATCGTGGAAGGCTCCGCCTTCGCGCCCTGGCTCGTCGACATCGGCGGCAACGGCCGGGTCGACGGCTATGCGTACGCCTCCCGGCACCGCGAGCGGGCGGCCTACCGCTGGTCGGTGGACGTCGCGGTCTACGTCGCGGCGGGCCGGCGCGGCAAGGGCGTGGGACGCGCTCTCTACACCTCGCTGATCGCGCTCCTGCGCCTGCAGGGGTTCTGCGCGGCGCACGCCGGCATCGCGCTTCCCAACGCCGCAAGCGTTGCGCTCCACGAGCGAATGGGTTTCGCGCCGATCGGAATCTTCCCCGCGGTCGGCTACAAGCTCGGGGCGTGGCGGGACGTGGGTTGGTGGCGATTGGACCTCCGCGAGCGCGAGGTCCCGCCCCGCCCGCCGCGGGCGACGGCAAGGGCGCGCGAAGATCCGGCGTGGGGCCCGGCGCTTTCACTCGGCGACGCGACGCGCTATCGATCGTGATGGTTTCGATAACATACAAATCTTGACCGTCCGCGGAGCTACGCAGGCCGGCGCCGAGGGGTGGATCGGTCCCCGGAAAGAAATTCGTAGGTATTGACAACCACCATGCCGCCGCCGCAGGCTGTGCGCCGTCTACCTCCACAAAAAAGGAGCCGCCCGTGAAGCGCAGGACCTTCCTGAAGGGTTCGGCAGCAGCGGTAGGCGGGGCAGCAGTCGCGTTGGGTTTCGATCTCAGCTCGGCGCGCGCAGAGATGCGCGAGCTCAAGATCGCGCGCACCACGGAGACGAGAAGCACCTGTCCCTACTGCGCGGTGTCGTGCGGCGTGATCATCCACACGCTCGGCGACAAGGCCAAGAACGTGAAGCCCGGCGTGGTCCACGTCGAGGGCGACCCCGACCATCCCATCAATCGCGGCACGCTCTGCCCCAAAGGCGCGACGCTGCGTGACGACATCAACAACCCCAACCGGCTCACCGCCCCCAAGGTCCGCCGCCCCGGCTCGGACAAGTGGGAAGACATCTCCTGGGACGACGCCATCAAGGGCATCGCGCGCCACATCAAGGACACGCGCGACCGCACCTTCGTGGCCAAGAACGCCAAGGGCCAGGTGGTGAACCGCACGCCGGGCATCGCCATGATCGGCGGCTGCACCGACACCAACGAGTTCAACTGGCTGCAGTGGAAGTTCATCACCGCGATGGGCATTCCCTATCGCGACTCGCAAGCGAGAGTTTGACACGGTCCCACGGTGGCCAGT
>DATDMU010000101.1:0-33663 GCA_036518615.1 Myxococcales bacterium
GCAAAGCAGTGCGATTTTGAGAAGATCGAGAACAAATTCGAAATCTTCGAGCTGCGGATTGCTTTCGAGGATGTCAAGCATACGGCGAGTGCGATCCTCAAAAACCTTCGCTGCGGCTCCAGTCGATAGAAGGACAGCGCAGCGCTCAAGCGCACGAACGTACGCACCGGACATGAAGCGACGCAAAGTGAAGCGGTCTGCGTCGCGAAGTCTCGGCAAACCCTCCGCTCCATCCGGATCATTACCGGACAACTTGATCGCCGCGAACTCCGATGTAAGACGACCGACATCCCCAATAAACGCGCGTCGCTCGCTAGTGACTGCTGAAAAAGAGCGTTGTACGGCGCTCAAAAAATGCAACCCGACCGCGCCCTGAAGTAAATGGACCCTTGTCTTATCAGCGTTTAGATCGAATGAAGCCCGCGTCGCTGGTACTACGAACCGATCGCGCCTGTTTACCGAAGAAAAGCCCGGGAAGAGCGAGCCGAGGACCTGGGGTGCGTCCACCACGTCACTGACGTCAGCTGGATGTGAGACAATGACGATGTCATCGACATAACGTCGGTAAAGCAAAACATGCGGGAGGCGCTGGATGTGAGAATCCACGCTGGACAACGCGACATTGGCGAAGACCCTGCTTGTGAGCGCTCCAATCGGGATGCCGACCCCATCATCTCCATCGTAGCTGCCAGCCTCGCGCCTGAGTTCTCGAAACTCTCTGAACCGACGAAGCAAAGACGTCGTAGCAGCGACGAACCGCTTGGTAGAGAAGGGCCGATGTTTGTGAGCTGCAGCGATCGCTATCCGGGATACGAAAGAATCATCTATCAAGAATCGAGGGTCGATTGAATCGAAAAACGAGACGACGTCCGTACTCGTCACAAGAACACTCTGCGTGCTCTTGAGCGCTTGTCGAGCTACCGCGATCGGATCACTGCGGTAGCGCTCGAAGTAGGCAGGCCAATATTCGTAGACACTGCGGTCGTACTGATCCATGGTGCCATCTTGAGCTACACGCTTAAGCCTGTATCCTAGGCAGGAGTCGTCTAGCATCGCCTCGAGGGCACCCCCGAACTCCCATAGGTAGAGCACCTCCGCCGTCGCGAACTCGGGCGAGGGAGCGAGTTGAAACCTCACTTTCATGGTCAGATTGCCATGGAGGGGAACGCCGATGCGGACGATGTTATCCTGTTCTTTGGAGGTGCGGTTGACGGCCTTCGGAAGAACAAGTAATCCCCCGATACCGATCTGATCAAACCACTGTCCATCGCCAAGCAGTCGTTGTAGTTGCCCCAGGCGCGTTCCAAGGCGCATCTCGAATCGCGCAAGATCCATTCTCCCGACAAAGTCGCGTTCTGCCGCCACGGTATTCTTGGCCTGCCGAAAGGCCAAAAGAACGTTCTCCAGAGTGGGATCGAAGAGGGTAGTCATCGGTCACACCCGAGAGCAGGTAAATGATTACGGGAGCCATGAATGACCAGTCCGACGAATCGGACATGCTCGCCGCTTGGGCGCCGGGTCTTTGCGATCCCACACACCGACGGAAGGATAGCACGTCGTTAGGACGCATTGCGAGGGGTTGTGGGTGGGAACTAACCAGCAGGCGCCGACGCGGCGAAATCCACGCTCTAGACCGCCGCTCTATACTTCGCTACACTGTCAAAGATTGCGCGTGGTGCCGGCGTCGTTGGGGCGGTGCTATTGCTGTTATTCGTCGTACATACGTAACGCAAGCGTGACCTAATAAGTGCCGGCCGAGAAACGTACGCGTGTTGCGAGTAACCGTCTCACGTGCTGGATAGACTCGACAGGCTAGGATCGCGATCGGGGCACCTCTTGAGAAATTGGGACGGCTATGGGAGGACCAAACGCGTGCTGCCGAAACGAGCAGCTACGACCCGAGCCGACTTCCGCGATTCCACGCCGGCGGTAGGCCGAAAGGGGGAAGGTCGAGCCTCGTGCACCACATCGGCGGACGCTGCCGGCGGGCACACTATTCCGAAGTTGGTGCGGCAGAAAGCGGAGAATACGACAGTGGCCGGCGGTGGGGACTGGTCAGGTGAGGACTGCGCCTGCCGAATCGCGGGCGCGCCGGGGAGCATCCGTTGCGCACGGAGAGGAACCGCGAATGTCCGAACAGCAGGGCGAGGTGCGGCGGGAAGGGGACGCCGGGCGGCAGCCGCAACGAAGACCCGGCCCGAAGACGGAGGACCCGGAGCGCAGGCGCCGCAAGCGCATCCGCATCGCCGTCGGCGTTTCGCTCGCCCTCGCCATCGGCCTCGTCTGGTGGCTGCACGCGCGCAACTTCGAGGACACCGACGACGCGCAGATCGACGGCTACATCACCGCCGTCTCGTCGCGCGTGCCGGGCACCGTGGTCAAGGTGCTGGTGGAGGACAACCAACAGGTCAAGGAGGGCGATCTGCTCGTCGAGCTGGACACCGCGGACCTGGAGGTGGCGCGGGCCCAGGCGCGCGCTGCGGTGGCCCAGGCGCAGGCCGCGCTGGAGGCGGAGCAGCCCAACGTCTCCATCACCGCCACCTCCAACCGCACCACCGTCTCGGCCGCGGAGGACGAAGTGGCCAACGCGGAGGCGGACCTGGAGGCGGCGCGCCGCGACCTCGACCAGGCGGAGGCGAACAACCGCTTCGCGCAGCAGCAGCGCACGCGCGCGGCGCAGCTTCTCGCCTCGAAGACCATTCCTCAGGCGGAATACGACCAGCGCGTCTCGGCCGCGGACGTGGCGCACGCGGCGGTGGGCTCGGCACGGCAGCGGGTGGACTCGCGAAGGGCCAAGCTGCAGACCGCGCAGGCCCGGCTGCGCGAGGCGCGCGCCAATGCGCCGCGGCAGCTGGTCGCGCGCGAGGCGGGCCTCTCGGTGCGGCAGGCGAATCTGGAGCTGGCGCGCGCGCAGCTCCACCAGGCCGAGCTGAACCTCTCCTACGCCAGGGTGTCGGCGCCGGTGGCGGGAGTCATCGGCAAGCGCTCCGTCAACGTGGGCGACCGGGTGCAGCTGGGGCAGCAGCTCATGTCGCTCACCCAGATCGGCAACCTCTGGGTCACCGCCAACTTTCGCGAGACGCAGCTCGACCGCATGCGGGTTGGCCAGCGGGTCACCGTCCATGTGGACGCCATCGATCGCGACTACCAGGGCACGGTGACGAGCTTCGCCGGCGCCACCGGCTCGCGCTACAGCCTCCTGCCGCCGGAGAACGCCACCGGCAACTACGTGAAGGTGGTGCAGCGCATCCCGGTGCGGATCACCCTCGACCCGGGTCAGCAGGAGATGGAGCGGCTGCGCCCGGGCATGTCGGTGGAGCCGAAGGTGCGCGTGCGATGACCGGGGAAGAGGCGGCGGCGCTCAGCCCCGAGGAGTCGCTGCGCATCACCCACGAGCAGGGCTGGACGGGCGGGCACAACCCCTGGGTCGTCGCGCTGATCGTCACCATGGCGACCTTCATGGAGGTGCTCGACACCGCCATCGCCAACGTCTCCTTGCCGCACATCGCCGGCAACCTCTCCGTCAGCAACGACGAGTCGACCTGGGTGCTGACCAGCTACCTGGTCTCCAACGCGGTGGTCTTGCCCACCAGCGGATGGCTGGCCACGCGCATCGGCCGCAAGCGCTTCTATCTGATGTGCGTCCTGCTCTTCACCGTCAGCTCGTTCCTCTGCGGGATCGCGCCCAATCTGGGGCTGCTCGTATTTTTCCGCGTCCTGCAGGGGCTGGGGGGAGGGGGGCTCGCGCCCTCCGAGCAGGCGATCCTTGCCGACACCTTCCCGCCCGCGAAGCGCGGCATGGCCTTCGCCGTCTACGGCATGGCGGTGGTGCTGGCGCCCGCCATCGGCCCCACGCTGGGCGGCTTCATCACCGATCATCTCTCCTGGCGGTGGGTGTTCTTCATCAACGTGCCGGTGGGCATGGTCTCCATGCTCCTCTCCTCGCGGGTCCTGGTCGACCCGCCCCATCTGGTCGAGGCGAAGCGGCGCGCCGGCCCCATCGACGGCGTCGGACTGGGGCTCATCGCGCTGGGCCTCGGCGCCCTCGAATACGTGCTCGACAAGGGGCAGGAGGACGACTGGTTCAACTCCCACACCATCCTCGTCTTCGCGGCCGTCGCCGCGGTGGCCCTGGTCAGCTTCGTGATCTGGGAATGGCGTCAGGAGCATCCCATCGTCGAGGTGCAGCTCTTCCGGGACCGCAACTTCGCCGTCTCCAATCTGATGATGCTGGTCCTGGGGATGGCGCTCTACGGCACCACCGTGCTCCTGCCGCAGTACGTGCAGGTCTGGATGGGCTACTCGGCCGAGGACGCCGGGATGGTGCTGTCGCCCGGCGGCTTCGTGGTGATCCTCATCCTCCCCTTCGTGGGGAAGCTCGTCTCCAAAGTCGACACCCGCTACCTCATCGCCATCGGCTTCCTCATCCTCTCCGTCTCGCTCGTGCACATGGTCCACACGATGTACCCGGGAATGGACTTCAGGACCGCGGTGCTGATCCGCGTCTATCAGGCCTGCGGGCTGCCCTTCCTCTTCGTGCCCATCCAGTCGGTGGTCTACAACGGCGTCCCGCCGCAGAAGAACAACCAGGTGTCCGGGATCGTGAACCTCGCCCGCAACATGGGCGGCGACATCGGCATCGCCTTCGTCACCACGGTGATCGCGCGGCGCTCGCAGTTCCACCAGGAGCGGCTCGCCGCGCACGTGCTCCCTTCCGCCGCGCTCTCCGCGCGCATCGCGGGGATTGCGCAGCACCTGCAGCAGATGGGCATCGGCGCGGTGGAGGCGACGAGGATGGCGTACGGGCAGATCTACCGCGAGCTCATCCGCCAGGCGCAGACGCTCGCCTACCTCGACGTCCTCTTCCTCTTCGCCATCTTCTGCGGGGTGATGGTGCCTGCGGTGCTGCTGACGCGAAGGATGAAGCCCGGCGCCGCGCCGATGGCGCATTGATCACTTGATGAGCTCCTTGAGGAGGTGCTCGCCGAGCCTGGCGAGGCCTTCCTCGAGCAGCTTCTGCCCCTTCGGTTCGGCGAGCGCGTTGCGCATCATCTCCGGCGCGTAGCCGAGGTCGAGGTTCAGCATCACCATCACCGCGGAGATGGCCGGCGTGAGCGGCGCCGCCTTCACCTTGCTGCGCCGCTTCTGCACGCCGAGCGACAGCTTGTCGATCAGCTCGTCCTCGCTGGTCCGCGGGCCCTGCCGCGCGTAGAGCGCGTCCGAGAGCCCCCGGTAGAGCGCGTCGACGATGCGCTGCGTGCCCACGGCGCGCTCCATCCGCTCGTGCGCCTCGTCGAAGTCCACGTTGGCGGCCTTTGCGTAGGTCGGTGCGATGAGCAGCGCCAGATCCTTTCGCGTGACCACATGCAGCAGGCGAGGGGAGAACATTTGCAAAAATTAACACGCGCAAGAATTTCGCAAACCGCGAAAAAATTTGTTCCGCGCCCCAGGCTCCCGGTGTCTAGTTTAGCGGGGACCATGCTGTCGGCGGGATTCATCGTCGTGTCAACAACTGGACAGGAAGGTTCCCCCCATGCGTTTCAAGATCGTTCATCCACTGGCCGTACTTTGTACCCTCGCGGTCGCCTGCGGCGGCGGTGACGCGTTCGACACGAAGTCGGACTCCGTCATCGCCTCCGCCTGCACGGCGCTGACCATCCGAGGGACTCCCGTCGAAGGAAACGTGTGCGGTGGGTCGACGCACGCGTCGAAGTGCTCGGCGGGCGCGCTCTACCAGTGCAACAAGAACAGCACCACCAACAACTGCACCCTGATCTCCGCCTGCGCTTCCGGGTGCCTGACCGGAGCGGATTCGAACAAGTTGGCGGACACCTGCTTCAGCGGCACGGCGCCGCTCGCGCTCGCCGCGCCGTCGCTCACCGGCGGCACCGACGCGCCGGCCACCGTGACGCTCGCCGACTCTCACGCGGCCGGCGCCACCGTCAACATGACCATCGATCGCGGCGACCTGGTCGCGGCCCGGGCAAGCTGCAACGTGCCGTCGCTCGCGGCCGGCTCGACTTCCGCTACCTTCTCCATGCCCACCGCGGTGGTCGCCGCGCCCACCGACGTGTCGATCTTCACCAACATCGCCTATACCGATGCCGCGTCGGTGTCGCGCCAGCTCGTCTCGCATGCCCTGACGTTGACGCTCAATCCCGGCGGAACGGCGCCGCCGCCGCCGCCGCTCGCCTCCTTCACCCTCTCTCCCTCGACCATCGCGCCGGGCGGCGTCTCGCAGATGGACGTGGTGCTGCAGAAGATGGCGCCCATCTCCGGCGTGCAGGTGAGCGTCAGCAGCAGCGATCCGGCGGTCGCGTCGGTGATCGCCGGCGGACAGCCGTTCGTGCAGGGCGGCTGCACGTCCGGAGGCGGCGCCTCCACCGTGCAGGCGGCAAGCTCGGTCACGCAGACCACCACGGTGGGCATCTCCGCCAGCGCCGGCGCTCCCGGCGAGACGCCGATCACCCATCCGCTCACGGTGGCGGCTGGCTGCACCCCGAAGACCTGCCTCGACCTGGTCGCTCCGGCCTGCTCCGGTCCGGACGGCTGCGGGGGGACGCTGTCGTGCGGCTGCAACTTCGGGCAGACCTGCGGCGGCGGTGGAACGCCCGGCGTCTGCGGCACCCCCACCCCGACGCTCTCGGTCGCGTCGCTGTCGGTGAGCCCGGCCTCGGTGACGGCGGGCGCCTCCTCCACCGGAACGGTGACGCTGAGCGCGGCCGCTCCGGCAGGCGGAGCGCAGGTGGCGCTCTCCAGCAGCAGCGCCTCCGCGTCCGTGCCCGCGAGCGTCGTCGTCCCAGCAGGGCAGACCGGCGCCAGCTTCACCATCTCCACCGCGGCGGTGAGCGCGTCCACGCAGGCCACCATCTCGGCCTCGCTGGGAGGCACGCAGTCGGCGGTCCTCACCATCGCTCCGGCGGGCGCCGCCGCGCCGGCCACCCTCACCGTGACGGCGACGGGCCGTACCGGCGTCACCGTCACCTCCAACCCCGCGGGCGTCAGCGTTCCGGTGGGACAGACCGGCTCGGCGACCTTCGCTGCCGGAACCTCGGTGACGCTCGGCCTCACCGACCGCACCGCGGTGTGGTCGGGCGCATGCGCCACCGCGCGCGACACCTCGACCTGCACCTTCACCCTCACGGGCAACGCGAGCGTGACCGCGTCGGTGCAGTAGAAGACCAGGGATCCGGCGCGGCGCAGTCAGCGGCCGCGCCGGATTCCGCTGCGCAGCTCCCTGCGGCTGGCTCCTCGTACCAGGCAGTTCAACCGGTTGAACCGGACCGTCCCGCAGACGACCGTGAGCTACCTCCGGTGGAACTGGCCGCCGGTCCTGGCCCGGAAGTCGCGCGGGTCCAGGGAGAGCGGATCGACCACGTCCACCACGCCGTCGGTCCGGCCCGCCGCGCCGATCACGCCGACCTTCTGCGATCCGGCTGGGACTCCGTCGAGGCTCAGCGTCACGTTGAACTCTCCGGGACCGCGCGGCGTGAACGGCACTTCGTAGTTCCCGTCCGCGTCCTCGCGCACGTCCAGCGGCCGCTCCGGAGCGCGGCCGTCGGACACCGACGCGGAGATCGCCGACCTGGGTGGGACGGGCCATCCCGAGACCGGATCGCGCGGCTCGAACTTGAGCATGGCCGTCTCTCCCATCTTGATGTGCAGATTCGGGTCGAAGAGGGGCCGGACGCGCGCCGGCGGCGTCCTCGCCAGCGCGAGCCGGCTGCCGCCGCTCTCCGCGGCAGCCTCCGCGGTCGCCTCCGCCGGCGCCGTGCGTGCCGGCGCCGCCTGCTGCGCCGGGGCCACGCTCTCTTGCCAACGCGCTTGCGACTCGCCCCGCGGCCAGAGCGCGATCGCGAGGACGGCGACGCAGAGGATGCCGATGGCGGCGCCCGCGACCCGTCCTCGCGCGCCGGGGTGGGCGAATCGCCGCGGCGCCGCCTGCCCGCTGCGGCGCAGGGTCATCGGGAGATCCTGCCGGCAGAGCGCCGCTGCTGCAGCGCCTCGCCGTCCCCCTCCGGCGGCACCTCGACGAGGCCGGGGGCCACCCCGACCACGCCGAGCGAGACCTGGGTGACCGACCGCTTCGAGGCGCCGCCCGCCTCGATGGCGAGGACGTACTCTCCAGGCCAGAGCGGCGCGAACGGCACCTCGAGCACGCCGCCCTTCAACCGGCGCACGGGCAGCCGCATGTCGCCGTCGCGCGGATCCCGCCGCAGCGAGACGGAGACGTCCTGCAGGGCCGCAAGCCGCCCGCTCGCGCGGAAGCGGAGCTTGACCGCCTTGCGCGCCTTGAACCTCGCGCCGGTGTCGAACAGCGGCACGAACGACGGCTCGCCGGCCTTCGCCCTCGCCATCCGCGCCGGAGCTGAGGCGTGCGCGCGAGGTGCCGCGCAGACGGCGAGGGCGAGGCCTGCGAAAATACCGAGCGCTCCGGGCGCGAGCGCTCTCATTGGTTCTTCCAGGCGCGCACGGCGTAGGTGAAGGCCGGGCCTCCCTGCCCGTCGGCGTCGGAGATGGTCAGGTCGTAGTTGCCGGCCGCGGGCGCCCGGAACGACGCCTCCACCATCGACTCCGGCCGCAGGTTCGACTGCGCGAAGTTGCTTTCGCCCTTGCGGTCGGCGGAGGTGGCGGAGAGCAGGTTCCCCTGGGCGTCGCGGATCTCCAGGGCGGGCAGCAGCGCCGAGCCCAGGTCCGTCCAGGCGGTGCTTCCGCCCCCGGCGGCCGCGGCGAGCGAGATGCTGACCAGCTGGCCGGCCTCGGCGTGCACGGTGAAGTGGTCCTTGTCTCCGGCGGAGCCGAGGGCGCCCGAGAACACCGCGGTGCCGTCGATCAGGCTGCCGCTTCCCGCGGCGTCGTTGGGCTCGACCTCGCGGGTGGTGGCGGACGTGAGCGCGAGGCGGATGGCCATGCTGCCCGCGGCGGCGCTCCTCACCCGCACGTAGTACGTCCCGGCGGAAGGCAGGATGGCCTGCTTGACGTTGGGCGTGTCCTCGGATGCCCTGGCCTGCGCGTAGCCGGTGGCGAGCTCGGTGGTCCCGTCGCTCGCGAGGAGCGCCGCGCTGGAGCCCGAGGCCGGGTCGACGGAGAGCGACGATCCCTGCAATTGCGTCCGGTCGCCGATCCACAGTCCGACCATGTCGCCGGCGGCGGCGGTGAAGGAGAACCAGTGGTCTCCCGCCGCGCTGAACGAGACGCCGACGTCGGTGCCGTACGCGATGGGCATCGCCGTCGCGGCGCCGGTGTTCCCCGCCTTCTCCGCGGAGGGCGTGTACGCCGAGGTCTTGTAGGAGAGGAGGTAGGGGCTGCTGCCCGTGCTCTGCGAGGTGTCGGCGCGGCCGACCCGCACGTAGTAGGTGCCGGAGGTCGCCAGCA
The DNA here is from genome assembly GCA_036518615.1 of Myxococcales bacterium. GTDB lineage: Bacteria > Myxococcota > Myxococcia > Myxococcales > 40CM-4-68-19 > 40CM-4-68-19. Next base: position 9,376 of record DATDMU010000101.1, read on the forward strand.
CGTACTCGATGAGCGGATCCAGCGAGCTCGAGTTGTCGTTGGTCGCCAGCGCGTTGCCGGAAGCGTCGAGGAGCTGCAGGCGCGAGTCCCACAGCGCGTCGGAGTAGGCCGCGCCGTTGCGGGCCGCGGTGATCTCCAGGCGCACGCGCGTGGGCGCGGTGATGGAGATCTTGTAGTAGTCCGGGCCGCCCGGAGTGGCGCTGCCCGTCGAGGTGGCCGACGGGGTGGCGGGATCGGAGTGGCCGAAGAGCAGCCCCGGGGAGAGCGCCTGCGCCGTCGCCGGAGTGTCGTTCTGGCCGCTGGCGCCGGTGGCCTCCGTCTCCAGCTGAAGGCCGGCGGGGGGCTCGGCGAGCTTCATCACCAGGGCGTAGTTGCCCGACAGGAACGACGTCCCGTCGGCGTTGCAGACCAGGTAGTAGTCGCCCTCGTTGGGGATGCGCAGCGAGGCGATGCCGTTGTCGATTCCGGGGCTGTTGCCGTCGGGAACGCCGCTGCGCGCGACTTCGCTGCCGTCGGGTGCGAGCAGCCGCAAGCGCAGCGAGGTGTCCCAGTTGCCGAGGTCGAGCCGGGCGGCATGGCTCGACACGGTGAGGAGCTGGCCGGCCTTGGCGTGGAACTTGTACGAGTCCACGTCGCCGGGCCCGAGCGCTCCGAACATCGGCACGTTGGGGCTCAGCGCCTCCGCCCCTGAAGTGGCGTCGTTCGTCGAAGCCCCGGCGGCCTCCGCCTCGCTCACCGACCAGGTGACGTCGAAGAACGCGGACGTGCCGCTGGTGGCCTTCGCCGCGGACGCGGTCAGTGCGTACCCGCGGCCGGCCGTGTCGATCGCCAGATCGGTGAACCTGGCGATGCCGTTCACCGCGGCCTTGCTCAGCGTTCCGCTCAGCCTGGCCGTGGTGGGACTGGTCGGCGTTCCCACCGCGCTGGTGGTCGCCGCCAGGGCCACGCTGACGGTGGCCGAGGAGTTGACCAGCGCTCCGGTCGAGTCACGAAACGACACCTCGGCGACGAACGGCCCGTTCGGAAGCGCCGCCGGGTAGACGTCGACGCGCAGCGACGGGGTGGTGGTGGTGGCCGTCGCCGCCTGCGACGCCGCCGCCGTCTGCAATTGTCCGGGCTTTGCCCGCGAGCTGCATCCCTGGTTCGCGAGCAGCGCGACGGCGCCGAGCACGAACAACAGCTTGAGTCGAATCACGGAACTCTCCTTCGAGATCGTGGAAGCGTCGTGGTCGCGCACATGGGCCTCAGTGCGCATGGGGATCGAGGGCGAGGAAGGTTTCGAGCGCGGGCAGGCCCGCCGCGGCCCGTCCCTGCGCCCCGACCGCGGGGAGGTGGATCACCTCGTCGCAGGTGCCGGGGTTGCTGCAGGTCACGGCGCTGCTGTCGCCCGGAGAGCCGCTGGTCAGGAACAGCTCGGGGTGATCGAACGGCGCCTTCTCCCAGCGCACCCGCTCGTCGGTGAGCGACATCAGGAAATCCACCAGCTCCGTCTTGGCCACGTCGGTCATGCCGTCGATGGTCTCCATGTCGGAGTCGAGGTTCTTGATGTTGTTCTCGTGGAAGTCGCCGCCGCGCGTGTAGAAGTCGATCACCTGCATGAGCGTGGCTTGACCGCCGTTGTGGAAGTACGGCCCGGTCAGCTCGACGTTGCGCAGGGTGGGCGCCTTGAAGGTGCCGTCGATGGCGCTGCGCTGCTGCGGGCAGGGCGTGGGCTGGCCGTCGCCGCAGTTGAGCGGCGGGTTGGAGAACGGCAGCGCCGTCCCGTTGTCGATCATCAGCGCCCGCGCGGTGTAGGAGAGCGGGTAGCCGAAGGGATCGCTGCCGCCGCGGCCGATGTCCTCTTCGGTGGGCCGCACGCCGATGTTGTAGAAGCCGGCGTCGTAGAAGGCGCCGCCGCCATCGCCCATGGCCATGCGCTCGACGATGCGCTCGGGGATGTCCTCGATGAACTGCGTCCTGCCGACGTTGCTCACCGTCGCCTTGGTGAACTCAGCGCCTGCGTGGCAGTTGAAGCAGCCACCTCCCGCGAAGCCCTGGTCCACCGGCGTGAAGAAGAGGTTCAGGCCCTGCTGCGCCGAGGTGCTCAGCGCCGTGCAGTCGCCGTCCTGGAAGCGATCGAAGGGCGTGTCGTCGGACACCAGCGTCGCCTCGTAGAGCTGGATGGCGAGGCCGAAGAAGAGCGAGAAGTTGGCCTCCATCTGCGTGTACTGGTTCGCGGCCAGCCGCGGCGGCTTGGGCACCAGGTGGTACCCGGTGCTGTCGAAGGTCACCACCTGGCCGGTCACGTTCCACGACCAGTCCTGGAAGGCGGCCTTGATCATCGACGCGTAGGTCCGGGAGAGGCCGGGGCGCGCGCTGCGCGAGTTGCGGGACGAGGTCCCGAGCACGCCGTCGGTCGCGTTCACCAGCTGCTTTCCCAGGGGGCGCAGGCCGAGCAGCTTCTTGCCGATGTCCGGGAAGGTCCGCCGCGTGTAGGACATCTCGGTGTCGCTGCCGGGCGGGCCCACCGCCTGCGAGGCGAGGCTCGCGTCCTCGATGTGGGCGGCGACGGCCTGCAGCGCGCCCTTGCCGTCGTTGGAGAAGATGCGCGCGTTCAGGTTGGCGTCGCCGAACGGATCGACGCCGTTGAAGACGAAGTTGGCGCGCCCGTCCCAGAAGTTGTTGTAGTTGAAGACCGCGTTGATCACGCTCGGCGCGTTGCGGCCGGTGATGCGCCGCACGTTGGTGCTGCCGACGTGGAAGACGGGGTCCGCCACCGGATTGCCCTGCTCCGCCGCCGAGCCGCGGACGACGCCGACGAACTGGGTGTCGAAGACGCCCTCCGATCCCATCACGTCGTTCACGTCCTGGAGGACGGCGGAGAAGCGGTCATTGACCGAGGAGTACCGGTGGAAGGGGAAGTCCGAAGCCGACACGGTGGCGTTGGGACCGGGGGTGAGCTGGAAGGTGTTGTCGCCGCCGGCCTGGCCCGGGTTCACCTGGTTCTTGACCCGGTGGTCCGCGCCGGCGTGGAAGTGGCAGGTCGCGCAGGCCTGCATGCCGTCGCTGCCGACCTGCATGTCCCAGAACAGCGCCTTGCCCAGCGTGATGGCCGCCTTCTTGTCCTTCACGTAGTCGCCCAGGTTGGACGGCTCGGGCACCGGGGTGTGCTTGAGCGAGGGAGGCGCAGTCAGGTTCGCCGCCGAGGCGGCTCCGGAGGAGAGGAGCAGCGCGATGGCCACGGCAAAGGTCGCGCCTGCGAGCAGCGACCGCCGCGGACTCCGCCGCCGCCCCGGGGATGTGATCTCGTTTGCGTTCATGGTCAGGTCTCGTGGGGCGGTCACTTGTAGACGACCGGAAGGGTGACGGAGCCGCCCAGGCTCGAGCGGACGGTGACGCTGATCGGCGCGAGATCCACCCCGGTCGCCTTCAGCACGTAGTTCGGCAGGCCGAGGACGGGATCGACGCTCATCGGCCCGTAGCCCACCACGAACATGCTCATGGTCGAGTCGGTCACCGAAGAGGCCGCGCTGACGTTGAGGATGCCGCCCTTGTTGCCGGTGCCGGCGGTCGGCGCGGTCCAGACGGCGTTCCCGGTCACGGTGTCGGTGGTGGCGAGCACCTTGACGTTCACCGAGTCGGTCGCGGTTCCGAACGCGTCGGTCACCGAGATCTGGAAGGTGAGCACCGGCGGCGTGGCGCCCGAGACCACGGAAGGCGCGGTGAAGCTGGGCGTGAGCGTGGTGGCGTCGGAGAGCGCGACGCCCGGGCCCGCGGTCTGCGTCCACTGGATGGTCGCGGGGCCCGCGTTGAGGTCCTGCGTCAGCTTGCTGTAGAGCGTGACCTGGGCGAGCGACCCCACGGCGAAGTCAGGCCCGGCGTCCACCATCGGCGCCGCGCCCGCGCTGGTGCAGGTCACCGTCTGCGGGGCCGGCGTCCCCGGCCAGGGCGCGAGCTGGCCCACGATGGGGCCGGTGCCGGAGAGCGGTCCGGAGCCCTGCGCGAGGAAGGGCAGGTCCTGGAAGTTGTTCGGCATGATCGGCTGCCCCAGCTGCGCGTTCTCGGGGAAGATGAAGTCGAAGTTCGGCAGCCTGTACTGGCCGGAGCCGAGCCCGTTGGCGTAGCCGGGCGTGCCGTCCGGGTTCGTGGCCGGAGTGGTGCCGGTGTAGGTCGAGATCACCATCTCGCGCGTCGGCGGCATGAAGGCGCCGCCGAGCACGTGGAAGCGGTAGCGTCCGCGGAGCGCTTGCGCCCCCGGGTCGACCACGCCGAGCAGCCGCAGCGTCTCCGCGCCGGTGCAGGGATTCACGTCCACCGCGTTGATCTGGACGAGCCGGGTGGGATCGGTGGTGAAGCCGACGATGAAGATGCGGTTGGTGGCCTCCTGGACGATGCCGTCGATGGGCGTCCCGGCCGTTCCCAGCAGGATCGTCTCCACGTCGATGTAGGCCGGCTGCGACCCGGGCGTGGTGAAGACGCCGATGTTCGCCGTGATGGTGTGCGCCGAGATGTAGTCGAGGCCGCTCGCGTCCTTCGCGAGAGTGCCGGAGTACGCGATCCAGTCGCCCGGCTCGAAGGGAAGCTGCTGGCGCGAGTCGGGGAAGCCGGAGGGGTCGGCGGAAGCCTGGCCCGGAGGGGGCGGCATGGTGAACGCCTTGAGCGGCTCGCCCGTGGCGAGGAAGGGATCGACCGGGAAGCGCGCGTCGCCGTTGAGCGGGCGGTTCCCCTTCGGGCAGAGCGGATCGTCGGCCACCGCGGGGTCCTGGCGCGGCACGCACATCGGGTAGCCGGTGGAGGTGTGGATGGTGCTGTTCGAGGTGTCGCCGGCGAAGCGCGGATCCGGGCTGTGCGCGAGGCCCCAGCGGCCGACGGGGTCGTTGATCTGGACGCGGGCGCCGTTGGCGGAGCCGCAGGTCTGGCCGGCGATCGCCGCGGCCCCGCCCACGTAGAGGAAGCCGGTGGAGTAGTCGATGCAGGTGATCTTCCCCGCCCCCAGGTTGAGACCCTGCTGGGAGATGGGGGCGATGAGCCCGACGATGTACTGGTCGTTGCCGGCGGCGTCCTTCACGATGTTGCCCACCGCGCGGATCTCGAACGACGGGTAAGGCAGCACTCCGGCGCCCGGCGTGTTGTCGTCGTGGAGCGCGAGGCCGGTCTGGCCCTGCGGGATGCTGCTTCCGTTCAGCGAGGTCGAGTTCACCGGGGTGGAGGCGGGCGCCAGGCCCGTGCTCGCGGAGTCGTTGAAGAGCTGCGCCCAGGTGAAGGTCGCGGCCGGCATCTGCAGGATCGTGTTGCAGGGCACGGTGAGGGTGACGCCGTTCACCGTGACGGTCCCGCCCCAGAGCACCCGGTTGAGCTGGGGACACATGGTCGAGTCCAGCGTGGCCGCCTGGATGAAGCCGAGGATGTCGAAGCCCGGAGTGGGCGGGGCCTTCTGCTGGGCGCGGGCACTGCCGGCACAGAGCAGGGCCGCGACCAGCGGCGCGATGACGACGAAGTTCAGCCTGGCGGCAGCCGCGATGCGCGGCGCTGCGCCGTGAAGACGCTTCCTGCGATGCATGTGTGGCCCTGCCTTTCGTGGAAAACCTGGTGTGCTCTCTCCGGACCGTTAAATTGAATTCAATGACGTAGCGTTTTGATGCAATGACGTAGCACTCCGCTGCAGACCTTCGAGGGACAAAGGGGCGCCCCCGGTGTGCGCCGATGTGCGCACTCCGGAACCGACCCTCGTCCCCCTCGAAGGTTTCTCTCGAACTAGCTGCCGTCATCCACCGGTGCCCGTCTCGGCGGAGCAGCATCGAGCAACGGCACGATCCCACAAGCCCGTACCTTGAAACAAGAACTTCCATTGAAAGGCAGTCAGGTCAATGGGATCCCAAGCGTCGCCGGGCGCGGCGGCCGGCGGGACGCGCAGCCTGAACGGCGCGCGCGGCGGAGCTCGCGCCGGGCGGCGTCGTCTGGACTGGAGCTCGCGGGCGAAGCCTCGCGCGCCGGCTGCTTCAGCCGGCGAGCCGCTGGATCGCGTCTGGCGCGGGAGCAGGCGGGACCCGGAGGCCCTCGCCGAAAGACGGCGTCAGCGGCGGCGGAACTTCCCGCCGGTGCGTGCGCGCAAGTCGCGCGGGTCCACCGAGAGCGGGTCGGCGATGTCCACCGCGCCGTCGATCCTGCCGGCGGCGCCGATCACGCCGAGCCTCTGCGAGACGGCGGGAACCCCGTTCACGCTGAGCACCATCCGGTACTGCCCCGGACCGTACGGCTGGAACGGGACTTCGTAGACGCCTTCGTCCGACTCGTGCACCGGCAGGCGCCGCTCCGGGTCGCGCCCGTGGAACACGGAAGCAGTCACCTCCCGCGGCTGCCCTCGCCGGTCCGCGTCGGCCGCGGCGAACTTGAGCGTGGCGGCCTCGCCGAGGTGAAGGCGCATCTCCGGGTCGAAGAGCGGGCGCATCTCCGGCGGCGGCGGCCTGCCCTGCAGCACCCGCGGGCTCTCGCGCACGATGGACGGAGCGGAGGCTGCTGCCTGCGTCGCGGGCTCCGGGCGCGCTTCCGCCGCGGCGCCCTCCGCCTCCTCCCCGCCCGGCAGATGGACGGCGGCAAAGGCCACGGCGAGCGCGCCGAGAAGGCACGCCGACCAGAGCGGGGCCCTGCTCCGGGAGTGCGCGCCGCCGGCACGGCTCGCGGCGCGCGGCAGCGCACGGCTCGGCCGTTGGCGGAGGCGGGCGGTCACCGCGACCTGCCGCCGGATCGCTTGTGCTGCAGGATCTCCGCGTCCGCCTCGGGCGGCTCCTCCACCAGCCCGCGGGCGACGCCGACCACGCCGAGGCGGATGGGCGCGACGGCGTTCCTCGGCGCGCCATGGACCGCCATCAGGAGCGCGTACTGGCCGGGGCCGAGCGGCGTGAAGGGCACCTCGAAGACGTCGGTCTTCACCTTGCTGGCGATCAGCCGCAGGTCGGCTCCGGGAGGACCGTGGCGCAGCCAGAACGAGACGTCGGACAGCTCGAGCGGAGCGCCCCCCGCCGTCCTGCGCGCGCGAAAGCGCAGCTTGACGGTCTTGCCGGGCTTGAACCGCGTGTTGACGTCGAAGAGCGGCGCGAAGACGGCCGGCGCCTTGCGCGCGGTCACCGCCGCGCGGCCGGATGCGCTCGCGGGCAGCGCGACCGCCAGCGCCGCCGCGCCAGCGAGAAAGGCGAGGCGCGCTCGCACGGACGCGCGCCTCATTGGTTCTTCCACACGCGCAGCGCGTAGAAGAAGCCAGCTCCACCCTGGCCGTCGGCGTCGGCGACGGTCAGGTCGTAATTGCCCTCGGCCGCCGCCCGGAACGACGCCTCCGCCATGGCCTCCGGCCGCAGCATCGACTGGGCGAAGTTGATCTCGCCCTTGCGGTCGGCGGAGGTGGCGGAGATCAGGTTGCCCTGCGGGTCGCGGACCTCGAGGGCCGGCACCAGCGCCGACCCCCAGTCGGTCAGCGAGGTGGCGATGGCGCCGCTGCCGGCGTAGAGCGACACGCTGACCATCTGCCCGGCGAGCGCGTGGACGGTGAAGTGATCCCGGTCGCCCGCAGCGCCGATGGCGCCGGAGATGAAGCCGCCTGCGTCGATGGAGTTGCCCTGCGCCGCGGAGTCGTTCGGCTCGCTCTCGCGCGCGCCGGCGGCGATACGATCCAGGCGCAGCCCGAAAGTTCCCGCCGACGCGCTGTGCACGCGCACGAAGAAGCTGCCGGTCGCGGGCAGGATGGTCTGCCTCACGTTGGAGGCGCTCTGCCCCTGCTTCCCCGAATACGACGCCCCCGCAAGCGCGGTCAGGCCGTCCGCGGCCAGAAAGCCCGCGTCCGATCCGGCGGCGCGGTTCAGGGTGAGCGAGGCGCCCTGGAGCTGCGTCTGGTCTTCCACCCACAGCCTCACCGCGTCGCCTGCGTTGCCGGCGAAGGTGAAGTAATGATCGCCCGCCGCCTTGAACGACCCGGCCACCTCGCTGCCATAGGCGATGGGCATGGCCGCGGCCGCGGTGGTGTTGCCCGCCGTTTCCGCCGCGGCCTGGTACGGCAGGGGAAGGTAGGTGAGCAGGTACGGCGTGCTCCCGGAGACCGCCGAGCTGGCGGCGCTCGCGACGCGCACGTAGTAGGTGCCCGGCACGGTCACGATGAAGTCCACGGCGGGGTCCACGAACGCCGCTCCGTCGCTTCCCCAGAGGACGTTGCCGGCCGCGTCCTGCAGCTCGAGCCGCGGGGTCCAGGGGCGGTCGCCCCAGGCGGACCCGTTGCGGGTGGCGGTCAGATCGAGGTGGAGGCGCAGCGGCGAGGGAACGGCGAGCTTGAAGTAGTCGGAGAAGGGCGGCGCTCCGGCCGCGACCACGTCGGAGGAACCGTAGAGGACGCCGGGCAGGAGCGGCTGCGCCGTCGCCGGCGTGTCGTTCTGGCCGGTGGCGCCCGCAGGCTCGCTCTCGAGCTGCAGCCCGGCCGGCACCGAAAGCAGCCGCAGGACCAGAGCGTACCTTCCGGAAAAGAACCCGCGGCGGTCGGCGTCGCAAGCGACGTAGTAGTCGCCGTCGGCTGGGATTCGCAACGCCGCGAACCCGTTGTCGACGCTCGGCGAGTCGGCGCCGAAGCTGCCGCTCCGCGCGAGCTCGGTGGTGCCGTCCGGGGCGATCAGGCGCAGGCGCACCGAGGTGTCCCAGTTCGCCAGGTCGAGCCGCGCCGCGTGGCTTGCCACCGAGAGGAGCTGCCCCGCCTTGGCGTGGAACCGGTACATGTCCACGTCGCCCGGGCCCAGCGTTCCGAAGAGCGGCACGTTGGGGCTGATGGCCTCCGCGGTCGAAGGCGTGTCATTGGAGGCGGTGCCTGCCGCTTCCAGCTCGTCGGTGGACCAGGCCACCGTGAACGGCGCCGAGCTGATCGACCCGGCCCGCTGCGACGACACCGAGAGCTGGTAGCGGCCGGGCTTGGAGACGACGAGATCGCCGAACGCCGCCACTCCGTTCACCGCCGCGCGCGCGGTGGTTCCCTGCAGCACCGCGCCCGCGGCGTTGGCGGCGAGGCTCACGGTCACCTTGTCGGAGACGTCGAGGAGCTGGCCTGCGGCGTTGCGGAACGACACCTCGAGCGCGAGCGGGTCGCCGGGCAGGACCGCCGCCGGCAGGTCCACGCGCAGCGCCATGGACGTGCTCAGCGCCTGCCCGGAAGAGGCCGTGCGCGGCTGGCCGGAAGGCGCCCTGGAGTTGCAGGCCGCTCCGGCGAACACGGCCGCCAGCGCGAACAGCAGCTTGAATCGGTTCACGACGAGCTCCTCAGCGTACGAAACGGTTTCGAGGTCTGGACGCGGCACATGGCCTCAGTGGGCGTGCGGGTCGAGGTCGAGGAAGGTTCCCAGCGGCGGCAGTCCGGCGGCAGCGCGCCCTGCGGCGCCCACCGGCGGGAGCCGGACCAGCTCGTCGCAGGTGCTGGCGGTCCCGCAGAGCACGGCGCTGCTGTCTCCGGGAGAGCCGTTCGGCACGATCAGCTCGGGATGGTCGAAGGGCGCCTTCTCCCAGCGCACCCGCTCGTCGGTCAGCGCGAGCAGGAAGTCGACGATCTCGCGCTTGCCCACCTCGTTCATGCCGTCCATGCGGTCGATGTCGGCGTCGAGGTCCTGGATGTTGTTCTCGTGGAAGTCGCCGCCGCGCGTGTAGAAGTCGAGCACCTGCATGAGCGTGGCCTGACCGCCGTTGTGGAAGTAGGGTCCGGTCAGCTCGACGTTGCGCAGCGTGGGCGTCTTGAAGGTGCCGTTCACCGCCATGCGGTGCAGCGGGCAGGGCGAAGGCTGGTGCTCGCCGCAGTAGATGGGCGGATTGGCGAACGGCAGCGGCTTGCCGTTCTCGATCATCAGCGCGCGCGCCGTGAAGGAGAGCGGATAGCCGAACGGGTCGCTCCCGCCGCGGCCGATGTCCTCCTCGGTGGGCCGGACGCCGATGTTGTAGAAGCCCGAGTCGTAGAAGGCGCCGTTGCCGTTGCTCATGCCCATGCGCTCGACGATCCGCTCCGGCAGATCGCCCAGGAACTGCACCGAACCGACGTTGCTGACGGTGGCCTTGGTGAACTCGGCGCCGGCGTGGCAGTTGAAGCAGCTTCCTCCGGCGAAGCCGGGATCGGCCGGGGTGAAGAAGAGGTTGAGGCCCTGCTGCGCGGAGACGCTCATCGCCGAGCTGTCGCCGTCCTGGAAGCGGTCGAAGGGCGTGTCGTCGGAGACCAGGGTCGCCTCGTAGAGCTGCACCGCGAGGCCGAAGAAGAGCGAGAAGTTCGCCTGCATCTGCGTGTACTGGTTTGCCGCCAGGCGCGCCGGCCGGGGCACGAGGTGGAAGCCCAGGCTGTCGAAGGCCACCACCTGCTCGCCGGCGTTCCAGAGCGGCTCCTTGAAGGCCTGCTTGATCAGCGTCGCGTAGGTCACCGAGAGGCCGGGCCGCGCGCTCCTGCCGGTGCTGCGCGCCAGCGGTCCGAGCACGCTGTCCGAGGGATGGACCAACTGCTTTCCCAGCGGGCGCAGCGCGAGCAGCTTCTTGCCGATGTCCGGGAAGGTGCGCCGCGCGAGCGACATCTCCACGTCGCTGCCCGGCGGGCCCACCGCCTGCGAGGCGAGGCTTGCGTTCTCGATGTGCACGGCCACGGCCATCAACGAGCCTGATCCGTCGTTGGAGAAGATGCGCGCCCCCTGGTCGGCATCGCCGAAGGGGTTCACGCCGTTGAAGACGAAGTTGGCGCGGCCGTCCCAGAAGTTGTTGTAGTTGAAGACGGCGTTGATCACGCTGGGGGCGTTGCGGCCGGTCACCCGCCGGGTGTTGTTCGAGCCCACGTGGTAGACGGGGTCGGAGACCGGGTTTCCCGATTCGACCGCCGAGTCCCGGACCACCCCGAGGAAGGTGCCGTCGAAGACGCCCTGCGATCCGCCGATGTCGTTCACGTCCGACAGCACGGCGGAGGAGCGGTCGTCCACCGACGCCAGGCGGTGGAAGGGAAAGTTCGCGGCGGTGAGCGTGCTGTTCGGCCCCGGCACGAGCTCGAAGGTGCCGTTGCCCCCGGGGTTGACGGTGTTCTTGGTGCGGTGGTCGGCGCCCGCGTGGAAGTGGCAGGTGGCGCAGGCCTGCATGCCGTCGCTGCCCACCTGCATGTCCCAGAAGAGCGCCTTGCCGAGCGTGATGGCGGCCTTCCTGTCCTTGACGAAGTCGCCGAGGTTCGGCGGCTCCGGCACCTGCGTGTGCTTGAGCGAGGGCGGGGCGGTCAGGTTCACCGCCTGCGCCGCGCCAGAGAGGGCGAGCAGGAGGAGCGGAGCGAGGCGCAGCGCCCCCATGCTGCGCGCCGCGAATGACCTGGTCGTGTTCATGATCAGTCCCGGGCCGGTCATTTGAAGGTCATGGGAAGGTCGATGGACCCCCCGAAGCTCGAGCGCACCGTCACCATCATCGGCGGCGGGTTCACGCCGGTGGCCTTGAAGACGTAGTTCGGCCGCCCGAGGATGGGATCGACGGTCATCGGTCCGAAGCCCACCACGTAGAGCGAGATGGCCGGGTCGATGACGGTGTCGGTCACCGTCACGCTGAGGATGCCGCCCTTGGTCCCGACCTTGTGGATTCCCGGGTTGGTGAACTTCCACTGGGCGAGGCCGGTGGTGAAGCCGTCGCTGGTGGGCAGCACGGTGACGTTCACCGAGGCGCTGGCGGTGCCGAAGGCGTCGGTCACGGTGATCTGGAAGGTGAGGACCGGCGGCGTGTCGCCGAGCGCCACCGCGGGCGAGGCAAACATCGGCGTCATCGTGTCGGAGTCGAAGAGCTCCACCGGCGGGCCGCCCGTCTGCGTCCACTGGATCATCGGCCAGCCGGCGTTGGGGTCCTGGGTGATGTTGCTCCAGAGCGTGACGAAGGCGTTGGGCCCGACCACGAAATCAGGGCCGGCGGTGACCAGCGGGCCGGCGCCGTCCAGGGTGCAGGTGACGTGCTGCGGGACGGGGCTTCCCGGCCACGGCTTGAGCTGGCCGACGATGGGGCCGGCGCCGAAGAGCGGACCGGAGCCCTGGGCCAGGAAGGGCAGGTCCTGGAAGTTGTTCGCCAGGATCGGCTGGCCGAACTGCTGGTTCTCCGGGAAGATGTAGTCGAAGTTCGGCAGCCGGTAGCGCCCGGAGCCGAGGCCGTTGGCGTAGCCGGGGGTGCCGTCCGGGTTCACCGCCGGCGTGGTGCCGGTGTAGCTCACGATCTCCATCTCGCGGGTGGGCGGCATGAACGCTCCGCCCAGCACGTGGAAGCGGAAGCGCGAGCGCACCGGCTGTGAGGCCGGGTCCACGGTGCCGAGCAGCCGCAGCGTCTCGACGCCGGTGCAGGGGTTCACGTCCACCGCGTTGATGTCGATGAGCCGCGTCGGGTCGGTGGTGAAGCCCACGATGAAGATGCGGTTGGTCGCCTCCTGGACGATGCCATCGGGCGCGATGCCGGCGGTGCCGAGGAGGATGGTCTCCACCCCCACGTAGGCGGGCTGCGAGCCGGGCGCGGTGAAGACCCCCAGGTTGGCGTTGATGGTGTGCGCGGAGATGTAGTCCCCGGCCGCGTCCCTGGAGAGGGTGCCCGAGTAGTCGATCCAGTCGCCCACCATGACGGGAAGCTGCTGGCGCGAGTCGGGGAAACCGGAGGGGTCGGCGCCGGCCTGGCCCGGAGGCGGCCGCATGTCGAAGGCCTTGAGCGCCTCGCCCATGGGAAGGAACGGGTCCACCGGGAAGCGCGGGTCGCCGTTGAGCGGGCGGTTGCCGCTGGGGCAGAGCGGATCGTCGGCGACGGCCGGATCGGTCCGCGGCACGCACATGGGGTAGCCGGTGGCGGCATGGATCGTGGTGTTGCCCGTGTCTCCGGTGAAGCGCGGATCCGGGCTGTGCGGCAGGCCCCAGCGACCGACCGGGTCGTTGATCTGGACGCGGGCGCCGTTGGCGGCGCTGCAGGCCCGGCCGGGCGCCGCGGGGGCTCCGCCCACGTAGAGGAAGCCGTTGGTGTAGTCGATGCAGCCGATCTTCCCCGCGCCGAGGTTGAGACCCTGCTGGGAGATGGGCGCGATCAGCCCGACGATGTACTGGTCCTTCCCGGTCGCGTCCTTGACCACGTTGCCCACCGCGCGGATCTCGAACGACGGGTAAGGAAAGACGCCGCCGCCCGACCCGGTGGTGTCGCTGAGCGCGAGGCCGGTCTGGTTGATCGGCGTCGGGGAGGTGCTCCCGTTCATCGAGAGCGCGTTGATCGGCGAAGAGACGGGCGCAAGCCCCGTCAGCCCGGAGGTATCGAAGATCTGCGACCAGGTGAAGGCCGCCGCGGGCATCTGCAAGATCGTGTTGCAGGGCACCGTGAGGGTGAGGCCGTTGACGGTGACGGTGCCTCCCCAGAGCAATGGGTTGAGCTCCGGGCACATGTTCGGGTCCACCGTCGCCGCCTGGATGAAGCCGAGGATGTCGAACCCGGGCGTCGGAGCGGCCTTCTGCTGGGCCTTCACGGCGCCTGCGCAGAGCAAGCCTGCGATCAGCGGCGCCAGCGTCATCTTGCGCCCCGCGGTGACGTGGCGCGCAGCAAGGCGCGGCCACACGCCGCCGTGGCGTTGAGTACATTCCATGTTTTGGTCCCCCCCTGTGAAGGCGCCTTGGAGGGCGTCTTCAGGACCCGAGCAAGATCATTGAACGACGATGCATTACGTAAATGCCTGCTGCCCGCAGGCACGGAGGTCTCGACCGGCGTGCGCACCCTCGGTGCGCTCCGGACCGGACTCATGCCTGTGGTGCTTCCCCCACTGCTGCCACCGAGTGTCCCCCTCCGCGCGGAGCTGCACGCAGCGACACCCGGTGACGCGATAGAAGATTGCACAACTTGTCGCAGCGGACAAGCCGATCACGGAAAGATCGGGAAATCCCCAGCCCATACATTGTATGCGCGCGCAGCGCGTCACCGGCGCGTAAGCCTGTGGTCGCGGTGCAGTCTTGCACCTCTCGATCCCGTCGTCCCGCCGGTGCTATGCGCCTGCCTTTCCGGGGAGGCTGCCATGGGTCCGATGCGTCTGGCTGCACTTCTTCTGCTGGCATCGCAGGCTGCGCTCGCGCAGACCGTCGTCCTGCGGGGGGCGCGGGTGATCGACGGGACGGGCGCGCCCCCCAGGGAAGACGCGGTCGTGGTGGTGAAGGGCGATCGCATCGCGGCGGTGGGAACGGCGAAGACCATCAAGGTGCCCAAGGGCGCGCGCGTGCTGGACGCGCGGGGCAAGACCATCATCCCCGGGCTGATCAACGCGCATGGCCACGTCGGGCTGGTGGTGGGCGGCCAGAACCGCGCCGACGGCTACACCCGCGAGAACGTGCAGGCGCAGCTCGCGCAGTACGAGCGGTACGGCGTCACCTCCGTGCTCACGCTCGGTCTCAATCGCGACCTGGTCTACGATCTGCGCGACCAGCAGCGGCGGGGCGAGGCGGGAGGAGCGACGCTGTTCATCGCCGGCCGCGGCATCGGCGTTCCCGCGGGGGCTCCGCCCGTGCCCGCCGCGCCCGACCAGGTGTACCGGCCCGCCAATCCCGAGGAGGCGGTGGCCGACGTGCGCGAGGCGGCGCGGCACCATCCCGAGTTCCTCAAGATCTGGGTGGACGACGTCTACGGAAAGTTTCCCAAGCTGCAGCCCGCCATCTTCAAGGCTGCCATCGACGAGGCGCACCGCTCGGGAATGAGGGTCGCTTCCCACGTCTTCTACCTCGAGGACGCGAAGGCGGTCATCCGCGACGGAGTCGACGCGCTCGCCCACAGCGTCCGCGATCGGCCCGTCGACCCGGAGCTGGTGGATCTGATGAAGGCCCGCGGCACCTTCTACGTCGCCACGCTGACCGTGGACGAGTCTTCGTTTGCGTTCCTCGACGACGCGTCGCTGCTCGACGACCCGTTCCTCGCGGGCGCGCTGTCGCCGGAGGCCCTGCAGAAGCTGCGCGCTCCGGAGTTCCGCGCCAAAGCCGGCTCCGACCCCAACCTGCCGCGCATCCGCGAGGCGCTGAAGAACGGGATGCAGAATCTGAAGGCGCTCGCGGATGCAGGGGTGAAGATCGCCTTCGGCACCGACTCCGGGGCAAATCCGGTGCGCATCCAGGGCTGGGCGGAGCACCGCGAGCTGGAGCTGATGGTCCGGGCGGGACTCTCGCCGATGCAGGCGATCGTCGCCGCCACCCGCGGAAGTGCGGCGATGCTGGGCGCGAAGGATCGCGGCACGCTCCAGCCGGGCAACCGCGCCGACTTCCTGGTCCTCGGCGGCAACCCGCTGGAGGACATCCGCAACACCCGCAAGCTCCTGGCGATCTGGCACGGCGGCAAGGAGGTGCGGTCCGCCGCCATGGCCGCGCGCGACTAGAACAGGACGGAGAGGCCCGCGGTGCCGAACAGGCCGAGCTGCGTGGACGAGAGCGTCTCGAGCTGCCCGGTCAAGCCCACGTAGCCGCGCAGGTTGCGGGAGAGGTCGCGGCCGAGGCGAACGTGCGTCGCGACGATGGATCCCCTGCCGTCGACGTAGGGCGCCCAGGTGAAGCGCACCTCGCCGTCCCAGGCTTCGGCCGGGCCGAAGCGCTGGCGCAACGAGCCGCGCACGTTCCAGTCTTCGGCGCGGGTGGGAAGGGCAGCCTGGCCGGCACCGAGGCCGAGCGGACCGCCGCCGATGCCGGGCGGAAGCTGCAGCGCGCCCGCGTCCTCGCCGTAGAAGAACTTCGACGCGCCCACGCGCAGGGCGGTCGCCCCGGCGTCGACGCCCACCGTTGCGCCCAACGACGTCTGGTTGAAGGAGGCGTTGACCGGATTCGCCGCCGCGGGCGTTCGCGATCCTTCCACGTCGAGGTGCTCGACGCCGCCGCCAATCTGCACGTAGGGGCGCACTTCGCCGGCGCGGCCCGGATGGTAGCGGATGCTGGTCCCGCCTTCGGCGCTGCCCAACGCGTAATGCCCTCGATCGGGAGAGTCGCTCGACACCTTCGGGCCGAAATCGCCGTCGAAAGAGATGCGGAAGCCATCGGCAGGCCAGAGCCCCAGCGATCCCCAGAGCGAGTGGAAGAGGACCAGGTTCTCGTCGCTGCCGAAGTCGTAGCCGGCGTCGACGTCGAGCGGACCCGTCGAGACGCCGGCGGAGAGGGAGTTTCCGATGTAGGGACCGCTGCCTGCGGTCACCGCCTCGCTCATCGATCCGCGCGAGGCGGCGGCCGCGGGCAGGGCCGCGAGCAGGAGCACCACGGCGGCGCGCACGCGCTACTCATCCTTGGGCTGCGGGTTGCGCGCGTCGTCCGCGTCGTCCTTCCGGTTCTGCTGGCGATCCCGGTCGCGCTTGCCGCGGTCCTGGTCGCGGTGGTTCATGATCGCGTCGTCGTCGGGGCGAACGGGCGCCGTCTCGGGAGCGGCCACCGCGTTGTCCTGGCGCCGCGCGTTCTCGTTCTCCAGCGCCTCGTCCTGGTCGTTCTCGCGCTGCTCCTCGGCGCGGTCGTGCCGGTCGTCCGCGCGCCGGTCGTCGTCGGCGCGGCGGTCGTCGCCCCGATGATCGTCGGCCCGGTTGTCGTCTCCGCGGTCCTCGCCGCGATTGTCGCCGCGGTTGCCTCGGTCGTCGCCGCGCCGGTCGCCGGCGCTCTGGCCGCTGTCGTGACCGCCGCCACCGCGCCCGTGTTCCGCGAGGCCAGGAGTCGACGCCAGCGCTGCTGCAGTCAGGATGCTCAGGCAGATCCGTCGCATGCGTGCCTCCTTCTTGTTGGGAGACGCAAAAGCTGCCAACGCCGATGACGCATGCAAGGTGCGGAGAGGCGCCAGGACGCTCCGGCCGCAGGCGCCCGACCTGCGCCGGTCCAGTGCGTCCGCCGGGCGCGCAAGCGTTTTGCCGATCGGCGCGGGAGGGCGGGCAACCTGCTGCCCGTCCACCGCCGGCTCGGATGCCACGCGAATACGCCTGTCAGCTCAGCCAAGGCGGCGTCGGCCGGCCCCCCGGAATGTCCCACGCCGCGCGCTCCGATGGCGCCGGATTCGCGCGCCCCGATTCCGCCGCGACGCTTGCCGGGTGCGGGGCCTCCACCGGCGCGCTGCGCGCGGCGTGATGTTCCAGCAGGAGGTCGAGACCACCCTCGAGGACGCTCCTGGCGCTCGCGCCATGCTGGCCCGGCGAGAGCGTCGCCCGCGCGGCTTCCAACTTGTCGAGGAAACGCCGTGAAACGGTGACGTGAAACCGCGACAAGTCGGCAGTCAGCGGCTCGGCCGACTCGCGGGCCCGGGCGATCGCGGCCGAAGAAGCGCCGGCGCCCGGCAGTTCAACTGGTTGAACTGGGGCCGAACCCGGTTCATCCGGTTGAACTGCGGCCGAAGACGGTTCAACCGGTTGAACGGCAACCGAACCCGGTTCAACTGGTTGAACCGCAGCCGAACCCGGTTCAACCGGTTGAACTGCGGCCGGCCGCAGCGCTGCAGCCAGGGCCACCGCATCCCTCTTCGACCGCCGGAAGAACTTCGGCAACGCGTCGTGCCGGTTCTCGGCGGTGAGCACCTTCGCGGCCTCGATCACGCCGGTGATGCACAGCCGCCCATCGCGCAAGGGCTCGACGATCTCCGGAAAGCGCCGCACCAGTCCGGCCCCCACTTTCCGGTAGTGCGCTGCACCCCTGGACAGCGCCAGCTCCCGGTGCAGGAAGGAGAAGAGGCTCGAATACCCGAGCGCGAGCCATCCCCGCTGCTCGTCGAACTCCGCGAGCGCAAGAAGGAACTCCGCCATCCCGGCGCGCTTACGGCGATGGAGGTCCGCGAGCCGGCCGGCCTGAACGCGTGCAGTCGTCGTCATGGCGGCAGTATGCCGCCGCCCCCTGACATGCCAGGGCGCCGTCGTGAAAAGAGATCGCGCATTCACAAAGGACCGACGTCTATCCTGCGACTGCCGAGGTCCGCAGAGGCCGCCCGGGGGGAGCGCGCAGCAGCGGCCACCAGGCAAGGCACGTGAGCGCCGCCGCGAAGGCGCTGAACACCGGCGCGTAGAGGCCTGTCCCGTCCCAGAGATCCACCAAAGAGGGCCGGTCGCGGACGAGGATGCCGATGGCCGCGACCCGCGCCGCGTTGACGAGAAAGCCGCAGGCGAGGGCGACGAGCGGCACCGCGATCTTCTGCGCCGTGCTGGTCCGGAAGAAGCAGAGCACCACCAGGGAGAGCGCGAGGAGCTGCGAGAGCTGCTCGAGGCCGGTGCACGGCTCGATGACGGCGATGCCGGTTCCCGAGAAGGCGATGACCTGACCGTCGATGACCGCGGGCACGCCGACGGCGCGCAGGAAGAGCGTGGCGAAGACGGCGGTGCTGCGCAGGGGGGCGACGGCGTGCGCGAGCTGTTGCGGGAAGGGGCTGATCAGCGGCAGCGAAAGCAGCAGGAGCTCGCGGCCCCTGCCGCGCAGGCCCCCGGCGAAGAGGAGCAAACCGGCGCCGGAGACCAGCGGCGCGGCGCGGTCGAGAGCGCCGTAGTCGGGACGCGCCAGCCAGGCGAACGGCGCCAGGGCGAGGAGAGCGCCGGGGATCCACGCCAGGGGGGAGGCGGAGATCGGGGAGTCCCGGCGCTCATGGGCAATCAGCAGCGCGGCGCCCCAGCCGAGCGCGAGCGGGCCGTAGAAGGTGACCGCGCCGCAGCGGATGGCGAGGGCGAGTTGAGCAAGGGCGACGGCGAGCGCCGCGGCGAACCACCCACGGCGACTCACGGCCGGCCAGCTCAAGAGCGACGGCGGGCCAGAAGGGCGATGCCCCCCGCGCCCACTGCCAGACCAAGCAGCGTCAGCGGCTCCGGGGCGGCCTTGGGGCCCGCGCCATGATTTCCGTTGTTCCCGCCGCCGTTCCCGCCAGCGCGGCCGTTCTGGGCAAGGATCGCAGGCGCGGCGAGCAGCGCCAGTCCCAAGGCAAGTCCGGTGAAGCGCATGTTCCCCCCCGATGCGGACGCCCCGTCGGGGGCCGCAGTCCCCCGGCTGCAAGGCGGATGCCTCGGCTGCCAAGGGACGCGCACAGCATAACCCAACCGCAGCCGTGATGCTAGAAAGCTGCACCCCGGAGGGGTGCCTCCCCCTCGTGGACGCAGGGCCGCCCGCAAGAATTGCCGGTCTCCCGGCGAGGGCGGTGTACCCCCCTGCCGTCAGGCTCCGTTCTCCTGCGCGCAAGGCTCTGACCCGCGAACTTCTTGCGGGAGAATGTCGGGTGCAGGCGCTCTTCCCTGGGGGGTGTCGCAGGTCACCAGTTCCCGGAAGAAGGAGCGGGCGCCGGCGGAGCCAAAAGCTCGATCATGTTCAGCCGCACCAGGCGCTCGACGGCCTTGCGCACGTCGCCGGGCGTCGGGCCGCATCCCTCCAGCGAAGCGGCGATCTCCGCGATGGTCTTGGGGCTCTCGACCAGCTCGCCGAGGTAGAGGCCGTCGTTGAGCTCCAACCCCAGCCTCGCGGCCCAGTCGGCCCTGGCCGCATCGAAGGACTTCCGCGCGGACGGGCCGCGCGCCGCGACGATCACCTCGAGGTAATTGTGGCCCGCCTCGCGACCCGCCGGCGACAGCCGGAACCGCTGGGAGCGGGACCAGTTCGTTCGCGGTGCGCCTGCGCCATGCTGGTGCATTGCTGCTCCGTCGCGACAGTCCGCTTTGTCGCAGTATATCCCAAACATTGGCCCGCCAATGCCTGGCGCGCTGCGCGAAGGCGCGGGCCGTGGCATGCTCGCCGCCTTGCGCGGGAGACCACCCTGGAAGCGATCGCCAGCTCCTTCCTCCTCGTGGCCCTCAGCGAGATGGGGGACAAGACTCAGCTGCTCGCCTTCGCCCTCGGCTCGCGCTACCGCAGGCCCTGGGTGGTGATGGGCGGCATCCTCGCCGCCACGCTCGCCAACCACGCCTTGGCGTCGTCGGTCGGAAGCTGGGTGGCGGGAGTCGTTCCCGCGCGCGCGCTGGCGGCGGTGCTGGCGATCACTTTCATCGCCTTCGGGCTGTGGACGCTCAAGCCGGACTCGCTCGACGAGGCGGAGCGCCCCGGCCGATTCGGCCCGTTTCTCACCACCGTGGTGCTCTTCTTCCTCGCGGAGATGGGCGACAAGACGCAGCTTGCCACCGTGGCATTGGCGGCGCGCTTCCACTCGGTGGTGCTGGTCACGACCGGGACCACGCTGGGGATGATGCTCTCCGACGGCATCGCGGTCTTCGCCGGCGGGAAGCTTTCGGGGCGCCCGGCGATGAGCTGGCTGCGGTATCTGGCCGCGGCGCTCTTCATCGCCTTCGGAGTTGCCTCGGCGTGGGCGGCGATCCGGGGGAAATGACCGGGACGCGCGCTTCCTGGCGTGCGGACGCGGGGGCGATGAAGCCGCGCTGACTGCGCCTCAGGTTCCACCGCTGGTTTGAACCGGGATCCCCAACGCGGAGAGCACGGCGAGCTCGACCTGGCGCATTCGCGCGGCCGAAAGCACGCCAAGCTCCGCCGGATCGATCCAGCTTTTCGGAACCGTACCGATCTGCTCGCACTTGGCCATGCAGCCCTGCGGCAACCCGGCTTCACCGCGGCGCAGCTCGACGTGCCAGGGCATCGTGCGCGACGTCGTCGAGCAGGGAACTACGATCACATCGTTCGCCAGGCGATTGCGGACATCCGGCGAAAGAACGATCGCCGGGCGCCGCTTGTCCAGCGAAACCCAATGGATCGAGCCTCTCTTCACGAGGGCCGCCGCCGGGACAGCCGTTCGTCACCCGGCGCCGTGGCGCGAGCCGCCTTCCCCAGCGCGGCGGAGAGACCGGAGTCGCCCGGCTCGACGGGCTGCGCATAGTACCGCTCGAGCTCCCGCTCCAGCGCGGAGAGGCTGGCCTGTCGTTCGCCGGCGCGCAGCCAGCCCTCTGCGACGCTGCTGCGGGTCGCCCCTTGGGATCGGCTCTGGCGATCGAGCCTGCGCACGAGATCGCTGGACAACGAGACGGTCACCCGCTTCCGGGGCTGCGTACGTTTGCTCTTACGGATTCTCATACGATGCCATCCTACCATGGGAGCGTGAGTGGGCGGACCGGTGCAGCGCCACGGGCGCTGCCGCCGTCGCGCAGGAAGTGGTCCTGCGCAGGCGGTTCGATCTACGCTTCGCGCAATCCATGTCCCACCCCATCAAGCGCGCCTCGAACAAGGCCGAGCAGCGCGCGATCGATCGCGTGCGGCGCATCTGTCTCTCGTTCCCCAGCGCCACCGAGAAACTCGCCTGGGGCGAGCCAACCTTCCGCGCCGGAAAGATCTTCGCCATGATGGATACGCACCACCATGGCGCGAACCACGTGGCGGTGGTCGTGCCGGCGGAGTTGGGCGTTCAGGAGACGCTGGTGAAGGCCGATCCGTCCCGCTACTTCGTCCCGCCCTACGTGGGCGTGAAGGGCTGGATCGGAGTGCGCATCGACGAGTCGCCGGACTGGGGCGCCCTGAAGGAGTTGCTCCAGGACGCCTACCGGCTCATCGCACCCGAGCCGAAGCGGCGGCGTCCGGGCGCAAAGCGCCGCCGCCTCACAAGTCAGAAACGATAGGCCGTCACTCCAGAAACCACTTCACCCGCGCTTCAGCAGCCCCTCCGCCTCGAGGGCGGCGCGGACGCTCGGGCGCTGAGCGACGCGGGCGCGGTACTCCTTGAGACCCGGCCACTTGCCCGGATCGAGGCCGGCCGGCCGCATCCAGTTCACCACCGTGAGGAGGTACGCGTCGGCGATGGTGAAGGTGTCGCCCATCACGAAGTTCCGGCCTGCGATCCTGCCCTGGGTCCAGGAGAAGCGGCGATCGAGGCGTTCGCGCGCGCCCGGCTTCTCCACCTCGGGCCCGTGGAACAGCGGCCAATACGACTTGTGGATCTCCGTCGCGATGAAATTCAGCCATTCCTGGAGGCGGTAGCGAGCCATGGTGCCGGCGGGCGGAGCGAGGCCGGTCTGCGGCCGCTGGTCGGCGATGTACTGCAGGATGACCGCCGCCTCGGTCAGGCGCTCGCCGTCGTCGAGCTCGAGGACCGGCACGTACCCCTTGTCGTTCACGTCCTCGAGCTTTCCGCCCGCGTCGAGCTGGTGGGTGGCCCGGTCGTAGAGGACGAGCGTGAAGGGAAGGCCCGCCTCGCGCAGCGTCACGTGTGGCGCGAACGAGCAGGCGCCGGGGAAGTAGACGAGCCGCATGATGTCCTCCCACCTCGCAGGTTGACGGCCGCCGTACGTATCACGGGCAGCTGCCGGCGCCCATCAGCCTGCCCAGCGCCGCACAGGCGTCGATCAGCCCGGCGCGCGAGCTGCCGGGAAGCGGGCGCGAGGTGGCCTCGAGGAGATCGAGCGCGGCGGCGGCGGTCAGGCGCGGGTTCTCCTCCAGGAGCAAGGCCACCACGCCGCTCACGTGCGCGGCGGCGAACGAGCTGCCGCTGAGGAAGTCGTAACCGTCGCCGGGCACGGTGCTGAGCACGTCGACGCCCGGCGCGACCATCGCGAAGGTGCGGGCGGCCCAGCCCGGAAGCCGAGCCTCGCCGCGCGCATCGCTCGCCACCACGGCGATGACGCCGGGCAGCGAGGCGGGAAAGCCGGGATCCTTCGCGCCTTCCGCCGCCGCGGCCACGACGACGATGCCACGCTCCTGGGCCTTGCCGATCAGCAGGCGGAGCAGCTCGTCGTCCGGACCGGTCAAGCTCAGGTTCAAGACTTGCGCGCCTCTTCCCACCGCGAAGTCGATGGCCTTGGCCAGGGTCCAGCTGCTGCAAAGGGCCTTGCCCCGGCCGCGGGCGTACCAGCACGCCTTGATCGCGAGGATCCCGGCATCGGGGGCGATGCCGAGCATTCCCACGCGGTCGTCGCGCCGGGCGACGATCACGCCGGCCACCGCCGTCCCGTGCAGATCGCGCGCGAACGAGGCCTCCCCGCCTTCGACGAAGTTCTGCACGAGCGCGATGCGGTCCTTGAGGGCCGGGTGGGCGACGGAGACGCCGGTGTCGATCACCGCCACGCGGATGCCCTTTCCCGTCTTGCTCCGGCGCGCGGCGTCGGCCCGGATCTGCGGCGCGCCGTAGGAGAGCGCGGGCTCCTGGCCTTCGCCGTGAAAGACCTGGTTCGCCTGGGCCAGCCTGACGCGCGGGTCGCGGTTCATCCGCTCGACCAGCCCGGGCAGCGGCGCGCCGGCGGGGGCCTGGAAGACCACGCACTCCAGCGCGACGGAGCCGAGGAGGAAGTTGCCCGCCTCGACCACGCCGTAGTCGGCCGCCAGCGCGCGCCGGACGGCGAGGAGATCGCCGCCGAGGCTGCTCGAAAGCGCGACGATGATCTGGCCCGGCTGGAGCTGCTTCGGGTCCAGCGTCGCCCGCGTCTGCGAAGTGCCCGTGGCGCAGGAGGCGAGCAAGGCGGCGAAGGCGAGGGGCCTCATGGAGAGCTCGACGCGACGGGCGCGGCGAAGCGCACCTTGGGGTCTCTGGCGAGGCGGCCGGCGATCTCGCGGGCTCGCTCCCGAT
This sequence comes from Myxococcales bacterium, assembly GCA_036518615.1. GTDB lineage: Bacteria > Myxococcota > Myxococcia > Myxococcales > 40CM-4-68-19 > 40CM-4-68-19. Next base: position 32,827 of record DATDMU010000101.1, read on the forward strand.
CGGTGGCCGGCAGCGACAGCTCCACGGTGTAGACGCCTTCCGCCGAGGGGCCATCCACGATGGTCGCGCGGGCGCCCTGGAGCAGACGGCGCATGCCCTCCTCGCTGAGGTCGGAGGCGAAGACGACGTGCAGTCGGGCACGGCTGGAGGCGGCGGCGGGCGCGCGCGACAGCGTCTCGAAGGGCGCCGGCCGCAGGGCAACCACCGCGATCAGCGCGGCCAGCGCCGCGCCCTCGAGCGCGAAGGCCCATCGCACCGGCCGCGGCGTCTGCGTGAACCACGACGCCACCCGCTGCCAGAACGAAGGCGCGTCGATCCGCGCCATGACCCGTGCGAAGTGCGCGGGCGACGGCGCCCAGCCCTCCTCCTCCTCGCCTTCGGCGATGGCCCGGAAGCGCTCCGACTCCTTCTGGCAGTCGGCGCAGGAGGCCAGGTGCCGCTCGACCTGCGCCGCCTCCCGCGGAGGAAGCGTGGCGTTCACGTACCAGGGCAACAGCTCGCTCATGCGCTCGTGCTCGCCGCTCACTTCTGCCCCCTCTCTTGGAGAATTTCGGCCAGGCGCTTGCGCGCGTGGAACATCCGCGTCTTGACCGTGTTGACCGGGCACTCCAGCGCGAGCGCGATCTCCTGATACGACTGGCCCTGGCCGAACGCCAGCTCGATCACCGCGCGCTGATCGGGGGGGAGCTTCGCCAGCGCGCCTGACATCGCCGCGCCCAGCTCCCGGCCGATGGCGGCCCGCTCGGGGTGTTCGCCGGCCTCGGGCGCGATCTCCTCCGGCGGGATTTCACGCGCGCTCCTTGCGGTGCGGTCGAGCATCTTGATCACCTTCTTGTG
>DATDMU010000102.1:0-3493 GCA_036518615.1 Myxococcales bacterium
GGTCACCTACCTGGTGCTCTTCTGCGCCTCCTGCGCCGGCGCGGTGGTGCTGGCGATCCACGGCAAGCTCTTCGTCACGCTGGCCCAGCGCAGCAACGTGGAGACGCTGACCATCCTCTTCATGCTGGTGTTCTATGCGTATCTGGCCGCGCTGAGCGCGCGCGGGGCGCTGGGAGCGGTGCGCATCTTCGTCTTCGCGGCGCGGCGGCGCTGGTCGCGGGACGTCGCTGCCGAGCGCGGGCGGCAGATGGCGAGGCTCGGCAAGGCGGGGCAAGGGCCCTGGGCCGCCACCAACAAGGTGCTGGAGCGGGCCGACGGCGCGCCGCTGCGCTTCGAGCTGCGCGACGAGGACCAGAGCCACGGCAGCATCGAGGTGGAGGGCGCGCGGATCTCCCAGCGCGATGCGCGCGGCGGCGGCTCGGCGGACCTGCTCGCGTACTTCGTGCGGCAGGTCGCGGAGGTCGCAGGGGAAGAGATCGCCATCGTGGTCTGGGGACAGCTCGACGACGACGAGGGCGAGCGCTACGTGGCGCAGGTGGAGTTTGCCCGCGCGCTCGGGCGCAAGCTGGAAGCGGGCCCGCTCTGGCCCACAGTCTCGCTCAGTGCCCGGCATTGCGACGAGATCGCGCGGCGGCTCGCGCGCATCGCTCCCGCTCTGCTCGAGGATGCGCTCCTGCCCGACTGGGAGTACGAGGCCGAGCACAAGCTGCCCGTCATCCCCGAGCCGCTGGGCCTGGTGAGCCTCTCCCGCTCCGCCAAGCGCGCCGATCCGGTGGCGACCATGGGCTTTGCCACGGCGATGGTGCTGATCACCCTGGCGGTGGTGGTGCTCTTCATCATCGACAAGCCGTGGGTGCCGGGATGATTCGCGCTGCGGTGGGCATCGTCGTGGCGCTCGTGCTCGGCGGCGTGCTCTGGGTGCGCGGCTGCTCGGGGCCCAGGCCCGAGCTGGTCTCCGCGCGCATGCGCGGCGTGGTGCTGGAGATCGTCGTGCGCAACGCGGGCTTCGGCGAAGGGCAGATCCAGCTCGACAGCCGCCTCTATCCGCGTAGCGGTGGCGCGCCCATTCTGCGGAGCGAGAAAGCGACCCTGCGCCCGCGCGAGACCGTCCATGTGGATCAGCGAATCGACGGCGCTCGCGGCGACGAGCGGGTGGAGGTGGAGATAGACTACCCGCCGCGCTGAGCCATGCTGACCGTATGCGCATGCCGCGACGGTCATCCGGCAGGCGCACGGCCAGTCGGCCCCGGAGCGCCGCCTTGCGACGCAAGCTGCCCGAGTACGAAGCCAGGCGCGATTTCGCCGTCACTCCCGAGCCCGCGCCGGGCGCCGCCGCGCCGCACGCGGAGCCCGCCTTCGTGGTGCACAAGCACGATGCCACCCGGCTGCATTACGACGTGCGGCTGGAGATGGACGGAGCGCTGGCCTCCTGGTCGGTGCCCAAGGGGCCGAGCTACGACCCGTCGGTGAAGCGGCTGGCCATCCAGACCGAGGACCACCCCATCGAGTACGGCAGCTTCGAGGGGCGCATTCCGGATGGCGAATATGGCGCGGGCGACTCGCTCATCTGGGACAACGGCACCTGCGACTCCGTGCCCGCCGGCCAGCTCTCGCAGCAGCGCAAGAAGGGCCACATCGTGGTGGAGTTCCGCGGCCACAAGCTGCGCGGGCAGTGGCACCTGGTGCGCACGCACGGCGGCGTTCCCGGCAAGGCGCAATGGCTGATGTTCAAGGCGAAGGACGGCACCGAGAACGCCGCGTACGACGTGGTGGCGGCGCGGCCTGAGTCGGTGGTGAGCGGGCGCGTGGTGACGCGCGGGCCGGAGCGGGCCGGAACCTTGCGCGCCCCGCGCGCAGCGCCCGACGCGATTCTCCGCGGATATCTGCCGCCGATGCTCGCCACGCTGGTGGAGGAGGCGCCGCCAGGGAAGTGGCGCGCGGAGGTGAAGTACGACGGCTATCGCGCCATCTGCGCGCTCTCCAGCGGGCGGGTCGCGATGTGGACGCGCAACGCGCTGGATCTCTCGGCGCGCTTTCCGCGCATCGCCCGCGCGCTCTCGCAGGTGGTGGTGGGGGACGCGGTGCTCGACGGGGAGATCTGCGTGCTGGATGCGCAGGGCGTGCCGCGCTTCGAGCTGATCCAGCAGGGCCGCGCCGACGAGGCGGTGCTGTTCGTCTTCGACCTGCTGCGGCTGGACGGCGAGGACCTGCGGGGGAAGCCGCTGGAGCAGCGGCGCGACCTCCTGGGCAGCGTGCTCTCCAACGCGCCCCCGGAGCTGCGGCTCGCGGAGGAGGTGCCGGGGGACATCGAAGAGGCGCTGGAGCAGGTGCGCGAGCGCGGGCTGGAAGGATTGATTCTGAAAGCGCGCGGCTCCGTCTACGAGAAGGGCCGCTCGCGCGAGTGGCTCAAGCTCAAGGCGCAGGCGAATCAGGAGCTGGCCATCATCGGCTGGACGCCGGGGAAGGGAAACGCGTCGGGATCGGTCGGCGCGCTCCTGCTCGCGGTGGCGGACGGGAAGGGCGGATACGAATTCGCCGGCAAGGTGGGAACGGGATTTTCCTCGAAGCAGCGCGCCGAGCTGAAGAAGCAGCTCGCGCCGGACGCGCGCGATACGCTGCCGGCCCGCGGCTCGCCGCGTTTGCGCGATGCCCATTGGGTGGAACCGCGCCTCGTGGCCCAGGTGCGCTTCACGGAATGGACCTCCGACGGCAAGCTGCGCCACCCGGCCTTCCAGGGGCTGCGCGCCGACAAGAAGCCCGAAGAGACGTGCCGCGAGAAACCGGCGACGGTCGTGAAATCAAAGGATGCCGGGACCAAACCCGAACCGAAGCGTTCAAGGAAGGAACGCCAGCCACCGAAAACGCAAACACAAACGCAAACCCGAACCGAACAAACGCTGGTCCTGACGAATCCGGATCGGCTCTTGTACCCAAAGGACCGCATCACCAAATCCGCCGTCGCCGACTACTACGCCGCGGTGGCGCCGGCATTGCTGAAAGCCCTTCAGGATCGCCCGCTGACGCTGATCCACTGGAACCAGGGGATCGAAAAGCCGAGCTGGTTCCAGCAGGACATCTCCGCGCCCGAAGACTGGATGCGCATCGCCGAGACGCCGTCGAGCACGAAGCGTGGCAAGGTCCGCCATCTGGTCGCCGACAGCCCGCGCGCGCTGCGCTGGCTGGCGCAGAACTCGGTGCTGGAGATCCACGCCTGGCACTCCCGCGCACAGAGCCTGACCCAGCCCGACTGGGTGGTCTTCGACCTCGACCCCGCGGAGGGCGAGACCATCGAGCAGGCCATCGAAGTGGCGCAGGTGCTCGCGGGCATGTTCGACCGCCTCGGCTTGCCCAGCATTCCCAAGACCACCGGCAAGCGCGGCTTGCACATATTGGTGCCGCTCGCGAAGGGGCATTCCTACGACGACGCGCAGGCCTTTGCATTGCAGGTCGGCGAGACGGTGGCGAAGCAGTTGAAGCAGGTCACGCTGGAGCG
>DATDMU010000103.1:0-4949 GCA_036518615.1 Myxococcales bacterium
TGATCGAATCCGACGCGGGCGCCGCGGAGCGCTTCCGGGTGGCGCGGCTGATGATCCTCGCCATCTGGGGGCCGTTCTATGCCACGCGCCTGATCCACGCCGACCCGCACCCGGGCAACTTCCTCGTCCTGCCCGACGGCAGGCTCGGCGTGCTCGACTTCGGCGCGACCAAGAAGCTCTCGGAGACCTTCGCCTCGGTCTACCGCTCCTTCCTGGAGGAGAACGCCGCCGGCCGCGCCCACCCCGATCCGGGCCCCATGCTGAAGAAGGCGGGCTTCCGCTTCCTGGGCGACGACGAGGAGGAGGCGTTCGAGTTCTGCCAGAAGCTCGCCGACGTGGTCCAGCGCCCCATCCTCGCCGAGGAGTACGACTTCGGCAGCGACGCGCTGGTCAACGACGCGCGGCGCGTGTTCCGCAGCGAGCCCAGGCTCGCCTTGACCATCAAGCCGCCGGCCGAGGCCCTGCTCTTCTACCGCTCAGCCGCGGGGCTTGCCCAGGACCTCCGCCTGCTCAAGGCGCGGGGCCCGTTTCGCCGCGTGCTCAAGGAGATACAGGAGCGCGGGACCGCGTGGTAGAGCAGCCCGGTGGACCGCCCGCAGCACGTCGCCGACAGCCCCGCGAAGCTCGCCGCCTGCATCGAGGACGTCGCCTCCGGCCCGCGGGTGGCGCTCGACACCGAGAGCAACGGCTTCCACGCCTACTTCGAGAAGGTGTGCCTGCTGCAGATCGGCACCGCGCGCGCCGACTGGGTGGTGGACCCGCTCGCGGTGGACATCAAGCCGCTCCTGCCGCTCTTCGCCGATGTGGGGCGCGAGTGCGTCCTCCACGCCGCCGAGTACGACGTGCTCTGCATGAAGCGCGACTACGGCCTTTCCTTCGGCCGCATCTTCGATACCCATGCGGCGGCCAAGACGCTGGGAATCGCGAAGGTGGGACTGCACAACCTTCTCGCCGACCAGCTTTCGGTGGAGCTCACCGTCGACGAGCAGCGCAGCGACTGGGGAAAGCGGCCGCTCAGCCCGCAGCAGCTCCAGTACGCGTTCGCGGACGTGCAGTATCTGCTGGCGCTGCGCGACGTCCTCGCCGCGCAGCTCGCCGGGCGCGGGCTGGCCGCGGAAGCGGAGGCGGAGTTCGCGCGCCTGGTGGCGAAGGAGCCGCGTCCGCGGGAGTTCGACGCGGAAGGCTGGCAGAAGATGAAGGCGGCGCGCACGCTCGACGGCCGGGGCAGGGCGGTGCTGCGCGAGCTGTACCTCCTGCGCGATCGCTGCGCGCGGGAGGCGAACCGCCCGCCCTTCAAGGTGCTCTCCGACCTCTTCCTCGCGGAGGTGGCCCGGCGGCTGCCGAAAAACGACGAGGAGTTGCTGCGCGTGCCCGGCGCCTCGGCGCACGCGGTCCGCCGGGTCGCCCCGTCGGTCCTCCAGGCGGTGAAGAGCGGGTCCGAGAGCGAGCCGCTGGGCCGGCCGCGCCCCGCTGCGAACGGGCAGCGCTGGCGCAAGGGAGCGCCCTCGGCGCCGTCACCGGAGGTGGAGGAGCGCTACGAGCGCCTGCGCGGATGGCGGCGCGCGCGAGCCGAGGCGCGCAAGGTAGAGGTGCAGGTGATCGCGCCCAACGCGGTGCTCTGGGCCATCGCGCGGGCCAATCCCCGCGACGTGGAGTCGCTCGCGCGGGTGGAGGGAATGGATCCCTTCCGGCTGGAGCAGTACGGATCCTCGATCCTGGAGCTGCTGCGGTCGATCGAGCCCGCGGCCCAGGCGAAGCTGTTCTGAGGCGCAGACCTGACCCAATCGCTCGCCGGAATCGACCCGTGCTTCTGGGGGGTCCAGGGGGGAGCGAGCTCCACCCTGGTGGAGGCGCGGAGCGCCGGATCGAAGAGCCGCGCACCAAGGCACCGGGATCAACACAGCTGAGCCTGGGTTAGAAGTTGGCGCCGGCGCGCGGCGCGGGCACGGTTCCGGCGAGGTGTGGAGAGGAGCCGCCGGAGAGGATGCGGTAGCCGCTCCAGATGCCGATCACGATCTTCACGTACCTGCGCGTCTCGCGGTAGGGAAGATCCTCGACCCACTCGTCGAGCTGCCGTCCGGCGCCGCGCGCGGCCCACGGCAGCGCCACGCGGGGCCCTGCGTTGTAGGCGGCGAGAGCCACCGCCGGATCGCCGAAGCGCCCCACCAGCTCGGACAGGTACCAGCCTCCCAGATCGATGGCGGTGGCCGGGTCGGTCAGCTCCTCGTCCTTCAGCGCCGGACGCCCCAGCACGGTGGCGGCGCGCCGCGCGGTCGCCGGCAGGAGCTGGAGCAGTCCCACCGCGCCGGCGACGCTGCGGGTGTCCGGCTTGAAGAGGCTCTCGCGCCGCATCACCGCGAGCAGCAGATAGGGATCGAGCCCGGTCCGGTCCGACGCGCTGCCCACCTGGGTGACGTAGGCGGCGGGATAGGCGGCATCGAGCAGCGCGCGCGGGGCGCGAGGGCCGCGGTCGCCGATCAGCGCGAGCGCGAGAAGCACGGCGCGATCCGGCCGGCGGGCCCGATCGTACAGGGGAAGCGCGGCGGCGCTGGCGTCGCCGGGATGGTGCTGCACGTAGAAGTCCGCTTCCGCGGCCGCCTCGGAAAGAAAGCCCAGCGAGGCGAGCTCCATGCCGAGCAACAGCCGCGGCCCAGGAGACGCGACCGCGCTCATGCGCTGCGGAGGGAAGGGCGGCGGCGCGCCGGTGGAGGCGCCCAGGCGCTCGCGCGCGAGCAGCCCGTAATAGCCGAGCGGGTCCAGGTCGGCGACGCGCCGGTAGAGGGCCTCCGCCGCCTCGGGCTTGCCGGCCCGCGCCTGCCAGTAGAGGCCCTGCGCGCGCTCCTCGTCGGTGGATGCGCTGGCGGCGAACTCGGAGAAGCGCTCCACCGCGTCGCGCAGGTGGTCGGAGTAGGACATCCAGGCCAGCGTCCAGCGGGCGAGCGATGCGTTGGGGCCCGACCTCTTCGCGGCCAACTTCGCGAGCCGCGCCCGCGCCGCCGCGCGCTTGCCGCCGTCGATCAGGAGCCGCGCGGTGAAGAGCACGCTCTCGTCGGCTTCGGAGAGGGAGGGAAACTTCTTCGCCACCGCGTCCGCCAGCCGGATGGCCTCGGCATCGCGGCCGCGCCGCGCCCGATCGCGGGCAAGGAGCATGCCGGCCGCGGCGGCGACATGCCCTGCGCCGTGTGCCCAGGCGAACTCCAGCGAAGGCGCGGCCTCCGCGCGCTTTCCGTCCGCGGCCAGCGCACGCGCGTGCAGGAGCAGCGCCTCGGCGCGGTCGTCGCCGGAGAGCATGCCGGCGGCGATCTGCGCCTGGGCTACCGCGGCCGCGGGATGTCCTGCCGCGAGCAAGCGGGAAGCGCGCAGCAGGAGCTCGCGTCCCGACGGCTCGGGCAAGGCGACGCCCAGCTCGCGCTGCATGGCGCGCGCTTTCTCCGCCGCGGGATGCTCCGGATGTTGCAGCCAGAAATTGCGCAGCGCCTGCGCCGCGTCGCGCGCGCGGTCGGGCTGCGCGTGCAGCGCCTGTGCCATGTCCCACGCCATGGCGCCCTGCACCTCGTGCGGCTGGCCGGGCATTGCCGCGGCCCTCTTCGCCGCCTCGAATGCGCCTTGCGCATCGCCGGCGGCGAGGAGCGCGTCGGCGAGAAGGACGGAAGCGCGCAAGCCCACTGGTCCTTCGCTGGCCGCCGCGGCACGCAGCGGCTCCAGTGCTGCCGCCGCGCTGCCGGAGAGGAGGAGCGACTCGCCTTCGAGCAGGAGGGCGTGCGGCTCCAGCGCGCCAAGGCTGCCGAGCACGCCCTGGACGGCGGCCGCCGCCTCGCCGGGCCGGCCGAGCGCGAAGAGCGCGCGAGCCAGCACCAGCCTGCATCGCGGCTCTCCACAGGCGCGGACCGCATCGACCGCCTGCTCTGCGCGACCGTCGGCCAGGAGGGCTCCCGCCTGCAGCGCGGCGTCGTTGGCAGCGGCCCGCGCCCGGCCCGCCCCGACGAGCACCAGTGCCATCGCTCCTGCGCAGATCCGTGATCTCACTTAGGTATCCGCTTCCCTTGCGCGCCGGGCGCACCCTGCGCAGATTGCGCGCTTTCCGCCCGCGCGGGGTGGCGAACCTTGACGCGTTCTGTTATATGCCCGCGCCTCGCACGGAGGTCCGATCGAATGTCGCTGCTCGCGAAGCCATTCCCGACTGAAATGTCGACGCCCATCAACCTCGAGGGCAACAAGAAAATGTCGGTCGAGGCCCACCGCAACCTCTTCTGCACCGCCTACGACGAATGCCTCGACGAGGCCGTGAAGCGCGGCTGGAACAGCTTCACCTGCGTCCGCTGCCCCAACTACACCATCACCCACGTTTCGCCGGAAAACTCCATCGAGGCCTTCGCGACCCAGCGCAAGAGCGCCTGAGCAGGGGAAACAGAGGCTACCGCCCGTAGAGGAGCACGATCCAGAGCCGGCCCGGGCCATACCGTCTGGAGCTGGCGTACAAGGCACCCACGCCGAGCCTCGTCCAACGCGGCTCGGCGAGGTTTTTTGAGGCCCCGACTTCGCCGGGAGCGCTGCCGACGCGAAGCTCGGCCGCGGCCGAGGACAGCTGCGGCGCCTGCGCCAGCGCCCGCGCGGTCAATTCCTTGTCGAGCTTCATCTGATCGGCCAGCGCGGTGGCCCGGACCGCGTGGTCCGCCAGCGCGTCGAGCGCCGGATCGCGCGTCAGCGCCGGGAGTCCGAGCGCGCGGCGCTTGCCCGCGATGACGCGGACGACGTCTCCGGCCGGATCCTTGCTGCCGACCACGGGGACGGCAAACAACTCCGTCAGGTAGACGCCTTCGGGGCCATCGGCCGTGGCTCCCCGCGCCGCTCCCAGGCCGAGCCGGCGATGGCGCGGATCGAGGAGGTTGGCGAGGTGCGCGGGAGAGCCGGCGATGGCCTCGTGTGCCCTGCCCACGTCGCTGGAAAGA
>DATDMU010000104.1:0-6688 GCA_036518615.1 Myxococcales bacterium
CCGAGCGTGGTGGACATTCCCCGCAAGCCGCGGAACACGCGGCGGCGCAACCTCGTCATCGGCGGCATCGTCCTCCTCGCGGTGGCCCTGATCACCTTCGCGCTCTCCCGGCTGCGCGCGGCGGCCCCGGTGGTGGACCGCGCCTCGCTGTGGACCGACACCGTGAAGCGCGGCCCGATGCTGCGCGACGTGAAGGGACCGGGCACGCTGGTGCCCGAGCAGATCCGCCTGATCACCGCCGACACTGCCGGCCGCGTGGAGCGCATTCCGCTGCGGCCCGGAGCGCAGGTGGAGCCCGGCACCATCCTCATGGAGCTGTCCAATCCCGACGTGATGCTGCAGGCGCTGGACGCCGAGCGGCAGCTCGCGCAGGCGGAGGCGGACCTCATCAACCTGCGCGCCACCGCCGACGGCAACACGCTGACCACCCGGTCGGGCCTCGCCACGCTGGAGGCGCAGGCGGCCGACGCGGAGCGGCGGGCCAGGGCGGACGAGAAGCTCGCCAACGACGGCGTCATCAGCCAGGTGGAGGCGCGGCAGCAGGTCGAGCATGCGACCGAGCTGCGCGACCGCCTCGACCTCGAGCGCAAGCGCCTGGGCGTGGTGGCGGGCAGCGGCAAGGAGCAGGTGGCGGCGCAGCGCGCGCAGATCGACCGGCTGCGCGCGGTGGTGGCCTTCCGCCGCAAGCAGGTGGACTCGATGAAGGTGCGCTCGGTGGACAAGGGCGTGCTCTCCGAGCTGCCGCTCGAGCTGGGGCAGTGGGTGGTGCCGGGGCAGCTCCTCGCCAAGGTGGTGCAGCCCGAGCGGCTCAAGGCGGTGCTGCGCATTCCCGAGACGCAGGCGCGCGATCTCGCGCTGCACCTGCCTGCCACCATCGACACGCGCAACGGCGTGGTGAAGGGGCAGGTCTCGCGGATCTCGCCTTCTGCCAACCAAGGCTCGGTGGAGGTGGACGTCTCGCTCCCCGCCGAGCTGCCCCGCGGCGCGCGCCCGGACCTCACCGTCGAGGGAACCATCGAGATCGAGCGGCTCGCCAACGTGCTCTACGTGGGCAGGCCCGCGGGCGCGCAGCCGAACGGGCAGGTGGAGCTGTTCAAGCTGGTCAACGGGGGCGACGAGGCCCACCGCGTCAAGGTGAAGCTCGGCCGCAGCTCGGTCAGCACCGTGGAAGTGCTCGAGGGCCTCGCCGAGGGCGACGCCGTCATCCTCTCAGACATGTCCCAGTGGGACACAACCGACCGCGTGAGGCTCCGGTGAGCGACGCTTTGATCGAGATGCAGGACGTGGAGAAGGTCTTCCTCACCGACGAGGTGGAGACGCACGCGCTCTCCGCCATCCACCTGTCGGTGAAGAAGAACGAGTGGCTCTCCATCGTGGGCCCTTCCGGGTCGGGCAAGACCACGCTGCTCGCCATCCTCGGCCTGCTCGACACCGCCACCGGCGGCCAGTACCTGCTCGACGGCAAGCCGGTGCAGGACCTCTCGCCCTCCGACCGCGCCCACGTGCGCAACCGCCACATCGGCTTCATCTTCCAGAGCTTCAACCTGATCGGCGACCTCACCGTCTCCGAGAACGTGGAGCTGCCCCTCACCTACCGCGGCATGCCGCCGTCGGAGCGGAAGAAGCGCGTCGAGGACGCGCTCGGCCGCGTGGGGATGAGCCACCGGGCGCGGCACATGCCCGGGCAGCTCTCGGGAGGCCAGCAGCAGCGCGTCGCGGTGGCCCGCGCGGTGGCCGGCGATCCCCTCATCCTGCTCGCCGACGAGCCCACCGGAAATCTCGACTCGAAGAACGGCCAGGCGGTGATGAAGCTGCTCTCCGAGCTGCACCAGGGCGGCTCGACGCTGATCATGGTGACGCACGACCCGGCCTATGCGCGGCTCGCCACCCGCACCGTGTCGCTCTTCGACGGGCGCATCGTCGAGGAGTCGGGCTCGTCCGCCGCCTGACGGCGTCCCTCCCGGTGCATCCATGGACACGTTCCTCGAGGATCTGCGCTTCGCCATTCGCGGCCTCTTCAAGGCGCCCGGGTTCACCGCCGCGGCGGTGATCGCGCTGGCGCTGGGCATCGGCGCCACCACCGCCATCTTCAGCGTGGTCGACGCCGTCCTCTTGCGCTCGCTGGGCTGGGGCGACGAGAGCCGGCTCGTCTCCGTCTACCGGACCTACACCGGGATCGGCAGCGGCAAGGGCGGCCTCTCGGTGCCCGAGCTGTACGACCTGACCGGCGCGCATTCGCTGGAGAGCTTCGGCGCGTTCAACGCCGGCACCGCCGCGCTCCAGGGCACGGAGCTGGCGGAACGAGTCCCGGTCGCGCGCGTGACCTCGGGGTTCTTTCCCACCCTGGGCGTCCGGCCGCAGCTCGGCCGCGCCTTCTCGCCGGAAGAGGATCTCGAGGGCAGCGACGGCGTGGCCCTGGTCAGCGCCGCCGCCTTCCGGCGCAGGCTCGGCGCCGATCCCGCCGCGGTGGGCCGCTCGATCACGCTGAACGGAAAATCGAAACGGATCATTGGCGTGCTGCCGGAGGGCTTCAGCTTCGCCGGGTCCTACGACTTCTACGTTCCCTATGGCTTCACCGAGCGGCAGCGGGTGACCGATCGCGGCGCCCACTATCTGCTGACCGTGGCCAGGCTGAAGCCCGGCGTGCAGGTGCAGGCGGCGAACAAGGACGTGGAGCAGTTCGCGCAGCGGATGGCCGAGGCGCATCCCGACAACTACCCGCCCGACATGCACTCGCTGCTCCACGTCGAGCCGCTGCGCGACCGCTTCGTCTCCGCCACGCGAGAGCCCATCCTCGTGCTCTTCGGCGCGGTGCTGCTGGTCCTGCTCATCGCCTGCGGCAACGTGGCGAACCTGCTTCTGGCCCGCTCCGCGGCTCGCGAGAAGGAGTTCGCCCTTCGCGCCGCGCTCGGCGCGGAGCGATCGCGCATCGTCCGCCAGCTGCTCACCGAGGGCCTGCTGCTCGCCGGCCTCGGCGCCGCGCTGGGAATCCTGCTCGCCGCCTGGGGGCTGGATTCGCTGCTCGCCTTGGCGCCGCGCGCGCTGCGGCAGATGGGCGACGTCACCGTGGACAGGCCGGTGCTCGCCTTTTCCGCCGGGCTGACCGTGGCGACGACGCTTGCGTTCGCGCTCGTGCCGGCGCTGCGCGCGAGCCGCGTGGACCTGACCGCGTCGCTCAAGGACGGCGGCCGCGGCACCGCCGGAGTGCCCGCCGCGCGCCTGCGGACGGCGCTGGTGGTGGCCCAGGTGGCGGTGTGCCTCTTCCTGCTCGCCGGCGCGGGCCTTCTCATCCGCAGCTTCGCCGAGCTCTTGCGCGTCTCGCCCGGCTTCGACGCGGAGGGCGCCGTCGCCGCCGACCTTCTCCCTGCCGGGCCGGCCTACGCCGATGCTGCCGCGCGCGCGCGCTACTACGAGCAGGCGCTGCGCGTCGCCTCCGGCCTCCCCGGCGTCAGCGCCGCCGGCGCCATCCTTGCGCTGCCCATGCGCGGCCGGTTCGGCTGGACCCCCGACGCGATCGAAGGATACGAGCCAGCGCCGGGCGAGCCGATGCCCACCGACGAGTACCGCTCGGTCACGCCCGGCTACTTCGCCGCGATGAAGCAGCGCATCGTCGCCGGGCGCGACATCTCCGCTTCCGACGACGCCAGGGCGCCGCCGGTGGTGCTGGTGAACGAGGCGTGGGGCCGCCGCTACTTTCCCGGGCGCGAGGTGGTGGGCCGCCGCATCCAGGTGGAGACCGACCAGGTTCCGAAGGGCACCTGGCGCACCATCGTGGGCGTGGTCAGCGACGCGCGCGAATACGGCCTCGACGAGGCGGTCCCCCCGGTCTTCTACTGGCCCTCCGCGCAGGAGCCGCAGGACATGATGACGCTGGTGGTCCGCGGCCGGATCACGCCCGCCGCGCTCCGCGATGCGCTCTCGCACGTGGATCCCGCTCTGCCGGTGGATCGCGTGCTCCCGCTCGAGGACGTGCTCGCCTCCTCGCTTTCGGCGCGCAAGTTCCCGCTCCAGCTCCTCGCGGTCTTCGCGGCGCTCGCGCTCCTGCTTTCGGCGGTGGGCATCTACGGGGTCACCTCCTATGCGGTGGCGCAGCGCACGCGCGAGATCGGCGTGCGCATGGCCATCGGCGCCTCGGCGGGGAAGGTGGTCGGCATGGTGCTGGCGGGCGCCCTGCGGACGGTGGGCATCGGGCTCGTCATCGGAACGCTCGCGGCCCTGGCCGGGGCGCGGCTGATCTCCTCCCAGCTCTACGGCGTCAGCGCCCGCGACCCGCTGACCTTCGCGGCCATCGCCGCGCTCCTCGGCCTCGTCGCATTGGCCGCGAGCGGCATTCCCGCCCTTCGCGCCGCGCGCATCGAACCGATGATCGCGCTGCGGGCGGAGTGAACCATGGACGGGCTGCTGCGGGATCTGCGATTCGCCGTTCGCGGGCTCTTGCGCACGCCGGGCTTCACCGCCGCCGCCGTGCTGGCGCTGGCCCTGGGCATCGGGGCCACCACCGCCATCTTCAGCGTGGTGCACGCCGTGCTGATGCGCTCCCTGGGCTGGGGCGAGGAGACGCGCCTCGTCTCCATCGCGACGGAGTTCAAGGGACTCGGCCTGCACGCGAGCGCCCTCTCCGTGCCGGAGGTCATGGATCTCTCCCGCGCCCCGTTCCTCGAGAGCTACGGCGCCTATACCGACGGGACGGGCGCCCTGCAGGGCGAGCGGACCGAGCGCGTGGGCATCGGGTACGCGACCTCGGGCTTCTTCCGCGCGCTGGGCGTCTCGGCACTCTACGGCCGCACCTTCGCCCCCGAGGAGGACTTCAAGGGCAGGGACGGCGTCGCGGTGGTCAGCGCAGCCGCCTGGCGCCGTCGCTACGGGTCCGATCCCGCCGTGGTGGGCCGGACGATCACGCTGCAGGGACGTCCCTGCGTCGTCGTCGGGATCCTGCCCGAGGGGTTCAGTTACGACGGCGCCCACGATTTCTTCATTCCCTTCGGATTCACCGAGGCCCAGCTCACGCAGCAGCGCGGCGCTCATTACGTGGAGGCGGTGGGCAGGCTGCGTCCGGGCGTTTCCCTGGAAGCCGCGGAGAAGGGCATCGCCGAGCTGGGGGCGCGCGTCAACGCGGAGCACCCCGAGAGCTACGCGTCGGACCGGGGATTCGGCTTCACCCTGAGGCCGCTGCGCGACCGCTTCGTCGGCTCCAGCCGGCAGCCGCTGCTCATCCTCTTCGGCGCGGTGCTGATGGTCCTGCTCATCGCCTGCGCCAACGTGGCCAACCTGCTCCTCGCGCGCTCCGCCTCGCGGGAGCACGAGTTCGCGGTGCGCGCGGCCATCGGCGCCGGGCGCGCGCGCATCGTCCGCCAGCTCCTGACCGAGGGGCTCTTGCTCTCCTGCATGGGGATGGCGATCGGCCTGCTCGTCTCCGCCTGGGGACTCGACGCGCTCCTCGCCGCGGCGCCCTCGCGGATCCGGGAGTTGACCGACGTGCGGGTCGATCGCGCCGTGCTCGGCTTCTCCATGCTGCTGACCGTGGCCACCACGCTGGTGTTCGCGCTGGTGCCGGCGCTCCGCGCCAGCCGCGTGGACGTGGCCTTCGCCCTCAAGGACGGCGCGCGCGGCACCACCGGCGTTCCCGCGGCGCGGCTGCGCTCGGCGCTGGTGGCGGCGCAGATGGCGGTCTCGCTCTGCCTGCTCGCCGCGGCCGGGCTCATGCTGCGCAGCTTCGCCGAGGTGCTCCGCGTCTCGCCGGGGTTCGATCCCGAGGGAGTGACCGCCGTGATGCTCTATCCCGGCGGCCCCGCTTACGACCAGAGCGACGAGGCGCGCGCCCGCTATTTCGGCGACGCGCTTCGCGCCGCATCGGCGATCCCCGGAGTGCAGGCGGCGGGCGGCATCGACGAGCTGCCCACCCGCGGCACCTACCGGCTGAGCTACTTCATCGAGGGCTACGAGCGGCGCCCCGGCGAGACGCAGCCCAGCGACGCCATCCGCCGCGCCTGGCCGGGGTACTTCGCCGCCATCGGCGAGCGCGTGCTGGCGGGCAGGGAATTCACCGCCGCGGACGACGCGAAGGCGCCGCCGGTGGCGCTGGTCAACGAGGCCTGGGTGCGCCGCTACTTCCCCGGGCAGGACGTGATCGGCAGGCGCATCCGCCTCGACAGCAAGACCGACGGGGAGTGGCGCACCATCGTGGGCGTGGTCGCCGACGCCCGCGAGCGCGGTCTCGATCAGCCCGCGCCGCCGGTCTACTACTTCGCCGCCGCGCAAGCTCCTCCCGACCAGATGGCGCTCGTGGTCCGTGGATCGGCGGCGGCCGCCACGCTGCGCGAAGTGGTGGCGCGCGTCGATCCGACGCAGCCCGTGGACCGGGCCTTTCCCCTCGCCGAGGTGCTCTCCGCGTCGCTTTCGCAGCGCCGCTTTCCCCTCGAGCTGCTCGGGGCCTTCGCCGCGCTGGCGCTGCTCCTCTCCGCGCTGGGAGTCGGCGGGGCGACCTCGTACGCCGTCGCGCAGCGCACGCGCGAGATCGGGCTGCGCATGGCCATCGGCGCGTCTCCCGCCGGAGTGGTGACCATGGTTCTCGGCGCCACGCTGCGGGTGGTGGGCATCGGCCTCGCCGCCGGGGCAGCGCTCTCGCTCGGCTCCGCCCGCCTTCTCGCCTCTCAGCTCTACGGGGTGGGCGCGCGCGATCCGCTCACCT
>DATDMU010000105.1:0-6223 GCA_036518615.1 Myxococcales bacterium
CTCGTTGGGCACGATGCACGCCGCCCGGAAGCGCTCGTTCCCCGCCATGCGCAGCGCGCGCAGCCGGTGCAAGGCGACGGTGGTCTTGCCGCACCCCGCCTCTCCCAGCACGAGCACCGGCTCGCGCGGCGGCAGGTCCACCACTGCCCGCTGCGCCGGATCCAGCTCCACGTCCACGGGGGAAGCCGGCCGCGCCCGCTGGCCGTGGGGGCGCGGCGACAGGCGCGGCAGCTGGGGCAGCTCGCGCGGCACCCAGGCCCTGCCGCGGCGCACCAGCGACCCGGACGACCAGGCCAGTTCCAGCAGCTCTCCCTCCTCGAAGCGGACGAGATTCCGCTGCAGCACCACCCCTTCCAGCTTGCGGTCGCCGAGGTCCAGCTCGTACTCCTCGCCTTCGCCGTAGGCGAAGAACACCTCGGCGAGCGGCGCCGTGCGCCAGTCGAGGATGGTGAGGCCTTCGCCGCGGCGGAAGATGCCGCCGAGCACGAAGTCGCTGACGCGCCCGTCGGCGTAGCGCAGCCGCATGTGGGCCGAGTACGGGGCGCGGCTCTGCGGAAGCAGCGCGCGCGCTTTCGCGGCAATGTCGAGCTGCTCGTCGAGCCGCTTCACGCGCGCGGAGTCTACTTCACGCCCCGGTACACGTAGGCGGTGCCGAGAAGCAGCGGATGCGCCTCGGTGCGGCTGAAGACGGCCGCTTCCCGCATCAGGGCGACGAACCGCTCGCCTGCCGGAAAGGCGGCGGCGGTGCGGGGAAGGTACTCGTAGGCGGCGCGATTGCCGGTGAGCAGGCCGCCGACCAGCGGCATCACCCCGCGGCTGTAGGCGCGGAAGAGCGCGCCGAAGGCTCCGCGGGGCTGGCCGAACTCGAGGACGACGACGGAGCCCCCCGGCTTCACCACCCGCGCGAGCTCGCGCAGGCAGCGCAGCGGATCGTCCACGTTGCGGATGCCGAAGGCGATGGAGGCCACGTCGAAGCGGCCGTCCGCGTAGGGCAGCGCCAGCGCGTCCGCCACGGCGAACTGCACCTCGAGCCCCGCCTTCGCCGCCTTTGCCGGAGCGGCCTCCAGCATCTCGGCGCAGAAGTCGGTGCCGATCACCTCGCCCGAAGGGCCGACCGCGCGCTTGAACTCCAGCGCGAGGTCGCCGGTGCCGGTGGCGCAATCGAGCACGCGCTGGCCGGGCGCGGCCTCCGCGATGCGCACCGCCTCCCTTCGCCAGCCCTTGTGCACGCCGAGCGAGAGCACCTCGTTGGCGGTGTCGTAGCGGCGCGCGATGGAGGCGAACATCTGCCGGACTTCGGCGCTCATCGCCCCACCGCCCGCCTGCGCTGCGCAGGCCGCCACAGCGCGCGCCCCACCGCCTCCACCACGGGCCCCAGGCGGCGCATCAGCTCGCGCAGATCCTCGGGGTGGAGCGCCTGCTCGCCGTCGCAGAGCGCCTCCTCCGGGCGCGGGTGCACCTCGACCAGCAGCCCGTCCGCGCCCGCGGCCGCCGCCGCGAGACTGAGCGGAATCACCAGCTCGCGCCGGCCGGTGGCGTGCGAGGGATCGACGATCACCGGCAGGTGCGTGCGCTGTTTCGCCATCGCCACCGCCGAGAGATCGAGGGTGTTGCGGGTTCCCCGCTCGAAGCCGCGGACGCCGCGCTCGCAGAGGATCACCTGGTCGTTGCCGCCGGCCAGCAGATACTCGGCCGCCAGCAGCCATTCCTCCACGGTGGCGGCCATGCCGCGCTTGAGCAGCACCGGCCTTCGCTCCTGCGAGAGCGACTTGAGCAGCGCGTAGTTCTGCATGTTGCGCGCGCCCACCTGGAGAAGGGCTACGCCGTCGAGCGCCGGAAGATCGGCGGCGTCGAGCAACTCGGTGACGGCGCAGAGGCCCTGGCGCTCCGCCGCGTCGAGGAGCAGGCGCACGCCCGGCGCTCCCAGCCCCTGGAAGCTGTACGGGCTGGTTCGCGGCTTGAACGCCCCGCCGCGCAACACCGCGCACCCGGCTTCCGCCACCGCAGCGGCGCTGTCCGCCATCTGCGCCGCGCTCTCGACGGCGCAGGGGCCGGCCATCACCACGAACGCGCCGCCGCCCACGCAGAGGCCCGGCCCGAGCGTCACCTGCGTGCCCTGCGGCCGCCGCTCGCGGAGCACCAGCCGGGCCTCGTAGGTCATCCATGTCTCCGGTGACGGTGCGACGCTGGGAGCCGAATTTGTTGCATCAGAGCTTTCAGAATGTTTTGAAAGAAGTGTGGTATAGCGGGCCTCGTCACGGCGGGCAAGCACAGGAGCGCAGATGGCGTTGGCGCAGACAGCCACCTCGCGGTTTCCGACGGCCTTCGCGGAGGTCGCGCGCCCGCCCGTGGAGCAGCCCGACGCGTACTGGGCGCATCCGGAGGGCGGACTGAGGGCATGGGCCTTCGGGGCCGCCGAGGTGCGGGAGGGATCGTCGCTGCGCGCCGTCCTCCAGGGGCTGCACACGCCTCCGAGGCTCCCCGAAAGCATGCCTGGGCCGTGGTTCGGCGCGGCGGCCTTCTCGGGAGAGGTGGGGCCGGACTGGCATGGCTTCTCCCCGCTGCGCTTCACCCTTCCTCGCCTGCTCGCATGGAGTGAAGGGGGCCGGCACTTCGCCGCTGCCTTCGGCGAGGGGGCGGAGAAGCGCCTCTCCGCTGCGCGGCGCCGCCTCGACGCGGACGGGCACGACGGCGTCCGCTTCGGCGCGGGGCGGGTGCGGATCGTCCCGCGGCCGCAAGAGCGCGCGCACTGGGACGCGCTGGTCCGCCGCGCTCTCGATGCCATCTCCCGCGGGGCGCTCGACAAGGTGGTGCTGGCGCGCGCCATCGACGTGGAAGCCGACGCGCCGTTGGACCCAGGGGCGCTGCTGCGCGCGCTGGAGTCGCGCTACCCCACCTGCCGGGCCTTCCTCGTCCGCGGAGAAGGCGGCGCCTTTTTGGGCGCCACGCCGGAGATCCTCTGCCGCGTGGACGGTGACCGCATCGAGGCCGACGCCCTGGCAGGCAGCGCGAGGCCGGAGGACGCGCAGGCCCTCCCCGAGAGCCAGAAGGACCTGCGCGAGCACCAGTGGGTCATCGATCACATCGTCGGCGCGCTCTCCGGGGTGGCGGTGGACGTCCGCAGGGCCGACCGGCCGGGCCTGCGCGCGCTCGCGAACGTGGTGCACCTGCACACGCCCATCCGCGCGCGGCTTGCGCGCGGCCACGGCATCGCCGACGTCGCGGCGGCGCTGCACCCCACCCCTGCGGTGGGCGGCGTTCCTTCCGCCGCGGCGCTGCGCTTTCTCGCGGATCACGAGTCCCTCGACCGCGGCCTCTATGCCGGCGTGGTGGGCTGGGTGGGCGGCGGCCGCGCCGAGCTTCTGGTGGCGCTGCGCTCCGCGCTGGTGCGGGGCAACCACGCGCGGCTCTTCGCCGGCGCCGGCGTGGTGGCGGGCTCCTCGCCGGATGCGGAGTGGGAGGAGACCGAGCTGAAGGCGCGGGCGCTGCTCGACGCGCTCGGGGCAGCGCCGTGAATTTCAACCTGCTCTGGGCGCGGGCGGTGGCCGACGAGCTGGAGCGGGGCGGCGTCGGCGATGCGGTGATCTGCCCGGGATCCCGCAGCGCGCCGCTGGCGCTGGCGCTCGCGGACCGGCTGCGCACGCACGTGGTCATCGACGAGCGCAGCGCGGCCTTCTTCGCCCTCGGCGCTGCGAGGATGTCGGGCCGCAGGGTGGCGCTGCTCTGCACCTCGGGCAGCGCGGGCGCGCACTTCTACCCCGCGCTGCTGGAGGCGGAGGCGGCCGGAGTTCCGCTCCTCGCCATCACCGCCGACCGCCCGCCGGAGCTGCACGGCTGGGGTGCGCCGCAGCAGCTCGACCAGCAGCGCCTCTTCGGAACGCACGCGTGGTTCGCGGACCTCGGCTTGCCCGACGCCGAGGCGCTGCCGCACCTGCGCGCCACGGTTGCGCGGGCGCTGCAGCAGGACGGGCCCGCGCACCTCAACGCGCCCTTCCGCGAGCCGCTCGCGCCGATCCCCGGGGCGCTGCCCGAGGTGCGCGACGAGCCCGCCGCGAGACAGGAAAGGGCGCGCGGACTGCCCGACGTCAGCGCCGCGGCGCGCGAGCTGTCGGCGCACCCCCGCGGCGTCATCGTCTGCGGTCCGCGCGACGGCCACGACGGGCTGGCGGGCGCGGTCCGCGAGCTTTCCCGGGCGCTCGGCTATGCGGTGCTCGCAGATGCCGCCTCCGGCGTGCAGGACGGCGTGGCGCATGCCGATCTGATCCTGCGCAGCGAGCCCTGGGCGCGGGCGCTGCGGCCCGGGGCGGTGGTGCGGGTCGGCGGCGGGCTCAGCTCGAAACTGCTGCAGGCGTTCGCAGAGCAGGCGGACCGCACCGTGGTCGTCCACGAGCGCGGCGAGCCCGCCGACCCGGGTCACCGCGCGAGCCGGATCCTTTGCGGCGACGCGCCGCAGATCCTCCGCGCGCTCGCGGCAGAGGCGCGCGCCCAGGGGCCGCTCGCGAGCCTCTTCGGCCAGGCGGAGCAGCGCGCGCGCGCGGCGCTCGAGGCTGCGTTTGCCGAGGCGCCCTGGGGAGAGCCTCTGATCGCGCGCGAGACTGCGGCTGCGGCCGACCTGCTCTATGTTGCGAGCAGCATGCCGGTGCGCGACGTCGATGCCTTCGCGCAGCGGCGCGGGCGGGTGCTGGTGAACCGCGGGCTGAACGGCATCGACGGCATCGTCTCCAGCGCTGCAGGGGCGGCCGCGGTGGGCGGAACCCGCGCCGTGGCGCTCCTGGGCGACCTCGCGCTCCTGCACGACCTGGGCGGGCTCGTCACCGCCTCCCGACTCGGCATCGACCTGACGGTGGTCTGCGTGAACAACCAGGGCGGCGGCATCTTCCACTTCCTGCCCATCGCCGGATATCCCCAGCGCTTCGAGGAGCTGTTCGGCACGCCGCACAGCCAGGACTTCGAGGGCGCGGCGCGGATGTGCGGGGCGGAGTTCGCGCGGGTCTCGGATGCGCGCGCGCTGCGGGCGGCGCTGCAGCGGCCCGGAGCCGGGCTGCGCCTCGTCGAGGCCCGCACCGACAGGGCAAGGAACGTGGCGCAGCATCGCGAACTGCAGGCCGCGGTGGTCGCGGCTCTCGGTGATCCGCCGTGAGCGCGGTGGTGCTGCACGGATTTGCCGGAAGCGCGAAGGCGCTGCTGCCGTTCTTTCCCGGCGCCGCCGCGCCGGAGCTGCCGGGCCACGGCGCGGCCCCCGACGCCACCTCGTGGGAAGCGGCGCTCCGCGATCTCGGCGCGTCGCTCTCCCGGCCGAAGGTCCTCTTCGGTTACTCGATGGGCGCGCGCCTCGCCCTCGCGCTCGCCTTGCGGCATCCGGACCGCGTGGAGCGGCTCGTGCTCGAGAGCGGCACCGCAGGCATCGAGGACGCAAGAGAGCGCGCCCGGCGCAGGGCCGACGACGACGCCCTCGCCGGCTTCATCGAGCGCGAAGGAATGGAGAAGTTCGTGGAGCGGTGGGAGGAGCACCCCACCCTCGCATCCTTGAAGCCCTTCGCCGCCCGCCTTCGCCCCGAGCGCCTCGCCCATCGGCCGCGGGGCCTCGCCAGCGCGCTGCGCCAGCTGGGCACGGGCGCGCAGCCGTCGTATTGGGAGGAGCTGCGCGGGCTGGAGGTGCCGGTGCTGCTGCTGGCCGGGGCACAGGACGAGAAGTTCGCCGCCCTCGCGCGGCGCATGCGCGAGCTTCTGCCGCGCGCCGCGCTGAGGCTGGTTCCCGACTGCGGGCATGCCCCTCACCTCGAGCGCCCCGCCGCGTTCGCCGAGGCGCTCGCGACGCCGGAGGAAGCGTGAGCGAGGCCGTGGCACCGCGTCCTTCCTTCGGCGTCTGGCTGATGGCCGCGCGCCCGCGCACGCTCAGCGCCGCCATCTCCCCGGTGCTGGTGGGCACCGCGGTTGCGCGCCATGCAGGCGGCATGCGGCCGCTGCCCGCGCTGCTCGCCCTGCTGTCGGCGCTCTTCATCCAGGTGGGCACCAACTTCGCCAACGACTACTCAGATTTCCGGCACGGCGCCGACGCCGAGAGGGTGGGCCCCACCCGGGTGACGCAGAGCGGTCTCGTGCAGCCCGCCACGGTCAAGGTGGCGGCCTTCGTCGCCTTCGGCATCTCCGGCCTTCTCGGGCTGTGGCTCACGGCGCTGGCCGGCTGGCCCATCCTCGCCATCGGCATCGCCTCGGTCGCGGC
>DATDMU010000106.1:0-2646 GCA_036518615.1 Myxococcales bacterium
GCCAACGACTACTCAGATTTCCGGCACGGCGCCGACGCCGAGAGGGTGGGCCCCACCCGGGTGACGCAGAGCGGTCTCGTGCAGCCCGCCACGGTCAAGGTGGCGGCCTTCGTCGCCTTCGGCATCTCCGGCCTTCTCGGACTGTGGCTCACGGCGCTGGCCGGCTGGCCCATCCTCGCCATCGGCATCGCCTCGGTCGCGGCAGGCTGGCTCTATACCGGCGGGCCCTGGCCGCTCGGGTATCACGGCCTCGGCGACCTCTTCGTCTTCGTCTTCTTCGGGCTGGTGGCGACCTGCGGCACCGCGTACGCGCAGGCCCTCTACGTCCCGAAGCAGGCGTGGCTCGCGGCAACCGCCGTCGGCGCGCTGGCCACCGCCATCCTGGTGGTCAACAACCTGCGCGACCGCGAGACCGACGCCCGCGTCGGCAAGAACACGCTCGCGGTGAAGATCGGCAAGAGGGCCACCCGGGTGCAGTACGTGGTCCTCGTGCTCGTGCCTTTCGCCCTCGCCCCCGCGCTGGGAACGCTCTGGCCGCTTCTTGCGCTGCCCGTGGCCCTGCCCGCACTGCGCACCGTGCTCACGCGCGATGGAGCGATGCTCAACCGCGGCCTCGGCCAGACGGCGCGCCTGCAGATGCTCTACTCGATCCTCCTCGCCGCCGGGCTGTGGGGATGATGCCCGAGCGCCTCCAGCGCGGCTCGGTGGAGCTGCGACCGTACCGGCTGCAGCTGCTGCGGCCGCTGCGGACGGCCCGCGGCGTGCGCGAATTCCGCGAGGGCATCGAGGTGGTCCTGCGCGACGGCGCCCGGGTCGGAAGGGGCGACGCGGCGCCGCTGCCGGAGCTGGGCACCGAGACGCTGGAAGAGTGCATGGCGGAGCTGCGCGCCGCGCGTCCCGGCGCCCTGCCCCGAGCTCCCGCCGCGCGCTGCGCCTGGACGCAGGCCCTGCTCGACATCGAGGCGCAGCGGGCCGGCGTTCCGCTGGCGCGGCTGCTCGAGCCGCGCGCGCCGCTCGAGGTGGCGGCGAGCGCGCTGCTTTCGGCCGCGAGCATGCCGGAGCTGGCGCGCGAGGCGCAGCGGGCGGCGGCGGAGGGATACGGCACGGTCAAGCTGAAGGCAGGCTTCGACGACGCCTACGCGCGCGCCGCGGTGGTGCGCGACGCGGTGGGTCCGCAGGTGAAGCTGCGCCTGGACGCGAACGGCGCCTGGACGGCGGAGGAGGCGCTGCGCAGGCTGCGCGAGCTTGCGCCGCTGGGAATCGAGCTGTGCGAGCAGCCCACGCCGGATCTCGCCGGGCTCGACGGGTGCCCGGTGGCGGTGGCCGCCGACGAGATGCTGTCGTCCGATCCGGAGGCCGCCCTGGCCCGGGCGCGCGCGCTGGTGCTCAAGCCGGTGCTGCTCGGGGGACTCGCGGCCGCCATGGAGCTGGCGCGGCGCGCGCACGAGCGCGGGCTCTCCGTCATCGTCACCAGCTCGCTGGAAGGCCCGGTCGGCCGCGCCGGCGCCGCGCACCTGGCTGCCGCCGTGCTCGCCCTCGGGCCGCAGCCCGCGGCGGGCATCGCCACCGGACGCCTCTTCGCGGATGCGCCCGACCCGCTCGCTCCGCTGCAGGGCGTGGTGCGGATTCCAGACGTGCGGGGGCTCGGCATCCCTTGAAGATCGTCTTCCGCGGAACGCCGCTCGAGCTGGTGCCTGCGCGCGCGGCTGCGGGCCGGTCGTTCGCGCCCGGCCACGCGACTCCGGAGACGATTTCGCTCGTGCTCTCCGCCATGGACTCCGGCGGCGAGCTGGTGCTGCAGAATACGCGGCTTGCGCCCGCGGAGCTCGCCGCGCAGCGCGAGTCGATCGCGGACGTGCCCGTGGAGCCCGACCCCGCCCTGGTGCTCTTCACCTCCGGAACCACCGGCGCGCCCAAGGCCGCGCGGCTCTCGCGCGACAACCTGGAGGCAAGCGCGCGCGCGGCGAACCAGGTGCTCGGAGTCGACGCCTCGTCCAGGTTCCTCTGCGTGCTGCCGCTCTTCCACGTGGGCGGCCTGGGCATCGTCTTCCGCTGCCGCCTCGCCGGCTGCACCGTGCTCTTGCATGACCGCTTCGACGCCGCGGCGGTCGCCCGCGATCTGGCATCCGCCACCCACGCGAGCCTGGTCGCCAGCACGCTCGCGCGCGTGCTGGAGGTGAAGCCCGGGGGCTTCCCTCCCGTGATCGTGGCGGTGGGCGGCGGGCCCGTTCCCGCGCCTCTCTTGAAGACCGCCCGCGAGGCGGGGCTGCGCGTGGTGCAGACCTGGGGAATGACCGAGACGTGCTCCATGGCCACCTGCGAGCGGCCGGACGACGCCGACGGCCTGACCGCAGGCCCGCCGCTTCCCGGATTCGAGCTGCGCGTCGATGACGGCGAAGTGCTGGTGCGCGGCCCCGCGGTGATGCGCGGCTATCTCGGCCACGAGCCGCTGCAAGGGCGCTTCTTTCGCACCGGCGACCTCGGCGAGCTGGACGCGCGCGGCCGCCTCACCGTGCACGCGCGCCGCACCGACCTGATCGTCAGCGGGGGCGAGAACGTCTATCCGGCCGAGGTGGAAGCCGCGCTGATGGCGCACGGGGCGGTACGCGAGGCTGCGGTGTTGCCGGAGAGCGACGAGAAGTGGGG
>DATDMU010000107.1:0-10645 GCA_036518615.1 Myxococcales bacterium
AAGGCGACGCGGGCAATCGCGACACGTCGCCGTCGCCGCCGCGGTCGACGCGTGGACGGCGACCAAACTCCATGCGCTGACTGAGCGGTATTGCTGCTAGCCCCGCGCGCGAGGAGGCGCCAACGCTCAGGGCGTGCCCAGCTCGCGCAGGAACCGCGCGCACTCCGCAGCCACCGGCTGGTCGCGCTCCTGCTTCGCCACCGCGCACTGCTCGAACTCCGCGCGCGCCTGCTTTGCCTTCTGCTGCCGCACCAGCGCCTTGCCGAAGAGCAGGTGCGCATCGGCCACGTCCGGGCACTCCTGCGCGTAGCGCGAGAAGGCCTTGCCCGCCTCGTCCACCTTGCCCTCTTCCGAATAGATGGTCCCGAGCTGGCGCCAGCCGAGACAGTACTTCGGCGCGATCGCGAGCGCTCCCTTGATCTCGGAGACGCCCCGGTCGACCTGCCCGCTCTTGTACAGGGCCCAGCCGAGATCGCTCTGCGCGAGGACCCGCCCCTTGTAGAGCGGGTCGCGCGCGGCCTTCTCCAGCGGCTCCAGGGCGTCCTTGAAGCGCCCGCGCTGGATGTAGAGCGCCCCCAGGTTGGTGAGCGCCTCGCTGTAGTCGGGCCGCATCTCCAGCGCGCGCTTGAACTCCTTCTCGCCGTCCTGCGTGCGCCCCAGCGACCAGGCGTAGATGACGCCGAGGCCCAGGTGCGCCTCCGGCGTCTCGTCGTAGTCGAGGGAGGAGAGGTACTCCTTCAGCGCTCCCTGCGCGTCGCCCTGGTGGATGAGGTTGTCGCCCAGCTGCTGGTGAATCTCCGCCGCCGCCGCGCGCTGCTCCGCGCTCATCCCCGAGCAGGACGCGAGCAACAGCGCGCAGAAGGCCGCGAAGAGCCGCGCCACCGCCTGCATGGACGTGCGCGCGTGGCTCTCCTTCGCCTGGTGCGGCCGCGCCTCGGGCGGCGAGAACGCCGGCAGGCGCCTGAGCATCTCCACCCGGTGCACCGCGCCGAGCCGGGTGAAGCCCGACTGGTCGAGGATGAAGCCCATGCTCTCGGCGAAGTCGAGCGCCTCTTCCAGCGCCTGCTGCACGCCGTTGCGCTCCACCGGCGGCCCCGCGTAGATGACGTTCTCGCCGGTGCCGGTCAGGGTCAGCGCGACCACCACGTCGAAGAGCGAGCCGGTGCGCAGGGCCACCACCGCCGCCTGCGCCGGCTGCGCCGCGCGGCCGGTGGTCTGCACCAGCGGCTGGTTGGTGCCCTCGTAGAGCGCGACGATGCGCTCCGGGTCGGCAGGAAGATGCGTGCGCCTGGGATCTTCCTCGAGCATGGAGCGGAGGGTCCCCGCAAACCACGGTGACGTCAAGGATGTTTCAGCGTCGCGTAGGCGCTGTGGGCATGGATGGACTCGAAGCTCTCCGCCTCCACCTGCCAGCGGCGGAAGTTCCTGTCCGCCCGCAGGCGCGTTCCCACTTCCCGCACCAGGTCCTCCACGAAGCGCGGCCGCTCGTACGCGCGCTCGGTCACGTACTTCTCGTCGGGCCTCTTGAGCAGGGCGTAGAGGTCGCAGCTGGCGGAGTCCTCCACCAGCGCGATCAGGTCCTCGATCCAGAAGAACTTCGCGAACCACACCCGCACCGAGGCGAGGCAGCGCTGGTTGTGCGCGCCGTGATCGGAGATGGCCTTGCTGCAGGGGCAGAGGGTGGTGACCGGCACTTCCAGCTCGACCCACAGGTCGTGGTCGTCGCGGCTGACGCTCGCGCCGAAGGTGCAGGTGTAGTCGACCAGGCCCACGGCTCCGCTGACCGGCGCCTTCTTCTCCACGAAATAGGGAAAGCGGACGCTCACCTGCGCCGCGTCGGCGTCGTGGTCCTTGCGCAGCTCGGAGCAGAGCGAGCGGAACTTGCGGATGTCGATCTCGCCCCGGTGCCGGTTGAGCAGCTCGACGAAGCGGCTCATGTGCGCGCCCTTGCGCCGGTGCGGCACCGACACGCTCATGTCGATCTCCGCGACGGTGTGCTGCAGGCCGCGGGCCCGGTCGAGCACGCAGATGGGATAGCGCAGCCCTTTCACCCCGGCGCGGTCGAGCGCGAGGTTGCGCGTGTCGCGCTCGCTGTGCACGTCGCGCAGCGCCGGCAGCCTCCGCCGCAGCGCCGCCTCCGTCCTGGGGGACGACCTGCGCATTCAGACCCCTCTCCTCTCGCCCCAGAGGATCTTGTGCAGCTGCAGCTGCAGCCGCGCCGGCCTGCCGCTCTCCAGGACCCACGCCGCCAGGTCCTGCGCCGCCACCTCCCGGTAGGAGGGCGAGAAGAGCACCGGCACCTTGTCCCAGAGCCGCAGCTCGTCGATCTTCGCCAGCGCCCAGCGGAAGTCCTCGCGCGAGCAGACCACCACCTTGACCTCGTCGCCCGGCGAGAGCGCCGGGAAGGCCGCGAAGTCGGTGTGCGGCTCGTCCGAGCCGGGGGTCTTGAGATCGACGATCTTGCGCACGCCTGGAGGCACGGCGTCGAGCGGCCGCTGCCCGTGCGTCTCCAGCGAGACCTGGTACCCGCGGTCGAGCAGCTCCTGCGCCAACGCCGGCAGCTCCGGCTGCAGCGTGGGCTCGCCGCCGGTCAGGCAGACGAAGCGCGCCGGGTACTTCGCCACCTCGTCGAGGATCTGCTCGCGGGACATCTGCGTTCCGCCGTAGAAGGCGTACTCGGTGTCGCAGTACTGGCAGCGCAGATCGCAGCCGGTGAAGCGCACGAACACCGTCGGCTCGCCCGCCAGCGTCGACTCGCCCTGGATGCTGTGGAAGATCTCGCTGACGCGCACGCGCGGTGTTTACCCGGGCGAAGGTTCGCGCGCAATCACTCGTCAGCGGGCCAGGCCTCCCCCAGCCACTTCTGCCGCAAGCCGAGCTGGGCGGCGGACGCCTCGGCGGCAGGGGCGATGGTGACCGTGTCGCGCGGGGCGGCGGCGAGCACCACCTCGATGTCGAGGAGCTCGTCGAGGCGGAAGAGCGAGAGCCGGACCGGCTGGCCGGGCTGCGCGCGGGAGAGCCGCTGCTTGAGCTCGGAGCGGAAGCCGTCGATGGCCACCAGCTCGTCGCCCGCGCACACCCCGGCGAGCTGGGCGGGCGAGCCTTCCGCGACCGACCCCACCTCGAGAACCCCGGACCTCTCCCGCAGCGCCGCGCCGAGCCACGCCCGCGACTGGCCCGATCCATCCGCAGCCGGCCGGGGGTCGCCCTGGGCGCTGCCCTTGTCGTCGGCGCCCCTGGCCTGCGCCAGCACCGCCTCGAGGCCCACCGCGCCGAGCGCCTCGTCGAGCTGGAGCTCCTGCGTCGATCGGACGGCTCGCGCGAACCAGTCGTGCAGCGAGGGATCGCCGATCAGCTCCACCGCCGCCCGCTCCACCCCGTCCTCGGGCAGGCCGGGCGCGCGGCCGTGCTTCTCGAAGAGCGCGCGGACGAGATCGTCCAGCGTCCGCTCGCCGCCGCTGCGCCGCCGCAGCTCGAGGTCGAGCAAGAAGCCCACCACGCTCCCCTTCAGGTAGTAGGAGACCGTGGTGTTCGAGGTGCTCTCGTCCGGGCGGTAGTGCTTGATCCAGGCGTCGAACGAGGCCTGCGCGAGCGAGGTGCGCAGCCGTCCCGGCGTGCGCAGGAGCTGGGTGATGCGCTCGGCCCAGATCTCCAGGAACCGCTGCGCGGTGACGAGGCCCGCGCGGCGCAGCGCCATCACCTCGTAGGTCGAGGTCAGCCCTTCCATCGCCCAGAGCAGGGTGGTGTGGTTCTCCCGCGTCCAGTCGTAGGGAGTGAATGCCGACGGGCGCAGGCGCTTCACGTTCCAGAGGTGGAAGAACTCGTGCGCGACGAGCTCGAGGAAGTCCTCGTAGGCGCTCTTCTGCACGAAGGAGAACCGCGGCACGAGCAGCGCGCAGGAACGGCGGTGCTCGAGGCCCCCGCGCCCCTTGTCGTTGAGGTGGAGGATGAAGAGATACGGCTCCCTGTAGGGAAGGCCGCCGAAGATGGCCGCCTCGGCGTCGATGATCTTCACCAGATCGGGGACGACCTTGCGCGCCTCGAGATCGCCGCGGCCCCAGACCACGAGCTGGTGCGAAACGCCCTGCGCGACGAAGGCGTGCGCCTCGTGCGTCGCCTCCGGCCCGCACTCGAACGGGCTGTCCGCCAGCTCGTCGTAGTCGCGGGCGCGGAAGGCGCCGTCCTCCTCGGGCAGCGCCACCCAGGCGCGCCAGCCGGGCAGAAGCTGCAGGCGCACCGCGCACGGCTCGGTCTCGCGGCCCACCACGAACATCGCCGCGGCGCTGGGGTTGAGGAAGGCGTGGGTCGCGTCGACGTGGTTGGTGCGGACGGTCAGCTCGAAGCAGTGCAGCCGGTACGAGATGCGCACCGACCGCGCGCCCTCGCAGCGTACCTGCCAGGTCTGCTTGTCGCCCTTCTCCACCGCAAGCTCGCGGCCGTCGCCGCGAGCCGAGACGCCGTCCACGTGCCGGGCGTGCTCGCGAACCAGGTAGCTGCCGGGCGTCCAGACCGGCATGCGGACGTCCAGCGTGGCCGCGCCGCGCGACTCGACCTGCAGCTCCACTTCGATGCGCCGCGCCGCGGGCTCCGGTATCCGGATGGTGTACGCGTTCATGTCGCGCGCAGTCTAGAACGCATCGGCGACTCGTGCTGCTCCGGCCGCTAACGGGAGAGCAGGCGCTCGATCTGATCCCTGTCCGGCGCGTCCGGCGCGAGCTTCAGGTATTTCGCGTACTCGGTCTTCGCCTCGGCGTTCCTGCCCAGAAGCACGTAGACCATGCCCATGCCGCGGTGGGCGGACGGCAGCGTGGGGTCGAGCTTGAGCGCAGAGCCGAAGGCGGATTGGGCGGACCTGGTGTCGAAGGCGCGGAGGGCCTTCTCGCCCTTTGCCGCCTCGGACTGCGCGGCGGAGTGGGCGGCGTTGCGGTGGCGCTGCTTCCTCGGGGGAGCCGGATCGGGATCGGGATCGGGCGCGCGTGCGACTGCGGGTGCGCGTGCGAGTGCGGGCTCGCCTGCCGGCGCGGGATCGGGCGCGGGAGCCGGATGGGCGTTCGCTGCCGGAGCCGGGGTTGCCGCAGGCGCGGGCGCAGGGATCGGTTGCGCAGGTGCGGGTTGCGTCGCCGCGCGCTCTTCCGCCGGCACGACTCGAGCTGGCACCGCTTGCGCGGGCGCCGCTTGGGCGGGTGGAGTCACCGCTCTCGCGCGGGCCGCAGGGCGGAAGAAGAGCAACACCGCCACCGCGGCGACCGCGCCGAGGACGGCCGAGAGGGCGAGGCGGTAGTCGCGGCGGGCGCGGGCGGGGCGCGACAGGGCCAGCCCCT
Source organism: Myxococcales bacterium (assembly GCA_036518615.1). Taxonomy (GTDB): domain Bacteria; phylum Myxococcota; class Myxococcia; order Myxococcales; family 40CM-4-68-19; genus 40CM-4-68-19. Next base: position 5,322 of record DATDMU010000107.1, read on the forward strand.
GCTGCGCCTCGGCGCAGGCGGGATCCTGGACCAGCGCGGCGCGAAACTGCGCCACGGCCTCTTCGCTCTTGCCCAGCTTCATCAGCAAGGTTCCCAGGCCGGCCCTGGGCTGGGCCCAGGCCGGGTCCAGCTCCGCCGCGCGCCGGAAAGCCGCCTCCGCACGCGCCGTCCGCGAGCCGTCGCCGTCCGGCATCGACGACAAGGTCTGGGCGAGCCGGAGCTGCAGCGTGGCATCGTCCGCGGTGAGCGGCGACTGCAGCGCGCGCTCGGCCTCCGCGAAACGCCGTTCGTCGAGGAGGAGCTTGACCTCCCGCGCCAGCGCGGTCGCGGGCGAGGCGGCGGGGGGCGGCGCGGAGCGGACTTGCTGCTCCAGCTCCTCGAGCCTCGCCTGGAGCTTCGCCAGCTCTTCGTGGCGCTCCGGCTGTGCCGCGGTTTCCTGGCCGGTCTTCGCCGCTTCCGCCGTGTCGCGAGGCTGCTCCGCCGGCTCTTCCCGCGGCGGCTCCGCCTGCGCCGGCAGGTCCATCTCCGCCGAGGGCTCCAGCCCATCCCAGGGCGGCGCGAAAGGCGCCGGCATCTGCGGGGCTGGCTCTGCCCCTGCGGCGCCGGCCGCGCGCAGAAGCTCGATCTTCGCGAGCCTCTGCGCGGGAGGCAACTGCGTGCTCGACGCCACCGCCGCGAGGATCGTCCGCTCCTCGTCCGAGGTGGGCCGCGCCTGCACGCGCTCGACGGCGAGGGCCATCTCCTTGAGCGAGCGGAACCGGTCGCGCCGTTCGCTCATCGCCTTGCGGATGACGGAAGCGAAAGGTCCCCTCAGCTCGGGGCCGGCCTCGCCGGAGAGCCGCGGCGGCGTCAGCGTGACCAGCTCGTACCCGAGGGCGCCTGCGGCATAGACGAGGACGCGAGGGTCGTGGGGCAGCGCCGCCGCGGCTCGCAACTCCGGAGCCGCATAGCCGTCTGCCGTGGGCGGCTGGCCGGCGAGCAGCTCGAGGGTGCCGTCGTCGTCGACGAGAAGCTGGTAGGGCCGCAGCGCCTGTTGCCGGTGCTCGGAGAGGCGGATGGCCGCGAGCAACAGCGCACCCGACAGCGCCGGCGGCAGCTCGGAGCCGGCCTTCTGGGCCTGGGTCAGAAATGAAGCCACCGACGCGGTCAACGGATCTCCGGCTCGCTCATCCGCGCCAAGATTAGCTCCAGTTGCCCGGCTCTTGCGAGTTCCGTGACGGCGAAGAGCACGCGCTCGCGCGGGACGAGGGCGGGCCCGGTCAGATAGCGCTGCAGGAGCACCGCCGCCTGCGCACCCCGCTCCACATCGGCCGGCCGCACCGCCATCACCAGCCGGAAACCGGCATCCAGGTTCGCCAGCGCCGCCAGCCGCTCGATCGACGCGATCTCGCGGTCCCGCAGGGGCCTGCCGGCGAGCCAGTCGCGCAGCGGCCGGCGGCCGGAGTCGTGAGGGACGGCGCGCACCCGCAGCGCCGAGAGCGGGGGCACGGCGAGATCGACGTCGCGCGACAGCTCCCAGGGGCCTGCAGGCAACTCGACGCGGCCTCTCAGCGCGGGCGCCTCGAGGCGCACCTCCACCTGTCCGGAGGGCAGGCCGGCAAAGGTGAAATGGCCCTGCGCGTCGGTCTGCGCGGCTGCAGCGCCCGCAGACACCCGGGCGTTGGCGAGCGGATGGCCCGCCACCAGCAGGCGGCCGTGCAACACGCGCCTCGCGCGGGCGGTGAATTCGGCGCGGATGACGTCGCCGCGGAACGCGGGGCCGAACCTGTGCGTGAGCTCGCCGGCCGCGCTCCAGCCCTGCGGGAGCCGCACGGTGAGGATGCCGTCTCCCTCGAACGCACGGAACCGGAACGAGCCGTCCTCCGCAGTGCGCACCACCTGGGTGCGCTCGCCCTGCGCGAGCGTGACCTGCGCAAGCGCGGTTCCCCCGCCGCCCGGCTCGTAGACGCGGCCCTCCACCCTGGGCGGTCCGGCGACCGCGAGCAAGACGCAGAGGAGGAAGGTCACCCGCTCAGTTTGCCTGAGCCACCACCACTTCGCGAAGCTCCGGTTCGTTCATCATGCGGACGAAACGGCGGTATTCCTTCATCACCCGGCGCGGGTACTCGCGCAGCGAGTCGGGGATGCCGCTCTTCTTGTACTGCTGCATGCGGCGGGGTCCTGCGTTGTAGGCCATCAGCGCCTCGTCGCGCTTGGGGAAGCGGTGTTCGAGCCAGCGCAGGTAGCGCACCGCCAGGCGCACGTCGATGACCGGATCCTCCATCACCATGCTGTCCTCGGCGATGTCCGGCTCGCGCCCGGCGATCCAGGCGAAGGTGGAGGGCTTGAGCTGCATCAGGCCGTAGGCGCCCCGCTCGCTCGACACCATCGGCCGAAAGCCGCTCTCCACCGCCACCAGGGCCAGGACGAAGAGCGGATCGTACCCCGCCCGCGCCGACTCGGTGAGCACCGCCTCGGCGAGCTTCGTGCGCAGCGCCGGATCGAGCTGCTTGCCGGCGCGCGCCAGGAGCGACTCCATCCGCGCCTGGCTCAACGAGGGCGGCGGAGAGTCCCTGAACCGCGAGGCGGGGCGCGGGACCGCACGAGGCAGCAGGTACACCTCCGCTGCCCCACCCGCGAGGATCAGGATCGCGCACACGGCGAGGATGGTCTTGGCACTCGGTGAGTTCATGCCCCCCCGGTTGGATGACACCCGGCAAGCCTGGCAAGCACACGGAGACTAACGACCACCCCAGCCGGCCGGCAAGGCGCCAGCCAGCTGAAATGTGCTGTAAAGTACGTTAGTTCGGCTGAACCGGCGGCGGCTGCTCACCCGCGCCGTTGGTGGCCTTCGGAGGTGCCTTGGCAAGCTCCTGCAGCTTCTTGCCCAGCTTCTCCAGCTCGACGCCGAGGGCGGCCATCTGCTCGCGCGAGCCCTTCTGCGCGAACTCGCGCAGGGACTTCAAGTCCGCCTGGGCGCGATCGCCCAGCGTCTCCAGCACCTTGCGAACCTCCTGCTCCATCTCCTTCGCGCGGGCGGTGGCCCTCGCCTGTGCACCGCGGAATGCTTCCTGGAACTTGGTCTGGAACTCGGCCATGGCGTCCTCCTGCTCGTCGCGATGCTTGTCGCGATGCGTTACCGACGCTTATGTAACGCATCGCGTCGGATTGTCAAGCTCCAGGGTGGCGTGTAGAGTTTGAGACGGGATGGAGAGCGTTCTGCCAGGGTCCGCGCCGGCTGCAGCGCCGGGCGCCACCGCGGTCGCGCCGCCGGCGGCGCTGAGCGTCGTGCCGCCGCCGGCCACCGCCAGCACCCCTCCACCCACCCAGAACCTCTCGGACGCACGCTTCTTCATCAACCGGGAGCTGTCGTGGCTCGCCTTCAACGAGCGCGTCGTCGAGGAAGGCCTCGACCCGACCGTGCCCGCGCTGGAGCGGCTCAAGTTCCTCGCCATCGCCAGCTCCAACCTGGACGAGTTCTTCATGATCCGGGTGGCGGGCCTCAAGCAGCAGCTCGTCGGCCACGTGGAGGAGAGCGGGCCCGACGCGATGAGCCCCGGCGAGCAGCTCGCGGCCATCGCCACGCGGTGCCACGAGATGGTCTCGCGGCAGTACCGGGCGCTGCTCGGCGACGTCCTTCCCAACCTCGAGCGCGCCGGGGTGCGCCTTCTCTCCACCTCGCAGCTCTCCCCGGAGGCGGACCAGTTCCTCGCCGACGCGTTCGCCCGCGAGATCTTTCCCGTCCTCACCCCCATCGCGCTCGACCCCGGCCATCCCTTCCCGCACCTGCGCAACAAGTCGCTGAACCTGGCGGTCCGCTTCGCCGCCACGGCGCCGGGCGCCCGCCTGCGCTACGGGGTGGTGCCGGTGCCGAGCGTCCTGCCCCGGCTCCTCGAGGTGCCCGACGCGGGGCGGCGGACCTACGTGCTCCTCGAGGACGTCATCTCCCGCTACGTCGCGCAGCTCTTCCCGGGCATGCCGGTGGAGGGCTGCTGGGCGTTTCGCGTCACCCGCAACTGGGACCTCTCCATCGACGAGGAGGAGGCCGAGGACCTGCTCGTCACCATCGAGCGCGAGGTGCGCCGGCGCGACCGCGGCAGCGCGGTGCGGCTGGAGCTGGCGGCGCAGGCGGAGCAGCACCTCTCCGACTACCTGGTGCGCGCCCTCAAGCTCGGGCCCGCGGACGTGTACCGCATCGAAGGGCCCCTCAACGTGCCCGACCTGCTCCCGCTGCTCGGCCGCATCGAGCAGAAGGAGCTGCACGACGAGCCCTTCACGCCGGTGGTGCCGCCGGTGGTGGGCGACGGCGAGCGGGACTTCTTCCGCCTCATCCGCGAGAAGGACGTCCTCCTCCACCACCCGTACGAGTCCTTCGACCCGGTGGTGAGCTTCATCGAAGGAGCGGCGGAGGATCCGCAGGTCCTCGCGATCAAGATGACGCTCTACCGCACCGGCAAGGACTCGCCGGTGGTGCGCGCGCTGCAGCGGGCAGCCGAGAACGGCAAGCAGGTCACCGCGCTCGTCGAGCTGAAGGCGCGCATGGACGAGGAGGCGAACATCCTCTGGGCGCGCGCTCTGGAGCAGTCCGGCGTCCACGTCGTCTACGGGCTGATCGGCTACAAGACCCACTGCAAGGTGACGCTGATCGTGCGCCGCGAGGCGGGCGGCCTGCGCCGCTACGTCCATCTCGGCACCGGCAACTACAACCCGGGCACCGCGAAGATCTACTCGGACCTGTCGCTCTTCACCGCCCGCGACGACTTCGGCGCCGACGCCACCAGCCTCTTCAACCTGCTCACCGGCTACTCGCGGCCGACGCAGTGGAAGAAGTTCAAGGTGGCGCCGCTCGGCCTCAAGGCCGGCGTGATCGAGATCATCGAGCGCGAGGCGGAGATCGCGCGGCAGACCGGCAAGGGCCGCATCGTCGCCAAGATGAACTCGCTCGCCGACAGCGACGTGATCAAGGCGCTCTACCGCGCCTCGCAGGCGGGCGTCCAGATCGACCTGATCATCCGCGGCATCTGCGGCCTGCGCCCCGGCGTGCCCGGCGTGAGCGAGCGCATCCGGGTGATCAGCATCGTCGACCGCTACCTCGAGCACACCCGCATCTGGCTGTTCGACGCGGGCGGCAAGCGGGAGGTGTGGCTCGGCTCCGCCGACTGGATGGCGCGCAACTTCATCCGCCGCGTGGAGGTGGCCTTCCCCATCGAGGACGCCTCGCTCAAGGAGCGCATCGCCGACGAGATCCTCGCCACCCAGCTGCTCGACAACGTGAAGGCGCGCGTGCTCCTGCCCGACGGGCACTACGAGCGCATCCTGCCCGGCTCGTACGGCACGCCGCTGTC
>DATDMU010000108.1:0-4977 GCA_036518615.1 Myxococcales bacterium
GGATTGGTGATGGCCTGCCGCCTCGCCACCTGGCCGACCAGGATCTCGCCGTCCTTGCTGAAGCCGATCACCGAAGGGGTGATGCGGCTGCCTTCCTCGTTCTCGATGACCTTGGGGTCGCGCCCCTCCATGATCGCCACCACGGAGTTCGTCGTGCCCAGGTCGATTCCAATGATCTTTTTGGCCATTTTGGTCCACTCTCCTCAAACTTTTTCGCGGCGGCGCTAGGGCCTGCCGCGGTGCGGCGGTACAGTAAGTACGCGGGGGGGTGTGTCAAGGAAGGCGGAGGAGAAGGAGGCAGCAGTCTGCAGGCAGGCGAACGCATCGGCGGCAGGTACGTTCTCGAGCAGCGGCTGGGGCTCGGCGGCATGGGCGAGGTCTGGCTGGCGGAGGCGCACGGCGCGGGCGCTTTTCGCAGGCGGGTGGTGCTCAAGGTGCTGGCGCCGGAGCGGCGAGGCGACCCGCGCGTGGCTGCCATGCTGGCGGACGAGGCGCGGATCGTCGGGCTCCTCCATCACCCCGGGATCGTGGCGGCGCTGGATTACCTGGAGACCGAGGAGTACGGCCCCGTCTTCGTCCTCGAGTTCGTCGAAGGCGCCTCGCTGCGCTCGGTGCTGAAGACGGCGCGCAGGAACAACGCGGTGATGCCGGAAGGGCTCGCCGCGCACATCGGCGCGCAGGTCGCGCACGCGCTGCACGCGGCGCACACGGCGGTGGGCCGCGACGGCGCTCCCATGAACCTCGTGCACCGCGACGTCGCGCCCGACAACGTGCTCCTCTCATGCTCCGGCGCCGTGTACCTGGGCGACTTCGGCGTCGCCCGCGCCGCCGGCAACGTGGACCTGTCGCAGCCCGGCGCCGGTCCGAAGGGAAAGATCGGCTACATGGCGCCGGAGCAGGCGCGCGGCCTTCGCGTGGGGCCGGCGGCCGACGTCTTCTCGCTCGGCCGGGTGATCGCCGAGGCCGCCGACGTGAACTGCGGCAGGGCGCTGCGCTCGGTCATCGCCAGGGCCACCGCGGAGAAACCGGAAGCCCGTTTCGCCACCGCCTCCGAGATGGCGACGGCGCTCCTGCGCGCCTGCCCGCCGCCGAGCGATCCCGATCGCGCGCTCTCGATGTGGTTGCGGGAGCACGCCGCGGACGCGCTGATCGCGCGCAAGGGCGGCCCCGTGAGCATGCCGCGCGCCGAGCCGCCCCCTCCGGGCCGCGCGACGAAGGGCGGCAGGCGCCTCGGGCCACCGCCGGAGCTGTTTCCGAGCGTCGCGCGGCCCCGCAGCCGCTTCCTGAAACTGCTGGCGGCGAGCGGCGCGCTGGTGTTCGTGGTGCTGCCGCTCACCTTGCTGATCGCGGCGCCCAAGCGCGCGCAGTGGCTGCTCAACTCGGCCATCGGCGCCCCGCACGTTCCCCACGGGGACCTGCGGGTGACCTCGGAGCCCGGCGACGCGGAGGTGTACGTCGACGGCACGCTGCGGGGCATGACGCCGCTCTCGGTCGAATTGCCGGCGGGGCTGCATCCGGTCCGCGTCGGCTCCGCGCGGCTCCAGCGCTGGCGGGCGCTCGAGGTGGACGTGCGCGACGGAGTCGAGCACAGGCTGGACGTCGACCTGAGCAGGTGAGCGCTCGCCGTTGACACGCTACTCAAGATACGCTACTTGTGCGAATGCATTCACGCGATGCTACTCAAAGCATCGCGCGGGCGGGTCGGGGGGCGAGGAGCATGGAGGCTTTCGGCACCTGGAACGAGGTCGCGATGGCGCAGCGCGAAGCCGACGAGTTCGACGCGCTGGAGGCGCAGTTTGCCGGTGGCATCTCCGCCGCGCAGATCGTCGACTTCTTCGCGCCGCGCGGCGTGAAGCTGGCGCAGGCCACCTTCCGCAAGTACGTCCAGCTCGGCCTTCTGCCGCGCAGCCGGCGGGTGGGCGAGAAGGGCAAGCACCGCGGCTCGCGCGGCCTCTATCCCGCCGCCGCCGTGCGCCGCATCCACCTGATCAAGTCGCTGATGGACGAAGGGATGACGCTGGAGGACATCCGGCGCTCCTTCATCTTCTTTCGCGGCCAGCTCGACGGCGTGGAGCGCCTGCTCGACGAGCTGTTCGCGGCGCTGGACAAGTCCATCGCGGAAAAGCCGGAGCTGCGGCCCCAGCGCCGCAAGGAGCTGGAGAGGCTGCTCGCAGAGAGCCGGCGGCAGGCGCATCAGTTCGTCAAGGAGATGGAGCGCACGGTCTCCGAAGTCACCGCACGGGAAGAGCCCGGGAAGGGGTAGGCCACGATGAGCGAGCCAAAGCGGACCAATCTCCCCGTCATGGACGAGCCCCTGGACGACAAGCCGCGACAGCGGGCGCGCACGATGAGCCGCAAGGAGATGGCGCGGATGTTCCGCCAGCAGGCGGCGGCGGGCGGCGCCGATCCGGAGCTGCAGGCGCTGGTCGCCGAGCTGGACGCCACCCGCCCGAAGAAGCGGGCGGACTGCGCCGAAGGCGAGCGGCCGTGCCCGTACGTCTCCTGCAAGTACAACCTCTACGTGGACGTGAACCCGCGCACCGGGTCGGTGAAGATGAACTTCCCCGACAAGGAGCTGTGGGAGCTGGCGGAGACCTGCGCGCTGGACGTGGCCGACCGCGCCGGCATCACGCTCGAGGAGGTGGGCGTGATCATGAACCTGACCCGCGAGCGGGTGCGGCAATTGGAGATGCGGGGCCTGGTGAAGCTGCGGGTGATCGCCGACGACGAGCCGCGGCCGGTGCCGGCGACTGCGCCGGTCGTGGACGACGACGATTACGAATAGCGCAGCGCCGCGGCGAGCGCGTCCGGTTCGTCGACCTGCAGCAGCAGCGCATCGGAGGTCTTGCGGATTCCGAACGGACCGTGCAGTTGCATGGGCGCGCGCAGCCGGACGACCAGGTTGGGCGTGCCGAGGACGCCGAGGCGAAGGCCCGCGGCTGAAGTCCCGCGCTCGACGGCCGCGATGGAGTCGAGGGGGACGTCCGCCTCCCAGCGCAGGCCGATGCGCAGGAGCAGGCGGCCGCCCTCGATGCGGATGGGCCGCAAGATCAGCGCGCGCAGATCGCCGATCAGCCAGAGCACCGTATAGACGTGGACCACCACGCTGAGGGCGGCCGCGAGCGGGCCCCAGCGCCGGAAGAGGAAGTGCAACGGAATGGCCTCCGCCACGCAAGCGAGGGCGATGGCGATGTAGATGGCCACCCAGCCGGCGCGCTTGTAGGCGGTGAAGCCGCCCGGCGGCGCGCTCCGGCCCCAGGAGAAGAGGGCGTACCAGAAGATGGCAAGCTCGGTGGCCACGGCCCGCGCCACCGCGGAGTCGCCCAGCGCCTCGGAGAGGCCGGTCCGCAGCGCCGTGGCCGCGTCTGCCGCGCCTCGGGCGGAGACGGCGCGACGCACCGATCGGACGGCGATCCAGACGAGGAGAAGCTCCAGCGGGACCGCGAGCAGCCGCACTTCGCTGCCGAAGAGCAGCGCGCAGATCGCCACGAAGAGCACGACGACCCGGGCGACGGTGCGCGGGCGCGCGAGGCCGGGACGCACGACCAGAAGCCACCACAGCCCCGCGGGCACGGTGACGAGATCGAAGATGACCGCCGCGCGCAGCGCCTGCGGGTGCAGCACCATGCCCCGCGAGGTCAGCGCCATGCTCTCGGCGGCGAGCACGAAGGCGAGGAGGAGCAGGAAGATGGCCTGGGGCCGCGCCGCGAGCGCTCTCATGCGCACAGCTTACCCGCAGCCGCGCCGCTCCGCACTGTGGTATGGAGCCGCCGTGACCGTTGCGCGCGCGCTGATCAGCGTCTCCGACAAGACCGGCATCGTCGAGTTCGCCCGGGGAATCGCGGCCCTGGGGATCGAGATCCTCTCCACCGGCGGCACGGCGAGCCTGCTGGCGAAGGAAGGCGTCAAGGTGACGCAGGTCCAGGACTTCACCGGCGCGCCGGAGATGCTGGGCGGCAGGGTGAAGACGCTGCATCCCCGCGTGCACGGCGGAATCCTCGCGCGGCGCAAGCTCGCCTCCGACCAGGCGGACATGAAGGCGCAGGGGGTGGTGCCCATCGATCTGGTGGTGGTGAACCTCTATCCCTTCCGCGACGCGGTGGCGAAGGGGCTGCCCTACGACGAGGTCATCGAGAACATCGACATCGGCGGACCGTCGATGATCCGCTCCGCGGCCAAGAACGCCGAGTACGTGACCGTGGTGGTGGACCCCGCCGACTACGGCATGGTGCTGGCCGAGCTGCAGCAGAAGCGCGAGGTGCACGAGAGCACGCGCCGCCGCCTGCAGGCCCGCGCCTACGCGCACACCGCCGCGTACGACTCCGCCATCTCGGGCTGGCTCTCGGAGCAGCTCGCGCGCGCGAACCCGGGCGAGAGCGGCGGATTCGCCGATTCGCCGCCGCTGCCCGAGTACCGGCGGCTGCAGGCGCTGCGCTACGGCGAGAACCCGCACCAGCGCGCGGCCTTCTACGCCAGCGTGCCGCAGCCCGCCGAGCCGACGCTGGCCTCGGCGCGGCAGCTCCAGGGCAAGGAGCTGTCCTACAACAACCTGCTCGACGGCTCGTCGGCGCTGGAGGCGCTCAAGGAGCATGCGCAGGGAGCGTCAGGCCTCGCCGCAGCGGTGGTGGTGAAGCACACCAACCCCTGCGGCGTGGCGCGCGCGGCGAGCATCCTCGACGCCTACAAGGCGGCGCGCGACGCCGATCCGGTGAGCGCGTTCGGCGGCATCGTGGCGCTCTCGCACGCAGTGGATGCGGCGACCGCGGCGGCGCTTGCGGAGACCTTCCTGGAGGCGGTCATCGCGCCCGGGTTCGATGCCGGTGCGCTGGAGGCGCTCAAGGGCAAGAAGTCGCTGCGGCTCCTGGAAGTGCCGATGATCGGGCAGGGGCGGGAGGCGTGGACGCCGGAGCCGCGCGAGCTGCGCAGCGTTCCCGGCGGGCTCCTGGTGCAGTCGCGCGATCTGGCCGACGCCGACCC
>DATDMU010000109.1:0-18639 GCA_036518615.1 Myxococcales bacterium
CGCCCGGCACCCGACGTGCGTGGTCATGTTGAGCACGCAGGCGGTCTTCCCCATGCTGGGCCTCGCCGCCAGGATCACCAGGTCTCCCGGCTGGAAGCCCGAGGTGAGGCGGTCCAGGTCGGCGAAGCCGCTCGGGATGCCGGTGATCTCCTCCTGCCGCTCGTAGAGCGCCTCGATGTTCTTGAAGACGCGGGCGATGACCGGCTTCACCTGCTCGAACGACACCGCGTTGCGCTGCTCGGTGACCGCGAAGATACGCCGCTCGCACTCGTCGGCGAAGTCGCCCACGTCGCCGTGCTGCTCGTAGCCGAGCTGGGCGATGGTGCTGGCCGCCTCGATCAGCCGGCGCGCCAGCGCCTTCTCGTGGACGATCTTGGCGTAGTAGGCGAGGTTGGCGGCGGTGGGGACGATCTTGTCGAGGAGGTCGATGAACTCGTCGCCGCCCACCGCCTCGAACGCGCCCTGGGCCGTGAGCTCGTCCTTGACCGTGATGCGGTCGATGGGCTGGCCCTTTCCGAAAAGGGCGCTCATCGCCTCGAACACCTTGCGGTGCGCGTCGCGGTAGAACTCCTCCGCGCGCACGACCTCGACCACCTCGGCGAACGCCTGGCTGTCGAGCAGGATGCCGCCGAGCAGGCTCTTCTCCGCGTCGAGGTTGTGGGGCGGGACGCGCCCGTGCGGCAAGGAGACGACGGTGGCCGGAGCGCTCACGAGATCCATCCTGCGCAGAGGGGGCTGACAATTTCCTCGCGCAACGAGCCTGTGGAGCGCAATCTTGCTATCCTGTGGAGGCCTGTGGAGAACCTGTGACCGACGACGACAACCCGCGACCGAAGAAAAGCTGGCGTGAAATCGACAAGATGCGCGATCGGAGCGGGGGCTCAACCCGCCGGGATTCGCGCGAACGGGAGCGCTTCGAGAGCTCGACGGGGTACACCAAGTACAAGACCAACCTCGATCGGCTCTTTTCCGGTGGCGCGCCGCTGCCCGAGCACCTGCGCACGGCCCAGGACGCGGGCGAGGCCGAGCGGGACGAGGAGCGCAAGAAGCTCTACGCCATCGAGGACACCAAGGCGTTCTACGCGGCGGCGACGGAATTCCTCAAGAACAACGAGCTTCCCGACGACGCGCGGCTCCTGGACCGGCTCCTCGGCCACCCCGACGAGTCCATCATGGAGAGGGCGCTGGGACGGCTGGAGGACCTGCACAAGGCGGGCACGCTCAAGGCGCCGCCGGCGCTCCGCAACCGGCTCTCCTCGGTGGAGATCGACAGCGGCGACCCCAAGATCCGCAAGCGCGCCGCCGAGCTTCGCAAGGCGCTGCGCTGAGACCTTTCGCCAGCCGCGGCCCGCTCGAGGCGGGCCGGCGGCGGGTTCAGTTGACGTTCTTGCCTTCCTCGAGCTTGCGGATCGCCTGCTCCAGGCTCTTGCGGTTGGCTTCGTCCGGCGCCTGCTTCAACCCGAGCCGCGCCTCGGCCAGGGCGCGATCCTTGTCGCCCACCGCCGCGTAGCCGCGCATCAGCCCCACGTGCACCGGCCACTTGTCGGGGAACCGCTGCGCGTTGATCTGGAAGACCTTGAGCGCCTCCTGCTTCTTGCCTTCGGCGATCAGCGTGCGGCCCACCTGGTGGATGTCGATCGGCGTGGCCGACGGATCGGCCATCGCCTTGCTCCAGGTCTTCTTCGCGTCCTCGCCGTGGCCGTTCGAATCTTGTAGCCGCGAGAGCGTCATCAGGGTGGTGAAGTTCTCCTGGCCGCCGACCGCCGGGTTGACCGCGCGCTGCGCCCAGGCGAGCCCGTCGGCGAGGGCCACCTTGTGCTGCGCGGTGTAGTTCGCCGCCTGCACGAGGTTGTGCCAGTCGAAGCCGGTGGAACCGCGCAACGCGTCGCGCATCTCCGCCACGTAGATCGCCTCCGGGCCGTCGACGGTGATGGTGAAGGGGATCGCCAGATCCTCCCACTTCAAGGCGACGGTGGCCTTGGCCGGCTCGCGCTCGGTGAACTCGTAGGTGAGCCACTCGTGGTAGTCGCTCTTCTGCGGCTTCGCCGTCACCCGCAGCGCGTCCTCCTTCGGGTCGTAGGAGAAGCTGCCCCAGGAGCTGGAGTTCCTGGAGAAGATGACGGTGAACTCGTCCTTGCCCGGGATCATGTGCAGGCCGTACTTGCCGGCGCGCAGCGCCTGACCCTGCACCTTCACGTCGTGGGAGACGGTGAAGACGGTGTTCTCGTTTGCGCCCGCGCGCCAGGGGCAGCTCTTGCAGTTGTTGAAGCCCAGGTCGGTCATGCCATACGGGACCAGCGTTCCCCAGATCTTGCCGCGCCGGTCGTCGCCTTTGAGGACGACGCGCGGGCTGGAGTAGTTCACCGAGACGGTGACCGGACCGATGTCCTGGGTGACGGTGGCACGCTGGTTGTCGCCGCTGGGCGGAGAGGGGAGGCGCTGCGCGAAGACGGGACCGGCTGCAAGCAGCAGGAACGAAAGCGCGACACGGACGTTCATGTTGGACCCCCGGGGCGGTTCAGGCGGTGGACGATGGAACGCGAGACGGACGCCGGTATTCCAGCGCGATCTGCAAAATGAGCGCGAGCAGGAGCACGAGAGCACAGCCGGCGACGTTGTACCAGAGGTATCCCAGGCTGGTTCCCAGCCAGAGCGCCACCACGCAGGCCTGCGCGCACAGGGTGGCCGCGAACGCCGCGGTGCCCCGCACGCGCGGCAAGAGCCACCCGGCGAGGAACACCCCGAGCATCGGCCCGTAGAAGATGGACCCGAGGATGTTGACCGCCTGGATGAGGTTGTCGAGCAGCGAGGCGAACGCCGCGAAGGACATGGCGAAGAGGCCCCAGCCCACCGTCGCGAGCCGGGCCGCGCGCAGGCGCTGGGAGTCGCTGGAGTCGGGTCTCCACAGCCGGTAGAAGTCCACGGCGCTGGTGGCGCCGAGCGCGTTGAGCGCGCTCGCGGTGGCGGAGAGCGCGGCGCAGATGATCACCGCGAGGAGCAGCCCCACGAGGCCGGGCGGGAAGTGGCGCAGCACGAAGGAGAGGAAGATGGAATCGGCGTCGCTGGCCTGCCCGGGCGCCCGGACCAGAGCGCGGGCGTCGCGGCGGACGGCCCGCTCCTCTTCCTCGCCCTTGCGGATGGCCGACTTCGCCGACGAGTCTCCCCCCAGCATGCGCTGCACCGCCGCGTGCTTCTCCTCGAAGATGCGGGAGAGGCGGGCATCGAGCGCGTCGAGCCGGGCGGCCACCGCCGGCGCTCGTCGCGCCTGCGCCTCCGCGACGCCGTTCCAGAGGAGCGGCGGCCGCTCGAACTGGTGGAAGACCACCACCGAGATGCCGACCATCAGCACGAGGAACTGCATCGGCACCTTGATCAGCGCGTTGAAGAGCAGCCCGGTGCGCGACTCGCGCAAGGAGGCGCCGCCGAGATAGCGCTGCACCTGCGACTGGTCGGTGCCGAAATACGCGAGGGCGACGAAGAGGCCGCCGACGAGCCCGCTCCAGAGCGTGTAGCGCGTGTCGAGGCGCAGCGAGGGGTCCACCGCCTGCATCTTCCCGAGCGCGCCCGCCACCTTGACCATGCCCGTGAGGCCCACCCCCCCGGGAAGGGCGTGCAAGACGAAGAGGAAGGCCGCCAGCATGCCGGAGAGCATGATCCCCATCTGCCAGCTCTGCGTGACGCTGACCGCGCGGGTGCCGCCCGACACCGTGTAGAGGACCGCCAGCGCGCCCATGGTCAGGTTGGTGGTCTGCAATGGCCAGCCCAGCACCGCCGTGAGCACCAGCGCGGGCGCGTAGAGCGACATGCCCGCGGCGAGCCCGCGGGAGACGAGGAAGATGGCCGCGGTGAGCACGCGCGTCTTCCGGTCGAAGCGGGTCTCCAGATATTCGTACGCGGTGTAGACGCGCAGCCTGCGGTAGATGGGCACCACCCACCAGGCGAGGAGCACCATGGCGATGGGCAGCCCGAAGTAGAACTGCAAAAAGCCCAGCCCGTCTTCGTAGGCCTGCCCCGGCGTGGAGAGGAAGGTGATGGCGCTCGCCTGCGTGGCCATGATGGAGAGGCCGATGGTCCAGAAGCGCTCGCCCTCGCCGCGCAGGTAGGCGTCCGCGGTGGACACGCGGCGCGTCTTCCACACGCCCCAGAGCACGATGGCGAGGACGGTGGCGCAGAGCACCGCCCAGTCCACCGCCCTCACGAGGCGGCCCATCCGAGCAGCGCGAGCAGGCCGATCTCCAGGGCGAGCGCGAGCAGCACCGCTGCCGAGAGGCGGCGGAGCGGCGCCTCCTCGCGCGGCCCCGGTTCAGCGGACATCGGCATCGGCGGCGAGCAGATTGGCGAACAGCCGCGCGGCGCCGGGGACGCCCGCGGGAAGCTGGCGGAAGAAGGCGAGCCCGGTGTAGACGAAGCGGCCCTTGCCGTGGCGCGCCACGAGCAGGGAGCCGCGCAGCGGCGGCTCGCCCGGGTCGTGCATGGAGAGAGGCGCCGCGTAACGCTGGTCCCACGTCTCGGCGAAGTAGAGCCCGCGCTCCTGCACCCAGCCGGCGAAGTCGCTCGCGTGGATGGGATTGGGAACGTGCAGCACCGCGTCGTCCTGGGCGAAGGAGACCTCCGCCGTCTCGTCGGTGACGCGGTGCTGCGCCACCGTCATCGGATAGGGGCCGAGCGGCTCCGGCAGCCTGGAGATGAAGTTCTTCGTGTTGTACTGCGTCAGAAGCACGCCTCCGCGCGCCACGTAGTCGAACAGCCGCGGCTTGTGCGCCGCGAGCCAGTCGTGCACGTTGTAGGCGCGGACCCCGAGGACGATGGCGTCGAAGAGCGAGAGGTCGCGCTCGCGGAGCGCCGCCTCGTCGAGCATGGTGACCTGGTAGCCGAGCTGCGCCAGCATCTCCGCCACGTCGTCGCCGGCACCCGGAACGTATCCGACGTTGCGGGTGCGTCCGCGGGCGAGGTCGAAGCGCACGAGCCGGATCCGCGATTCCGGATGCCACACCTGGGGCGGAACGTGCGCGTGGTCGATGCGCCGCAGCCCGCGGTCCCAGGTCTGGTTTCCGATGCGCAGGGCGAGGCGCGCCTGGCCGTCGCGCGCTCGCGGTCCGGGACGGACGGTGAAGGCGAGCTCCACCTCAGCGCCGGCAGCGTCGAGCTTGAAGGGCACCTCCCGCGGCGCCACTTCGAACCCTTCCGGGGCCGCGACCGTGGCCGTCCCCGCGACCGGCCCGGCAGATGCGCGAACCGTGACCCGCAGCGGCCGGGCGGCCGGGTCGGGAAAGAGCAGGGCGGCCGACCCGGCGTCGATGGTGGCCGGCGGCGCCAGGTCCACCGCGCGGGTGCGCTCGCCGATGACGGGATCGACCCAGCGCTGCACGACGGGGCGCCTGACGGTGATCTCGCGCGCTCCGGAGCGGAGGATGAAATCGGCGAAGAGCCGCGGCGCGGGCTCCGGACGCGTGCGGTCGTCCAGGGCCTCCACCGGGAACCAGCCGTCCTCGGGGGGATGGAGGAGCCAGGCAGGCTCGGAGGCGAGCGGCGCAGGCAACTTTCGCAGCGACGCCTTCTGCGAGAAGAGCTGCCGGGGCGGAAGGGGATGCGCGGTCGCCAGCTCCTCCGTCCCTGCGCGAACCGACGCCAGCTCGAGGCCGCCGGCGAGCCGCTGCAGCGCCGTCACCGTGACCGGCAGCTCCATTCCGGGCGCCACCGCCGGGACCTCCGCCGTGACCGAGAGCGCAAGGCCGGCGCAGGCGACGATGGCCTCGGCGAGGTCGTCTCGCGGCGCCTCCGCGTACGCGTCGAGCAACGCGGGAATGGCCAGCTGCGGCGCCTCGGCGCGAAAGGCCTGCAGCGCCCGCGCGAGCGCGCCCTGCGGGACGTTCTCGGGAAGGCCGTCGAGGAACGACTCGCGCATGGGCTCTCCGGCGAGCAGCTGGAACAGCTCCTGCGCCGGCGCGATGCGCCGCGGCGCTCCGAATCCCTGGCTCTTGTGCATGCTGCGGCTGTCGCCGGCCAGCTCTCCCATGGAGAGGCCGAGCACCGGGTCGTAGGGGTTCAGCTCCATGGCGAGGAAGCGGGAGACGTCTTCCTGTGGATTGGCCTGGAACGCGTTCCAGACGATGCGGCGGGCCTTCCAGGGCTTCACCCGCCGGAGCTGCGCGGGCCCGAAGGACGGGTCGCCCGCCTTCGCGAACGCTTCCAGCGCGAGCTGCGCAGAGGCCGTGTGCTGCCCGTGCGTCTCGGAGGGGAGCGGGGAGAAGCGGGTCACGATCACGTCGGGACGGAAGCTGCGCACCACGAAGACCACGTCCTCGAGGATGCGCTCCTTGCCCCAGATGCGCAGCGACTCCTCCGCGCTCTTCGAGTAGCCGAAGTCGCGCGCGCTGGTGAAGAACTGCTCGGCGCCGTCGAGCCGCCGCGCCGCGAGGAGCTCCTGCGTGCGCAGGAGGCCGAGCGCCGGCCCCTGCTCCTTTCCGATCAGGTTCTGCCCGCCGTCGCCGCGGGTGATGGACAGGTAACCCGCGCGCAGCTTCTTCACCTGCACGAGCCAGGCGAGCAGGCGGGTGTTCTCGTCGTCGGGGTGCGCGGCCACGTAGAGGACGCGCGCTCCTTCCGGCAGCCGCTCCAGCATGCGGCGCAAGTGGGACGCGTCGGGCTGCGCAGGCGGAACGGAAGGCGAGAGGGTCATCGCGAAGAGGAGCAGTGCCGTCATCGGGGGCGCCAGTATAGACGCGGGCGGCCGCATGTCGCCCGGCGCAGCAGAGAACGCGCAGGGCGCGCGGGAATGCCCGCGGCGCGGCGGAATATCGGCCCGGGTTCCGCGTTAGGATGCGCGCCCCCATGAAGGTCCCCTTCGCGCCGCCCTTCCTCGCGTCGGAGCCGCGAGCGACCGCGCTGCTTCCCGACGGCTTCCGCCGCAGGGAGGCGTGGCGCGCGGAGGTGGATGCGCGGCGCGCGCAGAGGATGGCGCCGGAGGTGTGGTCGGCGCTCGCGGCGCAACAGCAACCGCTGCCCCGCAGCGATGCGCGGCAGCGGAACGTGGAGGCGCTTTCGCGGCCCGGCACGGTGGCGGTGGTGACCGGACAGCAGGTCGGCCTGTTCCTCGGCCCCCTGTACACCTTCTACAAGGCCGCCACCGCGGTGGTCTGGGCGCGGGCGCTGGAAGCGGAGACCGGGGCGCGCTGCGTGCCCGTCTTCTGGCTGCAGACGGAGGACCACGACTTCGCGGAGATCGCGTCTTGCCACGTGCCGCCCGCGCTCCGGCTCGCGCTGCCGGACTCCGGCGCGCGCTGCTCGGTGGCGCACCGGGGCTTGCCTTCCGAGGTGGAGTCGCTGGTGGGGGCGCTCTGCGATGCGCTCGCGGCGCAGCCCTTCGCGGCGGAGATCCTCGACCCTTTGCGCGCGGCGTATGCGCCGGGCCGGCCGGTGGGCCAGGCCTTTGCCATGCTGCTCGCCTCGGTGTTCGCCGAAGAGGGCCTCGTGCTGCTCGACCCGCGCTGCCCGGAGATGGCGCGCGCCGCCTCGCCGCTCTACACGGCGGCCATCGAGCGCGCGGGGGAGATCGACGACGCGCTCCTGCGCCGGGGCGCAGACCTGGAAGCCGCCGGGCTGCGCGAGCAGGTGAACGTGCGCCGGGGATCGCCGCTGGTCTTCTTCCACGGCGACGCGCCCGACGGACCGCGGCGGCGGCTGCACGGCGACGGTGTCGCTTTCGAGATCGACGGCGGGGGACGCGTCTCGCGCGCGGAGCTTCTCCAGGCGGCGCGCACGTCGCCCCTGCGCTTTTCCTGCAGCGCGCTCCTGCGCCCGCTCTTCCAGGACGCGCTCCTGCCGGTGGTGGCGTACGTGGGCGGTCCGGCCGAGCTGGGCTACCTCGCGCAGGTGGCGCCGCTCTATCCGCTTCTCGGCGTGCGACCGGCCCTGGCGGCGCCGCGCGCCCGCTTCCGGCTCGTCGATGCGCGCACGGACGCGCTCCTGCGCGCCCTTCAGCTCTCGCCGGCGGAGGTGGAGGCGCCGCGCGACGAGCTGATCGGGCGCCTGGGAAGGCGCGGCCGCGAGGCCCCCGGCGATCTCGCGCGCAGGCTCCTCGGCGGCCTGCCGGACGCGCTCGCTGCGTCGGCGAAGAAGCACCCCTCGCTCGCCCGTGCGGCCCGGCGCACGCAGGTGTCGGTGGAGACGGCCGTGTCGCGCTTCGCCGCGCAGCACGCCCGCGCCCTGGCGGAAGAGGATCGCACCCTGGTGGAGCGCGTCGATCGGCTGCAGGCGTCGCTCTTCCCGGGCGGTGAGCCGCAGGAAAGGGTCCATTCGCTGCCGTTCTACGCCGCCCATTTCGGCCTCGCGCGGCTCAAGTCGGCCGTCCTCGGCGCCATCCGCCCCGGCGAGGCGCTGGTGCAGGATCTGCTGCCGTGAACGTCGCGCTGCTCTGCTTCCATACGCTGGGCGGCAGCGGAGTGGCCGCGGGCGAGCTGGGCCGCGAGCTCTCGCGGCGCGGCCACGGCGTCCACTTCGTGGGTGCGGCCCTGCCGGGGAGGCTGGACCCGAACGGCATCCGGCTGCACGCGGTCCCGCTCGAACAGCCGCCTCCGGTGGGGACGCAGGCATTCACCTTCGCGCTGGCCGCGCGGCTGGTCGAAGTGGTGCAGCACGAGCGCATCGACGTGATCCATGCGCACTACGCGGTTCCCCATGCGGCCGCCGCGGCGCTGGCCCGCGCGGCGTTGGACGGCGCTGCGCCGCCGCTGGTGCTCACGCTCCACGGCACGGACGTTCCCGCAGGGGATGCTCGCGGAGGAGAGGTGCAGCTCCTTCGCAAGCTGGCGCTCGACGCCCATGCGGTCACGGTGCCCTCGGCGGCGCTGGAAACGACGGCGCGCGAGCGGCTGCGGCTGCCCGGACAGCGGCGCGTCGAGGTGATTCCCAACTTCGTGGACACCGTCCGCTTCTCGCCGGGCGCGGACCGCTCGGCGCTGGCCGCGCTCTTTCCCGGCCGCGACCTGCGCACCGCGCGCGTTCTCTGCCATGCCTCGAATTTCCGCCCGGTGAAGCGGCCGCTGGACCTCCTGCACATCCTCGCCCGCGTCCGGGAGCGGATGCCGGCCGTGCTGGTGCTGGCGGGCGAAGGGCCGGAGCGTCCGCGCGCGGAGGCCGAGGCGAAGCGCCTGGGGCTCTCTGCCGACGTCGCTTTCGCGGGCGCGGTGCGGAACCTGCCGCCGCTGTTGCGCGCCTGCGACCTCTTCCTCCTCCCCAGCGCGCACGAGAGCTTCGGCCTCGCCGCGCTGGAAGCGATGAGCTGCGGGGTGCCGGTGGTGGGCTCGCTGACCGGCGGGCTGCCGGAGGTGGTGGAAGACGGCGAGACGGGTGTCCTCGCGGCCCCCGGCGACGTGGACGCGATGGCCGCTGCGGCGCTGCGGGTCCTTTCCGACCCGGCGCTCCGCGGGCGGCTGTCCCGCGCCGCCCGCGATCGCGCCGTGCGCCTCTTTCGCGCCGAAGAGGTGCTGCTCCGCTGGGAAGCGCTCTACCGGCGCGTCGTCGAACCCGGATGACTACTGCGAAGGCGCCGGCGCGCGCTCCTCGCGGGCGAGCACGAAGGCGCCCTTGCCCCGGTCGTACGCGTAGGTGCTGACGGTCGCTCCCTGATCGTCCTCGCCCTCCGGCTCCCGGATGCGCACCTGGCCCGGCGACAGGTCCACCTGCGCGCGGTAGAGATCGCGCTTGGAGAGCAGGTCGACGAGCTTGCCGGCGCGCATCGTCTTCACGATCAGCTCGTCGGCGGTGGGGCCGCAGGTCTCGCAGGACAGCTCCACCTCCACGTCGGCCGAGCCGTCGCCGGTGACGTCGCGCGTGTCGACGAAGAGGATGCGCTGCGGCTCCTGCTCGTCGTCGTCGCCGGTGGTGCGCTCCCAGAGCGCCTTCCAGCGCCTGGGCCGCGTGGCGGTGGCGGGCTCCAGCTTCCAGATGCCCACGTAGTTGCGCTGCGCGGCCCAGGCCGCGGTCTGCTCGCCCATCGCTTCCTGCGCGGGAGTGAGCGAGGTGCCCCAGAGGACCGCGTGCACCTGGCCTTCCCACTCGATCCGCCGCACCCAGCGCACGCGGAAGCCGGGGAACGGCCGCGGGTGCAGCGCCACGAACTCGCCCGAGAGCGGCGGCTGCTTGCGCTCCAGCACCACCGCGGTGGCGCGCGAAGGCTGCAGGAGCGGCCCCTGCGCTTCCAGGGTGGCGCGGTGCTCGCCGTCCTCCCACTGCAGCGTGAAGAACTTCTGCTCGCGCTCGCGGCGGAGCTGCTCCAGCGAGGGCGGCCCCCACCCGCGGGTCAGCTGCCACTCCAGATCGGTGAGCGCGGGCGCGACCTGGGAATCGAAGAGCAGCCGCAGCGCGATCAGCTCCGGGCCGCTGCGGCCCTCCTCCCAGGCGAGCTGGGCGCGGGCGAGATTGTCCGCGGCCTTCGGCAATGCACAGTCCGCATGTCCAGCCGGCGCGGAGAGAGCGGCCGCGCACGCCTTCAGATCAGGCATGGAGCGCACGGCGGCGAAGGGCATGTCGAGATCGAAGCGGCCGAACCTCCGCACCGGGACCTGGGCTGCCGGCGCAGCCGGCCTTGGCTGGGGCGCCTGCTGCACGGCGGTGGTGACGTCGGCACGGGCCGGGCGCTGAGGGGTCGAGACGGCTTCTGCCCGGGGAGCCTTGCGGTGCGGCGCCGCGGCCAGCGCAGCCGGCAGGCAGACGATGGCGAGCAGGATTCGCAACGGGCGCAGCATACTTCCCGCGCCGCGGTGCCGCAAAACGGGGCCGGCCTGCGCGTTTCGCCGCAGGCCGGCCATCGGACTTCAGGCTTCGGGCGAGATGGTCACCTTCACCCTGGCGGACACCTCGGCGTGGAGCTTCACCTCCACCTCGTGGGTGCCCACCTCCTTGAGCGGCTCGGGCAGGTGCACCTGCTTGCGCTCGAGCTGGTAGCCCTGCGCGGCGAGCTGCTCGTGCACGTCCTTGGAGGTGACCGAGCCGAACAGCTTGTTCTGCTCGCCCACCTTGCGGGTGAACTTCACCTCGATGGCGTTGAGCTTGTTCGCCATCGCGGTCATGTTCTGCTTTTCCTTCGCCGCCCGCGCGAGGATGCCCGCCTTCTGGTGCTCGAGCTGGCGGATGTTCTTCTCGGTGGCCGCCATCGCCAGCTTGCGCGGCAACAGGTAGTTGCGGCCGTAGCCGGGCTTCACCTCGACCAGGGCGCCGGCGCGTCCCAGGTTCTCCAGATCCTTCGTCAGGATGACCTTCATGTCCGGCTCCTACTGGTGCTGCATGACGGTGTAGGGGAGCAGCGCCACGTTGCGGCCGCGCTTGATGGCGGTGGCCACCTCGCGCTGGTGCTTGGCGCAATTGCCCGAGATGCGCCGCGGGACGATCTTGCCGCGCTCGGTGACGAAGTACTTGAGGTCGGCGGCGTTCTTGTAGTCGACCTTGAGCTTGTTGTCGGCGCAGTAGCGGCAGACCTTGCGCCTGCCGAACCCGCGCCCGCCGCGCTCCATGTCGCCGCCGCCGCCGCGGTCGTCGCGCCCGCCGCGGTCCTCGCGTCCGCCGCCGCCGCCGCGCCCGCCCGACGGACCGCTCCTGCCTCCCGCGCCGGCGCGATCGCCGAACGCCATCTCCTTCTTCGCGTCGTTCATGTCGCCGGCTCCTTACTCGCCCTCGGGGGGAATCTCTGCGTCGTCGGAGAGCAGCTCGCGCTCGCGGAAGCCTTCGCCGCCGAAGGCCTCGGGCTCGCGGCCGGGCCGCTCCGGCATCTCCGGATCGCCGGGCAGCTTCACGTCGGCCTCCACCGCGCGGGTGGCCGCCTCGACGTCGTCGGCGATCTTCAGCGACTGGTACTTGAGCACGTCGTCGGTCATGCGCAGGTTGCGCTCGAACTCCGCCACCGCCTTGGTGCCGCCGAGATAGAGGAAGCGCACGAAGATGGCGCGGAGGTTCTTCTTCACCTCGTAGGCGGTCTTCTTCTTGCCCCAGTTCTCGACCTTGATCACCTTGCCGCCGTCGCGGTGGACGATGCCCCGCATGCGCTCCACGATCTTGTCCACCAGGTCGTCGGCCAGGTCGGGCCGGACCAGGAAGATGGTCTCGTACTCGCGCAACCGGACGCCGGCCGCGTGCTGCGGTGGCCCTTCACTCCCGGCCCTCGCCGGGCCGCCGGTCGTCGGTGTCTCTGCCTGCTGCATCACGTCACCTCTTGGGTATGGCCCCCGGACGCTGCCGGGAGCGAGGAGTCACTTCGCTTCCTTCTCCTTCTGGGGGCGCCGGTTGTACCGATTCGCCGCCGCCAGAGGTCCTTCGAGGAGCGCCGCCACGGCCGCCTCGGCCGCCTGCGGGATCAGCTCCCCCAGTTTCTGCTCCTCTTCCGAGGAGAACCTTCCCAGCACCCAATCGGCGCCTTCCCACTGCGGAGGGGGCCTTCCCACCCCGAACCGCAGCCGCACCGTGTCGCCGGTGCCGAGGTGCTGCCGGATGCTGCGCAAGCCGTTGTGCCCCGCATCGCCGCCGCCCTGCTTCACCTGGATGCGTCCGAACTCCAGGTCGATCTCGTCGTGCACCACCACGATGTCGCCCGCCTGCACCTTCCAGAACCGCGCCGCCGCCCCCACCGACTCTCCGCTCAGGTTCATGAAGCCCTGGGGCAGGAGCACCGCGACGTCCCGCGCCTTCCCCACCAAGGCGTTCCAGCGGGACTCGGCGTAGAGCGGCGCGCTTAGCTTCCGTGCCGCGTCCTCGGCCACGCGGAACCCGATGTTGTGGCGCGTCCGCTCGTACTTCGAGCCGGGATTGCCGAGGCCGACGAGAAGTCGCACCGCCTACTTTTTCGCGCCCTTGTCGGCGGCGGGAGCCTTGGCCGCACCCGCGGCGGGCGCAGCGCCGGCGCCGGCCGCGGCAGGGGCCGCAGCGCCACCAGCGGCGGGGGCCGCGCCAGCGGCGGCAGGGGCGGCAGCGCCCTCCGCGCCGGGAACTGCCGCGGCGGCTGCTGCTGCCGGCTTCGGCGCCTCCTCCTCCTTCTCCGGCACGTTGACCACCGCGACCGTCTGGGTGGCCTTCACCTTGAACTTCACTCCCGCGGGCGCCTTCACGTCCGAGACGTGGAGCGACTCGGTGATCTTGAGCGCCGAGACGTCCACCTCGATCTTCTCGGGAATGTCGCTGGGCTTGCACTGCACCGCGAGGGTGCGCGCGACTTGCTGGAGGATGCCGCCGGAGGTGACGCCCTCGGGCTTGCCGATCAGGACCACCGGCACGTTCACGGTGACGTCCTTGTCCATGCGCACTTCGAGGAAGTCGGCGTGGAGCACCTTGCCGTCGAGCGGGTCCTTCTCGAAATCCTTGAGCAGCACGGTCCGCGTCTCGCCGCCCTCGACCTGGAGACTGATCACCGTGTTGAACTTGTGCGGGGTGGCGATGGCCTTCTTGATTCCCGCCGGGTCGATGGCCACGTGCAGCGGCTTGTCGTACGGGCCATAGCAGATGGCCGGAATCAGGCCCTTGGCGCGCAACCGGTGGGAAGGACCCTTTCCGGACTGATCGCGCTTCTGGGCTACGAGGGTGCTGGTGTCGTTCGCCATGACTTCTCCTTCATGTCCGGACGCCGCCGCCGCGCGGGGCTGCGCGCGTGCGTGGGTTTGGCGGTGCCGGGTCTTCGAGAAAACGCCCGAACTTCAAGAGCGCGGGGGTGTAGCATGGGGACGGTGGTGACGCAAGGCGGCTGTGCGGCGCCCGCCCGCGCATCGATACACCGAGCGCCTGGCTGGATGGCTCAATGGTCAAGACCGATCCGGTGACGAGCCCGTGGGGCGAGATCCGCAAGAGGCTCGAGACTTACGGTTCCCACGCCGCGTCGCGCAAATCGACGCGAGCAGAGCACCTGTTCAGGGTCATGCTCGAGCTGGTCGAGGCCATCGAGAATTCGCCTCGCGCTCGGGTCCTGCACGCATGGATGACCCATTTCGACCTCTGCATCGTCCGAGCCCCTGCGGGATCTCCGGCCGGCGGGCGAATCCAGATCTCTCCGCTGCGGGAGCCGAAGTTCATCTTCGAGTACAAGCCCGATCCGATGGGCGACCCGTTCGCCTGGAACTCCAAACCGCGCACGTTGTTGCCGATCGAGGACGCGCGGCGCATGACCATCGCCAGGTACGGGCAGGGGGACCGATGGTTTGAGGAGGCCGACTACGCTGACGGGCTCGCGAAGCTGGACGAGGTGCTCGATCGCCTCGGCTGGTTTTCACGGGCGGCTGTTTCCTGAATCCGCGTGGCGGATCTGTCAGCCCTGCGGCGCTCCGGCGGTGACGGCGCCCCACGGTGGTGCGAGGCAGATCGGCAACGGCGCGAGCGGGTTTCCTGCGTCGCGCCAGCCGGTCACGCCACCCCGCAGCGCGCGGGCGCGAGGAAACCCGAGCTCGATCAGCTGGAGCGCCGCCCGGGCGCTCGAGACTTCGTTGGGTCAATCGCAGGCGACCACCACTTCCTTGTCGCGCGGGACGCCTTGCGCCCACCGCGCCAGATCGGCGGGCTCCACCGGCTGCGCGCCGGGGATCGACTCGTCGCCGCGGGTCATCTCGCTGCGCAGATCGACGACGATGGGCGGGTCGGCAGAGGCGAGGCGCGAGCGCAGGTCGTCCGGCTCGATGCGCGGCACCAGGGCCGCACGGGCGACTGCGCTGCGCTGCGCGACCTTCCAGCCCAGCCAGGCGCCGAGGGCGATGCCGGCGCAGAGCCCGAGCCAGCCGCCGTACCGCATGCCCGCCCGCACCAGCTCGATGAGGTCGGGCCCGGCGACGTAGCCGATGCCGGTGAACGCGGCGGACCAGGCGAGCGAGCCGAGCGCGTCGAGGAGGAGGAACCGCCCGAGCGGCATGCGCGCCATTCCGGCGAGAGGCGGCGCCACCGCTCCCAGCCCGGGCACGAACGGAGCGGCCACCAGCGCGCGGCCGCCGTGGCGGGAGAAGAGGTCCTCGGTGCGCCGCACGCACGAGTCCGGCTCGATGGAGATGCGGCAGATGAGCCTCAGCACCGCCGTGCCGCGCCGCCGCCCCGCCTCGTACCAGACCAGGTGCCCGAGGGCGGCAGCCACGACCGACAGCGCGATCACCGCAGCGGCGGAGAACTGCCCGGTCTTGGCGCACGCGCCGGCCGCGAGCAGCAGCGCCGCGCCGGGAATGGGCGCTCCGAGCTGATCGACGAGCAGGATGACGAAGAGGACCGTGTAGCCGTGCTGGATGAGGAAATCCGCCATGCACGCGGGTGGATGCCCGCCGGCGCAAAACGTTCCACTTCGAAGCGCTTCAGACGAACAGGCTGCTGAGCGAGTCTGCCGAGTGGATGCGGCGGATGGCTTCTCCGAAGATCTTCGCCACCGAGAGCTGGGTGATCTTGCGGCAGCCGAGCGCGTTCTCGCGGAGCTGCACGGTGTTGGTCACCACCACCTCGTCGATGTTGGAGGCCTGGATGCGGTCGATGGCGGGGCCGGAGAGGACCGGGTGCACGGCGTAGGCCACCACCCGCCGCGCGCCGGCCTCCGCCAGCGCCTTCGCGCCCAGGGTGAGGGTTCCGGCGGTGTCGATCATGTCGTCGAGGATGAGCGCCGTCCTGCCGCGCACGTCGCCGACGATCTGCATCACCTCGGCCACGTTGGCGCGGGGGCGCCGCTTGTCCACGATGGCGAGGGTGGTGCCGAGCCGCTTGGCGAAGGCCCTGGCGCGCTCCACGCCGCCCGCGTCGGGGCTCACCACCACCACTTCCTCCGGGCGGCTGCCGTACTTCTTCTTCATGTCCTCGAGCAGCACCGGCGAGGCGTAGAGGTGGTCGGAGGGCATGTCGAAGAAGCCCTGGATCTGGCCCGCGTGCAGGTCCATGGAGACGAACCGGTCCGCGCCCGCCGAGGTGATGAGGTCGGCCACCAGCCGCGCGGTGATGGGCGTGCGCGGGGCCACCTTGCGGTCCTGCCGCGCGTATCCGAAGTAGGGGACCACCGCGGTGATCGACGAAGCCGAGGCGCGTCGCGCCGCGTCGATCATGATCAAGAGCTCCATCAGGTGGTCGTTGACCGGCGTGGAGGTGCTCTGCACCAGGAACACGTCGCGGCCGCGGACGTTCTCGCCGATCTCGATCTGGATCTCGCCGTCCGAGAAGCGGGAGACGTCGCACTTGCCCACTGGAGTCTGCAGATATTCGCAGACTTCCTTCACCAGCGGCTTGTTGGAGTTTCCGGAGAAGACGACGAGGTCCTGCTCGCTCTCGGACATGCGCGGCCTTCTACAACGAGCCGCTGCATCAGGTCTACCCGCCGGCCGCCGCGGCGGAGGTGGGAGGAGTGCCGCGCGCGAGCTCGCGGTCGTACTCGGCGAGGATGGTCTTCTCCATCCGCTCGCGCGTCTCGCTGTTGAGCGGATGGGCGATGTCCTTGAAGGTGCCGTCCTTGCGGCGCTTCGCAGGCATCGCCACGAACAGTCCCGTGTTGCCGTTGATGACCTTGAGGTCGCGCACGACGAAGCAGCCGTCGAGCGTGATCGTGACGTAGGCCTTCAGCCTTTCCTCGTTCACCGGAAAGACCCGCACCTCGGTGATCTCCATGATGCGACCCCTCTGGATGCGCTCCCCTGCGACCCCAGCCCACCGCGGACCGTAACAACCCCTGATGCAGCCTGTCAAACAAGCGTGCGCCTGCAGGCAGCGCGGGAGCGCCAACGCCCCGGGATCCATACGCTTGTCGGCGCGGAAAGGTCAGAAAAGATCGTGTCGAAGATGTCGCAGGGCCGGCAGGTCCCGGCGCACCTGCGCGAGCCGCGCCGGATCGATGCGCGCGAGCGCGATGCCCTCTTCCGCCCCCCCGGCGTCCGCCAGCACCTCGCCCCACGGGTCGACGGCGCAGGCATGTCCCCAGGCAAACCGGTTCTCGCTGGCGGGGCCGATGCGCCCGACCTGCGCCGGCGCGAGCACGTAGGCCTGGTTTTCGATGGCCCGCGCCCGCAGCAGCACTTCCCAGTGCGCCTTGCCGGTGTAGGCGGTGAAGGCCGCGGGAACGCAGAGCAGATCCGCGCCGGCGAGCGCGCGGAACAGCTCGGGGAAGCGCAGGTCGTAGCAGACGGAGAGGCCCACCTTGATGCCGAGGTCGGGCACCTCCACGGGCGGAGTCACCGCAAGTCCCGGCGCCACCGTCTCCGACTCGCGATAGTGGGCGCCGTCGGGGATGTCCACGTCGAAGAGGTGCAGCTTGCGATAGACCGCGGCGATGGCGCCCTGGGGCGAGATCAGCGTGCTGGTGTTGTAGACGCGTCCGCCCGGAGCTTTTTCGGAGATCGAGCCCGCCAGGCACCACAGGGAGCGCCTTGCGCAGAGCTCGCGGATGCGGGCGAGCTGCGCGCCCTCGACGGGGCCGGCGAACGCGGCCTTGTCGCGGGCCGGGCCGATGTGCTCCCACATCTCCGGCAAGCCCGCCAGCCTGGCTCCTCGCTCGGCCGCCTGGTCGAGCAGCGAGAGAGCGCGCGCTTCGTTGGTTGCCCGGTCGGAACCGGACCGCATCTGGATGGCTGCTGCAAGGAACACGTGGGCCTCCGCCCCTGTTTGACTACCACGGGTCCGGGTGTTACTTCCGGCTCGCACATTTTCGGGCAGTTTTCCGAAAGTGGGTCCGGGGTGGGCCCACTTTTTGTTTTTTGGCGAGAGAGAAACGCGTGGGTCGAAAGGAAGAGATTCTCGAGAAGGTCCGCAGCATTGCCGCGCCGCTCGCAGCCCAGGAAGGGATGGAGCTGGTCGACGTGGAGATCGGCGGCGCCGGCGGCAGGCAGGCGCTGCGGCTGTTCATCGACCGGCCGGGCGGCGTCTCGCTCGACGACTGCACGGCCGTCTCGCGGGCGGTGTCTGCCGCGCTGGACGTGGAGGACCCCATCCAGGGCGCCTACGATCTGGAGGTGAGCAGCCCGGGTCTCGACCGGCCGCTGCGCACGCCGGAGCACTTCCAGAAGTTTGCCGGGCAGAAGGTCCGCGTCAGGACGTATGGGCCGCTGCCCGAGTGCGAAAACCGCAAGACTTTTGTAGGAATCCTCAAAGGCTTCGAGGAGGGGCACGTGGTGGTGGACGTGGACGGGAAGGTCTTCCGCGTGCCCCACGCGCAGGTCAGCAAGGCGAACGTAGAGCCGGTGTTCGAGTAGCACCCACAACATAGAAAAAGAGAGAAGAAGAAATGGCTTCCCCCGCACCGCAGGCGCCCATCGTCAACCTCAACATGGTCCTCGACCAGGTCGCGAAGGACAAGGGCATCGAGCGCTCCGTCCTCGTGGACACGCTGCAGAACGCCATCACCCAGGCGGCGAAGAAGCACTTCGGCCAGGACCGCGCCATCGAGGCCACCTACAACGACGAGAAGCAGGTGGTGGAGGTCTTCCAGACGCTCACCGTGGTGGACCGGGTGGAGGTCGAGGACCCGATCAAGGCGGTGAACCAGATCTCGCTGGAGGAGGCGGGCCGCAAGGGCATCGAGGCGGAGGTGGGCGACGAGCTGCTCTTCCAGATCTTCTACCGGCCCGAGGACGAGGAAGAGGCGCGGGTGCAGGACGAGCGCTACGGCGACATCCTCAAGCTCAAGACCTACCGCAAGGGCTTCGGCCGCATCGCGGCGCAGAC
>DATDMU010000110.1:0-11288 GCA_036518615.1 Myxococcales bacterium
CGACATCGCCTCGGCCATGGGCTGGCCGCTGCAGAAGGTGAAGAACGAGATCCACCGCGCGCGGCTGCAGCTTCGCGAGCGCCTCGCCGGCTACCTCGGGGAGGGCGCGCAGTGAACCACGTCGCTCTCGAGGAGCTGGAGGCGCTGGCGCTGGGCGAGCTTTCGCCCGAGCGCGCCGCCGAGGCGGAGGACCACGCCGCCCGGTGCCCGGAGTGCGGGCGCGAGCTGTCCTGGGTGCGGGCGGAGCGCGCGCTCTTCGCGAGGAGGCCTTCGCCGCCCACCGCGCAGCTCTGGCCCGCCATCGAGGCGCGGCTGCGGCATCCGCGGCGCCTGCCGCGCTGGGCAACGCGGGTCTCGCTGGCCGTCGCCGCGGCAGCCTCCGCCGCGGCCGTGCTGCTCTTCACGCAGAGGCCGCAGGCGGTGGCCCCGGTGGTCGCGCGGCCGGCCACGACGGCGCAGCGGGCGCGCCCGGCCATCGATCCGAAGACGCTGGCGGCGCTCGATCGCGCCGAGGCCGACTATCGCGACGCCGCCAGGATCCTCGAGGCGGAATACGAACGGCTGCGGCCCCGGCTCGATCCCGCCCTGGCGCAGCGCTGGGACGAGACGCTCACCCGCGCGCGCGCGGAGCTCGGAGAATCGCGCAGCGTGGCCACCAACGACGTGAACGCGCGCATGCGGGTGCTGGACGGCTATGCCGGCTACCTGCGTTCCCTGCGCAACCTGGTCCAGGAATCCGAGGAGGCAGTCCCGTGAATCGCTTGGCTCTCGCCGTCACACTCGCCCTCTTGCCCGCGCTCGCGCACGCCGACCCGAAGCAGGAGCCGCGCCCGCGCAAGCACGGTTTCAGCTTCGAGCTGCCCGAGCTTCCCGTCCTGCCGCCCCTCCCGCAGATCGAGTTTCCCGACATCGACGTGGACGTGGACATGGATCTGCCGGGGATGATCGCCCGCAACGACCGCGACGAGGACGAGGCGGACTCTTTCGACGACGAGGACACGCGCAGCCGCGACCGCGACCGGCGCGATCAGGACCGGGAGGAGCGCGACGAGGACGGGAACCGGGTCAAGATCTACAAGCTCAACCCGCAGCGCAACATCCGGCTGCCCCGCGTGCACCTCGGTCGCGAAGACTCCGCCGACAGCGACCGCGAGGCGACTGCGCGCGCCCGCGGCAGCGGCAGCGCCACCCTCGAAGTGAAGGGCCCGGTCACCTTCCAGATGCGCGCGCAGTCGGGCGAGATCGAGGTGGTGTCCACCGAGCGCCAGCAAGTCTCGGTCACCCTCACCGGCGCGCCGGCGGAGGACATCGCCCTCTACGCCTACGGCGATCGCGTCGAGCCCACCTTTCGCGGCAAGCGCACGCTGCGCCGCGGGAAGCTGCACGTGGAGGTGCCGCGCGGCAGCAGGCTGGACATCTCCTCCATGTCCGGAGACGTGAGCGTGCAGCGCGTGGGAGACGTCCGCATCCGCACCATGTCCGGCCAGGTGAAGCTGTCCGGCGTGGCCAAGGCCGACGTGCAGAGCATCTCCGGAGACACGCGCATCGACGACTCCTCGGGGCCGGTGCGGCTGCATACGGTGTCGGGCAAGTCGATCGTCTCCACCTCCGGGAGCGCGCCGCAGGTCGAGTTCCAGTCGGCGTCCGGCAGCCTGGAGTGGGCCGGCTCCTGTGGAAGGGACTGCCACCTCAGCGCGGAGACGGTCTCCGGCGACCTGCGCCTGCTGGTCGATCCGAGGAGCTCGTTCGAGCTCAGCTACAGCTCGCACAGCGGGGAGCTGCGCGACGAGATGAACCTCGCCGTGAAGCACTCTCCCAGGCGGAAGGCCGGCTTCATGAGCGGCGGCTGGATCGAGGCCACCTACGGCCGCGGCGAGGGCGTCATCGAGGCCGACGCCTTCTCCGGGAGCGTGACGGTGAAGAAGAAGTAGGCGCCTGCCCGCACGGACCGCCTGCGGCGATGCGGGGGCTCCTGCGCCGCGCCGTCCGGTTGCCGGTGGTTCCACTGTGTCGCCACCTTGCTGGAAGGCGCACGTAACCTTCCAACACAGGGGTCATCCATGCTGAGCAAGCTCCTCGTCGCACCACTCGCGGCAGCGCTCTTCGCGACCGCCGCCCACGCATCGCCACTGCAAACCCTGACGCTGCGCGAGCACGCGCAGACCCGCGACCAGCTCGCCGCCGAGGTGGTCGAGGTCACCGGCCACCGCAGCCCCGGCGCCACCATCGCCCAGGACGCCCTCTACGGCGGCATCGCCGGCCTCGCCATCGGCGCGGGCGTCGCGCTCCTCAGCAACGACGGGAACTGGGGACGCGATCTCGCCATCGGCGCCGGCGCCGGCCTCGTGGCGGGCGGCATCTTCGGCGCCATCGACGCGGCTTCCTATTCGGACCGCGCGCCGGTGGGGTTCGGAAATTCGTACCATCTGATGACGCAGAAATTCTAGCGTTGGCAGGACCATGCGGGCGCCGGTGCCCACGCCGGTTTCCGGCGTGGCGCCGCCGCCGCTTTTACGCTCCCGGGCACCGTGCCGCTCCGCATTGACGGCACCTGACCCGTACTGTACTTCCCTCGCTCCGTGCGCATCAGCCATGCGTCGCGGACCGACGTCGGCATGAAGAGGGACAACAATGAGGACAACCTCCTCGTGTTTCCCGAGCAGCACGTGTTCGCGGTGTTCGACGGCATGGGCGGCCACGCCGCGGGCGAAGTGGCGAGCAGCATCGCCGCGCGGGAGATGAAGGAGTTCTTCGAGCTGACCGGCAACGACCCGGAGACCACCTGGCCCTTCAAGGACGAGCGGGCCCGCAGCTACGACGAGAACCGGCTGGTCACCGCCATCAAGCTGTGCAACGCGCGCATCATCGAGGCGAGCGAGCAGGACGCCGCGAAGAAGAACATGGGCACGACCTGCGTGGCGCTCCACCTGGCGGAGCGCGAAGGGCAGGTGCGCGCGCTGGTGGCGCACGCCGGCGACAGCCGCGCCTATCTCTTTCGCGAGGGCCGGCTGCGCCGGCTCACCGTGGATCATTCGCTGGTCGAGGAGTACCTGCGCCTCGGCAAGCTCACCGAGGACGAGGCGAGGAGCTTCCCGCAGCGGAACATCATCCTGCGCGCGCTCGGGCAGCAGCGGCAGCTGGAGGTGGAGATCAAGGCGCACGAGCCGCAGCCCGGCGACCTCTTCCTGCTCTGCTCCGACGGGCTCTCCGGCATGGTGGACGACCCGTCGCTGGAATCGATCCTCGAGAAGCACTCGGCGAAGCTGGAGGCGTGCGCGAGAAAACTGATCGACGCCGCCAACGCCAGGGGCGGCGTGGACAACTCCACGGTCATCCTGGTGCGCTTCGAGGGCGCGTAGCGCCTACGGCTTGCCCAATAGCTCCAGCGCGGAGACGGTGAGGGCGGTGGCGGCCATCTTGATGGTGCGCTCGCGATCGGGGGCGAAGCCCGACGAGTGCAGGGAAGGGAGCACCGCGCCGGACTTCGTCGCTTCCTGAAACTTCGCCGGCTCGACCGCGCCCACGCGCAGGAGCACCGACGGCGCGCCCGCGGCCTTGCCGAACTCGCCGAAGTCTTCCGCCACCATCGCAGGCTTCGCCTCGGCGACGTTCTCCGCGCCGATCTGTTTTGCAACTGCCCCCGCGACGCGGCGGGTGACGGCCGGGTCGTTGTAGGTCGCGTCCTGCGGCTCGCTGAACTTCACCACCGGCTCCTTGGGCGCGCGGGCAGCCGCGGCCTCCGCCCTGGCGATGCGCTCGATGCCTTCCTTGAGCAGCTTGCGCACCTCGGGGCTGAAGGAGCGGACGGTGAGCTGCAGCTTCACCTCGTCGGGAATGATGTTGTACTTGGTGCCGCCGTGGATCGAGCCCACCGTCACCACCGCGGGCTCGAGCGGATCCTTCTCCCGCGAGACCAGCGTCTGGATGGAGAGGATGGTGCGCGCCGCGATCACCACCGGGTCGACGGTGGTGTGCGGCATGGCGCCGTGCCCGCCGCGGCCGAAGATGGTGACGTCCACCGAGTCCACCGCCGCCATGCCGTAGCCCGGCACGAAGTAGACCTTGCCCGCGGGCAGGTCCGAGCTGTCGTGCACCGCGAGGGAGAAGTCGGGCTTGGGGAAGCGCTTGAAGAGGCCGTCGGCGATCATCGCGCGCGCACCCTGCACCGTCTCCTCGCCGGGCTGCCCGATCATCAGCACGGTGCCCCGCCAGCGATCCTTCATGCCCGCGAGCAGCGCCGCCGCGCCGGTCCAGCCCGCCATGTGCGCGTCGTGGCCGCAGGCGTGCATCACCGGCACCGTCTGCCCGGCGGGGTTCACGCCGGTGGCCTTGCTCGCGTAGGGCAGGCCGGTCTTCTCCTCCACCGGCAGCGCGTCCAGCTCGGTGCGCAGCAGCACCGTGGGCCCCTTCCCGTTGCGCAGCACGCCGACGACGCCGGTGCCTCCCACGCCGGTCGTGACTTCGTAGCCGAGCTTCTTCAGCTCCTCTCCCATGCGCGCGGAGGTGCGCTGCTCCTTCATCGAGAGCTCGGGATGCTGGTGCAGATCGAGATAGAGCGCGTCGAGCTGCGGGTAGATGCGGTCGAGCCCCTCCACGGGAGAGGCGGCGGCGAGGACGGCGGCAAGGAGTGTCAGCATGGGCGCCAACATACTCCGGTTGACGAGGGATGCGGCTGCGATGGAGAACGGGGCGTGCTCCTCTTCGCCATCCTCCTCTTCGCCGCTCCGGTCCGCGTCTACGTCACCAACGAGGCCTCGGGCGACGTCTCGGTGATCGAGGACGACGCGGTGGTGGCGCGCATCCCGGTGGGCACGCGGCCGCGCGGGATCAAGCTGCGCGACGGCAAGCTCTACGTGGCGGTGAGCGGCTCGCCGCGCGGCGGCCCCGGCCAGCGCGACGAGGATCTGCCCCCGCCCGACCGCGCCCAGGACGGCATCGCGGTGGTGGACGTGGCGCGGCGCGCGGTGGTGGCGCGGCTTCCGGGCGGACCGGATCCGGAATCGTTCGATCTCAGCGCCGACGGCAAGCTGCTCTACGTCTCCAACGAGGATGCCGCGGCCTTGACCGTGGTGGACCTCGCCGCCGGAAAGGTGCTGCGCAGCGTGAAGGTGGGGGCGCAGCCCGAGGGCGTGACCGTGAGCCCCGACGGCAGCGCCATCTACGTGACCAGCGAGGAGGACGGGGCGGTCGACATCGTGGATGCGCGCACCTTCGCCGTGCTGGCGGCCATCCCGGTCCCGCCTCGGCCGCGCGCGGTGGTCTTCACGCCGGACGGCGCGCGCGCGTTCGTCAGCGCCGAGCAGGGCGCCGCGGTGGCGGTGATCGACGCGCGGGCGAAGAAGGCCGCTGGCTCCATCCACGTCGCCGGCAAGGGCGCAAAGCCGATGGGGCTCGCGCTCTCGCGCGACGGCGCGCGGCTGTACGTGAGCACGGGCCGCGGCGGCAGCGTGGCCTGCATCGACGTGGGAAGCGGCCGCGTGATCCGCACCATCGACGACGTCGGCCCGCGCCCGTGGGGCCTCGCGCTCTCGCCCGGCGGCGACCGCCTCTACACCGCGAACGGCCCTTCCGACGACGTGTCGGTCATCGACGTCGCGACGGGCAAGGTGCTGCGCCGCATTCCGGTTGGGAAGCTGCCCTGGGGCGTGGCCATCGCGCCGTGAGTCGCAGGAGCCCCGCGAGTCTGTCAAAGGCGACTTCAGCAAAAGTATGCTAAAACATACTTGGTGTCTGCTTTGACAGACATGCCTCGGTGTCGTAAATAACAGACTCGAAGAGACCCGAAATGCTTGCCCGGACTCCCATCGACATAGGTCTTGCCGTCCGGGAGCGGCGTCGTGCCTTGGGACTGGACCAGCGCGCCCTCGCGGCCAAGGTCGGCGTCAACCGGCAGTGGGTCATCGACCTCGAAAAGGGCAAGCCGGGTGCCGGCTTTGGACTCGTGCTTCGCGCGCTTTCCGTTCTCGGGCTGCGGTTACGGGTCGATCCCGAAGAGGCCTCCACTCCCAACGCCGCTGGTGCAATCGCTCCCGCCATCGACATCGATGCGATCGTCGATCGAGCGCGGGGCAAGAAGCCGTGAACCCCGACGGTCTCATCACGCTTCTCTTCGGGAACGTCGCGGGCCGTGTGGCGAGAAACAGCAATGGGCGGCTCACGTTCAACTACGATGATGCCTGGCGCGAGTCCGAGGATGTCGCTACCACGCCTCGCCCGTTGTCCCTGTCCATGCCCCTTGCCGCAGCGGAGCACGGCCACAGGCGAATCGAAGCCTATCTGTGGGGGCTCTTGCCCGACAGCGCGCCGATTCTCGAGCAATGGGCCAGGCGCTTTCACGTCTCACCGCGAAGTCCTTTCGCCTTGATCGCCCATGTCGGCGAGGACTGCGCGGGCGCGGTGCAGTTCGTCCGCGCGGAAAGGCTCGAAGAAGTCCGGGGCTCGGGCCCCGGCAAAGTGGAGTGGCTCGACGACGCGGGCGTGGCAGCTCGGCTCCGGGCGCTGCGCGAAGACCCTTCCGCATGGC
This sequence comes from Myxococcales bacterium, assembly GCA_036518615.1. Lineage (GTDB taxonomy): Bacteria > Myxococcota > Myxococcia > Myxococcales > 40CM-4-68-19 > 40CM-4-68-19. Next base: position 6,524 of record DATDMU010000110.1, read on the forward strand.
GTGTGCAGAAGGACACCGGACAATTCAGCCTCGCAGGAGCGCAGCCCAAGACCGCGCTCCTCTTTCACGACGGGCGATGGGGTGTGCCACAAGGGCGGATGCCGACGACGCACATCCTCAAACCTCCCTCCCGCGACTTCGATGGTCATGTGGAGAACGAGCACTTCTGCCTCACGTTGGCCCGAAGCCTCGGCCTTCCGGCGGCCACGTCCGAAGTGCGGCGGTTCGAGAAGGAACTCGCCATCGTCGTGGAGCGATACGATCGGATCTCCACCGCGACGATGGCTTCCGCAGCTGCCGCGGAGTCGGCCGCGTTGGCCGCGCGCACCATGGGCACACCCGATGTGGCGAGGCGGGCTGCGGAGGCTGCCGCACGCGCAATCTCGCTGGCTGCGCTGGCGAGATCGCAGCCCATCCTGAGGCTGCACCAGGAGGACGTGTGCCAGGCTCTCGGCATCCTGCCGAGCGCCAGGTACCAGAGCGAGGGGGGACCTGGCCCCGCCAGCATCGTGGAACTGTTGCGAACCTATTCGAGCCGGCCCACGGAAGACGTATCGACCTTCATCGATGCGCTCGCGTTGAATTGGCTCATTGCGGGGACGGATGGCCACGCAAAAAACTTCTCGCTCCTCCATGGAGGTGGCGGGCGCGTGCGTCTGGCTCCTCTCTACGATCTCGCGAGCGCCCTCCCCTACAAGAACCTCGACCAGGAGCGGCTCAAGCTCGCGATGAAGATCGGCGACAAGTACCGGCTCAGGCACATCGCGCGGCACGACTGGGAGAGGCTCGCTGACCAGCTGGCGATCCCTGAGGAGGAGGTCGTCATGCGCGTCGCCTCGATGGCCTCACGCATGCCCGATGCCGTCCAGGACGCGCGCAAGCAGATGGCAAACGAAGGACTTGAACACCCGATTCTTGCACGCCTCGCCGCCTCGCTCGTCCAGCGTGCCAAGCAGTGTTCGCAGGCGTTGGCGCCGTGACGTTTCTCAGGCAGCGTTCGAGAGGCTGCGGAGTGCGTCGGCTGCCAGCTCGTACGAGCGCAGGCGGGCTGCGTGGTCGTAGATCTGCCCCGCGACGATGAGCTCGTCGGCGCGGGTCTCGGCGAGAAAGCCCGAAAGCCACTTCCGCACCGTCTCTGGCGAGCCGACGGCGGAGCAGGTGAGCACCTGCGAGAGCATGGCCCGCTCCGGCGCGCCCCAGGAAAGGCCTGGATTCGGCGGCGGCAGCCGTCCCGGGCGCCCGCTGCGCAGGTTCACGAAGGCCTGCTGGTGCGAGGTGGCGAGCGCCGCCGCCTCCTGGTCGCTGTCCGCCGCGAACACGTTCACACCCACCATCGCGTACGGCTTCGCGAGCTGCGGAGAGGGGCGGAACTCCGCGCGGTAGATCTCCAGCGCCGGCATGAGCTGCGCCGGCGCGAAGTGCGAGGCGAAGGCGTAGGGAAGACCCAGGGCCGCGGCGAGCCGCGCGCCGAAGAGGCTGGAGCCGAGAATCCAGATCGGCACCGATAGACCTGCTCCCGGCACCGCCACCACCGGCTGCCCCGGCTGCGGCGCCTTGAAATAGTCCATCAGCTCCAGCACGTCGTCGGGAAAGGCGTCGGCGTCGCTTGCGAGCGTGCGCCGCAGCGCGTGCGAGGTGAGCGGGTCGGTTCCCGGAGCGCGGCCGAGGCCGAGATCGATGCGCCCCGGAAAGAGCGACTCCAGCGTGCCGAACTGCTCCGCCACGACCAGCGGCGCGTGGTTCGGCAGCATGATGCCGCCCGCCCCCACGCGGATGGTCGACGTGCCCGCTGCGACGTGGCCGATGACCACCGCGGTGGCGGCGCTGGCGATGCCGGGCATTCCGTGGTGCTCGGCGACCCAGTAGCGGCGATATCCCCAGCGCTCCGCATGCCGGGCGAGATCGAGCGAGCAGCGGAGCGCCCGGGCGGCGTCGCCGCCCTCGACGATGGGGGCCAGGTCGAGGATGGAGAAGGGAATCATGGATGGAATTCGATGCCGCGCCGCGCGCCTGGTTGCCGTATATCCGTTACACTCCATTCATGCGGCCTTCGCTCCTCATCGCGATGCTGCTTGCCGGGTCCGCAATCGCGGCCGACTCCGACCCGCCGGGCACCGTGGAGCTCCAGCTCGAGGTCGGGAAGACGGCGAAGGTCACCGCCGCTCCCGGTGCCGCCGTCCTCTGCGACGACACGGCGGTCGCCACGTCGGAATTCACCGGCGACGGCGAAGGCTACGTCCTGCGCGGGCGCGGGCCGGGGACCACGCTCTGCGGCGTCTGGCTTCCGGGCGAGGTGCCGGGCGGCCTCTACCGGGTGACCGTACGCAAAGCCACGCAGGAGAAGGATGGCGGCACTTGAAGTGGCCGCGCCGTGGCGAAGGCGCTATTCACGCCCGATGGCCCTGACTCTGAAACTGTTCACCGACTTCGTCTGACCGTTCTGCTTCGTCGCGGAGCAGAGCAGCCTGGTCAGGCTGCAAAAGGACTATGATCTGGAGCTGGACTGGCACGGCTACGAGCTGCATCCCGACACGCCCGTGGGCGGCATCGAGCTCGCGAAGAAGTTCGGCGGCAAGGAGCGGGTCGCCGCCATGCAGGCGCGGCTGCGCGAATTCGCCAAGGGCTTCGGCATCACCGACATGAAGTTCCGCGAGCGCTCGCCCAACACGCGGCGCGCGCTGGCGGTGGCCGAGTACGCGCGCGACCAGGGCAAGCTGGAGAGCTTCCGCCACCTGGCGATGGATGCTCACTGGCGGCGCGGCATGGATCTGGAGAGCGACGCGGACCTGCGCAAGCTCGCGGTCGAGGCGGGTCTCGACCCCGACGCGGCGCTCGCGGCCTCGCGCTCCGACGAGTACCTCTCCCGCATCGACCGCAAGCGCGCCGAGGCGGAGGAGGCGGGCGTCACCGGCATTCCCACCTTCGTCATCGGCAACCAGGGCGTGGTGGGCTGCCAGCCGTACGAGGAGCTGGCGCAATTCGTCGAGTCCGAAGGCGCGCGCAAGCGGGTGACCGCGTGACGTTTGCCGAGCTGGGCTTGTCGAAGAAGGCGCTCTCTGCGCTGGCGCACGCGGGCTTCGAGGCGCCCACGCCCATCCAGGCGCAGGCCATTCCCCCTGCGCTGCAGGGCCGCGACGTGGTGGGCTCGGCGGCCACCGGCACCGGCAAGACGCTGGCCTTCGTGCTGCCGATGCTGGAGCGGCTCTTCGGAAAGCACGGCACGCGCGGCCTCGTGCTCGCGCCGACCCGCGAGCTGGCGCTGCAGATCGAGGAGCAGGTGGAGCGCTTCCGCCACGGCTACCACCTGCGCAGCGCGGCGGTGATCGGCGGGGTGGGCATGTCACCGCAGACGCAAGCCTTCCAGAAGGGCGTGGAGATCGTCGTGGCCACGCCGGGCCGGCTCAACGACCACCTCGATTCCGGCAGCGCGCGGCTCGGCTCGGTGGAGATCCTCGTCCTCGACGAGGCCGACCGGATGCTCGACATGGGCTTCCTCCCGCAGATCCGGCGCATCCTCCAGCACCTGCCGCGCGAGCGGCAATCGCTGCTCTTTTCCGCGACCATGGCGGGAGAGGTGGCCGAGTTCGCGCGGGAAAACCTGCGCGACCCGGTGCGGGTGGAGGTCGCGCGCAGCGGCACCACCGCGGAGCGCGCGGTGCAGCAGGTCTTCCTCGTGGGCCAGGAGGAGAAGACGGCGCTGCTCCTCGCCTTGCTGGAAGAGGACTCGCTCTCCACGCTGGTCTTCACGCGGACCAAGCGGCGCGCGGATCGGCTGGCGAAATCGCTGCGGCGCGCCGGCCACGACGTGGCGGTGATCCACGCCGACCGCTCGCAGGGCCAGCGGCGCGCCGCGCTGGAAGGGTTCCGCTCCGGAGAGCACCGCGTGCTGGTGGCCACCGACATCGCCGCGCGGGGCATCGACGTGGCGGAGATCGGGCACGTGGTGAACTTCGACCTGCCGCAAGTGCCGGAGGACTACGTGCACCGCATCGGCCGCACCGCGCGCGCGGAGGCGAGCGGGCGCGCCTCGAGCTTCGCCGCGCCAGAGGAGCACGACCTCTTGCGCGGCATCGAGAAGTTCACCCGCAAGGCGGTGGAGCGCGCCGCCGTCCCTCGGGAGAACGAGGCCTTCCGCAGCGAGGTGCAGCGCCGCGCCGAGTCGCCGGCCGCCCGTCACCCGCAGCGCCCCCGCCGCCAGGGAGCGCAGCAGCACCACCGCGCGGGCGGGAACGCCCCGGCGCAGCCGCACGGCCACGCGGCGGCTCGCGCTCCGCAGAAGCTGGGGAGCTGGAAGCCGCGCCGCCGCAGGTGACCCTGCCTCCTCCGCGGAGCCGGACAGGGCGGCGGCCGTCGTGATATGGCGCGGCGCATGGCACAGATCGCGTTCATCGGGATTGGAAAGATGGGAATGCCGATGTCGGCGCGGCTCCTGCAGGCCGGCCACGCGGTGCACGTCTTCAACCGCTCGCGCGATCCCATGGACGCGCTGGCGAAACAGGGCGCGCAGCCCGCGTCCTCCGCTGCAGAGGCGGCGCAGCGCGCCGAGGTCATCCTCACGGCGCTGCCGACGCCAGAGACGGTGGAGCAGGTCTTCGAAGAGCTCGCCGCCTCCGCCCGCCCGGGGCAGGTGTACGCCGACCATTCCACCGTCAGCCTCGCCACCAACCGCCGCTGCGCGGAGCGGCTCGCGGCGCGCGGGGCGAAGTTCCTCGACGCGCCGGTTTCGGGCGGCCCCGCCGGAGCGAAGGCGGGAACGCTGACCGTC
>DATDMU010000111.1:0-51162 GCA_036518615.1 Myxococcales bacterium
TACGGCGGCAGCGAGTACTCGGCCGAGACCACCGACGAGGCGCACTTCAACCACCCCGGCATCGCCATCACCGTGAGCTCGGGCGACAACGGGTTCGGCGTCGAGTTCCCGGCGGCGTCGCGGTTCGTCACCGCGGTGGGCGGCACGCATCTGGTGAAGTCGAACACCACGCGCGGCTGGACCGAGACCACCTGGAGCGGCGCGGGCAGCGGCTGCAGCGCGTTCGTCACCAAGCCCACCTGGCAGACCGACACCGGCTGCGCGCGGCGCACGGTGGCCGACGTGTCGGCGGTCGCCGATCCCAACACCGGCGTGTCCGTCTACGACACGTTCCGCGTGGCGGGCGGCGGCGGCTGGCTGGTGTTCGGCGGCACCAGCGTGGCCTCGCCGATCATCGCGTCGGTTTACGCTCTGGCCGGCAACGCCGGCACGGTGAACTATGGCTCGTTCCCGTATTCGCACACCGCGTCGCTGTTCGACGTGGTCTCCGGCAGCAACGGGACCTGCAGCCCCGCCTACCTGTGCACCGCGACCACCGGGTACGACGGGCCCACCGGCCTGGGCACGCCCAACGGCTCAGGCGCGTTCTAGCAGTCGGGCTCGTCCTCGCCGGGCCCCTCCGCGAAGAGCGGGCGGGGCCCGGCGTCTTTTTGTGGAGGCGCGAAATGCGCGGTCTGGTGCTCTTCGCTGCTTGCCTTCTTCTCGCCTGCTCCCACCCGCCGCAGCCGCAGGCGGCCGATTCCAGCGCGGACTCCGACAAGTGCGTCACCGCGGCCGACTGCAAGGGCATGCTTCCGCACCTCTGCCGGGCCTGCGCGGACGGCGGCACCGAGTGTTCGCGCTGGGCGTGCGAGTCCGGCGTGTGCATGGTGGCGCCCGCCTGCCGTTGATTGACGGGTTGCACGGGCGTTCAGTACAAGGGAGCGATGCCGCCGCCCGAGACCGCTCTCGCTCCGAAGCAGCCCGAAGCCGCCGCCGTCCGAAGGTATTCGCTCAAGACGAGCGCTCCTTTGCGCAAGGGTCTCGTCGACTACGACCGCGACCTCTCCGACGAGCAGCGCGCGGTGGCGCTCTGCGACCCGCTGCCCACGCTGGTGGTGGCGGGCGCCGGCTCCGGCAAGACGCGCGCGCTCACCTATCGCGTGGCGCACCTGCTCGAGACGGGCACGCCGCCCGAGAAGATCCTCCTGCTCACCTTCACCAACAAGTCCGCGCGCGAGATGATGGCGCGGGTGGGCCAGCTCTGCCGCGTGGAGACGCGGCGGATGTGGGGCGGCACCTTCCACCACGTGGCGCACGGCCTCCTGCGCGAGCACGCGGCGCGGCTCGGCTATGCGGACCGCTTCGGCCTGCTCGACCGCGAGGACGCGAAGGAGGTGATGGCCAGCGCCACCGCCGACCTCGGCTATGGCGTGGGGCAGCGCCGGTTTCCCCGCGCCGACGCGCTGGTCGATCTCTACTCCGCCGCGGTCAACACGCAGCGGCCGCTCTCGGAGGTGATCGCCGCCGAGTCGCCGCAGTTCGTGGCGCTGGAGGAGGAGATCCTCGCGGTGGCCCGCCGCTTCGCCGAGCGCAAGGCGCAGATGAACGCGATGGACTTCGACGATCTGCTGCTCAACTGGAAGCGCCTGCTGGTGGAGGCGCCCGCGGCGCGCGAGAGCGTCGTGAGGCGCTTTTCGGCGGTGCTGGTGGACGAGTACCAGGACACCAACAAGTTGCAGGGCGAGATCGTGGACGCGATGGCGGAAGAGCACCGCAATCTGCTGGTGGTGGGCGACGACGCGCAGAGCATCTACGGCTTCCGCGGCGCGCACTTCGAGAACATCCTGCGCTTCCCCGAGCGGCATCCGGGCTGCCAGCGCTTCGCGCTCCTCACCAACTACCGCAGCACGCCGCCCATCCTCGCGCTCGCCAACGCCTCCATCGGTTGCAATCGCAAGCAATTTCCCAAGCAGCTGCGGGCGCACCGCGAGGGCGGCGTCCTGCCCGCGCTGGTGCCGCTGCGCGACGTGCAGCAGCAGGCGGAGTTCGTGGCCCAGCGCATCCTCGAGCTGCGCGAGGAAGGCATCGCCCTGCGCGACATGGCGGTGCTCTACCGCGCGCACACCCATTCGATGGAGCTGCAGATGGAGCTGGCGCGCAGGGGCATTCCCTTCCTGGTGCGCGCCGGCGTGCGCTTCTTCGAGCAGGCGCACATCAAGGACGTGCTCGCCCACCTCAAGTTCGTGCAGAACCCCCAGGACGAGCTGTCGTTCAAGCGCATCGTCAAGCTGGTCCCGGGAGTGGGAGCGGCGAGCGCGGACGCGCTCTGGACGCAGGTGGAGCAGTGCGGGCGGCAGGGGCGGGATCCGCGCACGCTCCTGGCGTCGTTCGCCGGTGCGGTCCCGCCCAAGGCGCGCGCGGGCCTGCGGGCGCTGGGGGCGGCGCTGCAGACGCTGGTGTCCTTGCGCGCGCAGCCCAGCGAGATGATCCGCTGCGTCCTCCACGAAGGCGGGTACGGCGAGGCGCTGAAGATCCGCTACGCCAACGCCCAGGCGCGCCACGACGACGTGCTCCAGCTCTCCGACTATGCGCTGCAGGCGTCGTCGCTGGAGGAGCTGCTCGCCGATCTCACGCTGCTCGACTCGCTGGAAGCGGAGGACGTGGTGGAAGGCGGCGAGCCCGACGAGAAGCTCAGCTTGAGCAGCGTGCACCAGGCCAAGGGTCTGGAGTGGCGCGCGGTGTTCCTCATCTGGCTTGCGGACGGCCGCTTTCCCAGCGCGCCCGCGCTGCGGGCGGCGGATGGAGAGGAAGAGGAGCGGCGGCTCTTCTACGTGGCGGTGACGCGGGCGCGCGACGAGCTGTACCTCACCTATCCGATGATGCAGGAGGACCGCGACCGGGCGCGGCTGATGCTGCGGCCGAGCCGCTTTCTCGACGAGCTGCCCGTCGCACCCACCCCTCCCTACGAGAAGTGGAGCATCGAGCTGGCGCCGGAGACGCCGCTGCTGGGCGGTTGAGCGAGCAGGCGCGGTGGGGGTGTGATAGGACGTTGGTTGGGAATTCCGGGGGTTTCTTGCTTCCAGAACGCGGCGCGCCGTAGGATCGACAAGTTCAATGGCGGCAGACAAGCCCATCCTGCTTGGAATCGATCTGGGCACGACGAACACCTGCGTCGCCTACGTGCGCAACAAGGTGGCTCGCATCGTTCCCAGCGACCGCGGCGCGCTCATCCTGCCGAGCGTGGTGGCGGTGAGCGAGAAGGGCGACCTCCTGGTCGGGAACGTGGCCAAGGACCAGATGGTGGTGAACCCGCGCAACACCATCTACGGCGCGAAGCGCCTCATCGGCCGCCAGTACAACTCCAAGGTGGTGCAGGACATCAAGCACTACTTCTCCTACGAGATCGTCGAAGGCACCAACGGCGAGGCGGCGGTGGTGCTGGCCGGCAAGGTCTACTCGCTGCCGCAGATCAGCGCCTTCGTCCTGCAGCACTGCAAGCGCGTGGCGGAGGCCACCCTGGGCCAGGAGATCAGCGAGGCCATCATCTCCGTCCCGGCCTACTACAACGACAACCAGCGCAACGCGGTGAAGGAGGCGGGCAGGCTCGCCGGCTTCAACGTGAAGCGCATCGTCAACGAGCCCACCGCGGCCGCGCTGGCGTACGGGCTCAACCGCGGCTTCGACCACAAGGTCCTGGTCTACGACCTGGGCGGCGGCACCTTCGACGTCTCCGTCCTGCAGCTGCACGGCAACGTCATGGAGGTGCTGGCCACCGGCGGGGACACCTTCCTCGGCGGCGTGGACTTCGACAACCGCATCATCGACTACGTGCTGGAGGAGTTCCGCAACGAGACGAAGATCGATCTCACCCAGAGCCCCATCGCCATGCAGCGGATCAAGAACGCGGCGGAGGCGTCGAAGATCGACCTGTCGCTCTTGAGCAACGTGGTGATGGAGCTGCCCTACGTCACCGACCGCAAGGGCAAGCCGGTGGACCTGCGCATTCCGCTCAGCCGCGAGCGCATCAACACCCTCACCATGGATCTCGTGGACCGCAGCTTCGAATTGGTGGAGCGGGTGCTCGGCGAGAAGAACCTGAACCGCGCGGACATCCAGGAAGTGCTGCTGGTGGGCGGGCAGACGCGCATGCCGCTGGTGCAGGGCAAGGCGCACCAGTTCTTCGGCAAGCCGCCGCGCAAGGGCGTGCATCCCGACGAGTCGGTGGCGCTGGGCGCGGCGCTGCTGGCCGACTCGATGCAGGAGATCGACTCGGTCACGCTGGTGGATGCGCTCTCCATGCCCATCGGGTTCGCGGTGTCGGGCGGGCGCTTCCGCAAGGTGATCGAGAAGAACACGCAGATCCCCTCCAAGAGCAGCTTCCGCCTGCCGCCCGCAAAGGAGGGCAAGGGGCTGGAGCTGGACATCTTCCAGGGCGACAGCGACCGGATCATCGACAACGAGTACCTGGGCACGCTCAAGTTCCCGGCGGAGTCGGCGGGGCAGCGGGTGAACTTCATCCTCGACGAGGAGTGCCTGTTGCACGTGACGGTGGAAAGCGCCACCGGCGTGACGCGCGAGGTGATGCTGGCCACCCGCGACACCCCCGACGCGCTGAAGGTCGCCTGGCAGGAGGAGTCGGAGCGGCGCAGGCTCGCGGCGGAGCGGCAGAGCGCCAGCGAAGGCGACCAGCCCCGGGGCCTGTTCGCGTCCATCCGCAAGGTCTTCAGCGGGGAATGAGGTTTCGCGACGGCCGCGCGATTCCGGCGGAGTTCGTGTAAAGAGTGCCCATGGCGGCGAAGACCTTGCGCGAGCGGGTGGCGGAGCTGGGCATCAAGGCGATGGGGAAGCTGTTCGAGGACCCCCAGCGAGCGGACGCCATCGCCAAGGCCATCGCCGGAGTGCAGCGGGCCAAGCAGGCGCTGGACGAGGCGCAGGAGAAGGCGCTGCGTGCCGCCGGCCTGGTCACGCGCGAGGACATCAAGGACGCGGGCAAGCGCATCGCCGCGATGAAGCGGCGGGTGCGCGAGCTGTCCGAGGAGCTGGACCAGCTCATCGCGGAGCAGAAGAAGTAGCTTCTTCGCTGTTCGGGAAGGAGGCCCTTTGATGCGGTGGATGGCCTTGGCGCTTCTGGCGGCGGCCTGCTCGCACACGCAGCCTCCTCCCGCGCCGCTGGCGGTGCCGCAGGGGAACGCGGCGGCTCCCGCGCCGCCGGCGGACGGGGGGCTGCCGCCGGTGCCGGCGCCTCTGGATGCTGGCGTTCCGGATGGTGGTGTACCGGACGCCGGCATTGCCGACGCAGGCGCCGACGGCGGGATGGCGATGATCGACGTCGCGACGCCCATCACCGCGGCAGCCGGAAACCAGGTCCCGTTCGGCCTGGAGCAGAGGGCATTCGAGCTGGATTGGACACCGGACCAGCGCAAGCGCCCGGCGCGCGAGACGTTCAAGAACCTCAAGGTGCTGGGCGACGTGCCCGGCGAGCGCTTCGCCGCGGCCATGCAGTCGATGCGCTTCAACCTCGGGATGAAGTGCGTGGCCTGCCATGTGATCGCGCCGAAGGACTTCGCCTCCGACGAGAAGGAGGAGAAGCGGCGGGCCCGGGAGATGATCGCGATGACTGCGGAGATCGACCGGCGGACCTTCGGCAACGAGGCGCGCGTCACCTGCTGGACCTGCCACCGCGGCGACGAGGAGCCGCCGAAGATGACCTTTTCGAAGCAGCTGCCGCGCTTGTTCGCGAGGATGCCGGCCGCGAAGCTGCGGCAGCCGGCGAAGAAGGCGTTCAAGGATGTCCGCGAGCTGACCCAGGTGGACGTCCGCAACTTCGGGCTGATCATGGGCTGGTTCGCCAACGAGCTGGGCGTCAAGTGCACGCACTGCCACGACGCGAAGGACTTCTCCAGGGACACGAAAGAGAAGACGCGCGCGCGGGAGATGCTGCAGATGACCGGCTACGTGGGCCGGGACTGGTACGCGGGCAAGGACAGCCCGGTGGGCTGCGGCACCTGCCACCGCGGCAAGGTGAAGCCACCGCGAACGCCGAAAGACATCCCTTGACTGCACCGTCGCGCCGTGCGAATTGAACCGCCCGTTTTCCGGGGCGCTTAGCTCAGCGGTAGAGCACTGCCTTCACACGGCAGGGGTCGCAGGTTCGAATCCTGCAGCGCCCACCAAGAATTCACTTCAGTGTTCGCGGTGTTGGCGGGGCCGTTTTCGGTCTCGGCTTGGGGGGTGGGGTCCATTTGGACCCAATTTGGACCCAGCTCGGGCAGCTTTTCGACGGCTGCGCGCAGATCTTCGACGTCGAGGTGGCCGTAGATTCCGGTCGTCGTGCGCACGTCGCGATGGCGCAGCAGGCGCTGAACGCGATGCGCATCGACGCCGGCGCGGAGGAGCAATGTCGCGGTCGTGTGCCGCAGATCGTGGAAACGCATCGGGCGCGGGATCGCCTTCGGCCACAGCGCGCGGCCACGCGGCTGCGCGAGCGGCTTGCCGGTGCCGTTGGTGCGCTTGACGCACTTCGGGCAGTAGCGCTGCTCGTTGTCGGCGTGCCGCTCTTTGTGTCCGCACCAGCGGCAGACGTGTTCGTAGCCCTCGACCAGGCCGGCGCGCGCGAGTGCATGCCTCAGGACCTTCTGCGGGTCCGCCTCGGGGGAGCGCTGCTTACCGTCCTTATCCGGAAGGACGAGCGAGCCAGGCGCGTGTTCGAGCTGGTGCTTGAGGATCGGGAAGAGCGGCGCCGCGATCGGGATGAGGTCCGCGTGGCCGCCCTTCGTTGTGTGCCGCTCGTTTGAGCGCGCGACCATGATCGTGCCGAGCGTCAGGTCGACGTCGCTCTTTCGGAGCGCGAACAGCTCACCGCGGCGCATGCCGGTCCAGAGAGCTGCAGCGAAGAGCGGTCCCCATTCGGCCGGGACCTCGGCGAGGAGCAGCGGAACCTCTTCAGCGCGAAGGGTTGCGTAGACGCGTTTGGCAACCTTTCGCCTCTCGGTGGACGCCACCGGATTCTCGCCGACCCATTTGCCGGCTTTCTTCGCCTTCGAGAACACCGTGTGCAGGACGCTGCGGAGCTTGTTGACGCTCGCCGCAGATGTGCCTGCAGCCTCGACCGAGTGGAGCAGCTCGTCGAAGTGGGGCGACCCCATCGCCGAAAGGAGCAGGGCGCCGACTGCAGCCTTGAGAACGTGCTTGCCGAGACGTTGCCGCTCGCCGCTCCTGCTTGCCTCCGGGCAGCGGTGGTCGATCCACCATGTGCAGAGTTCCGCGAACGTCCCGGTCAGATCCTCGGGTCGCGGCGGAAGGCCGTTGCGCGCCCGTCGCGCGAGGTTGCGATGCCGGCGAGCCTCGACCTCCAACTCGTCGGCCAGCGCTTTCGCCTCGGCCTTGGAAGCGGCCTGCGTGGGCTCGCGGCGGCGCTTGCCAGCTGCGTCGGTCCACTTCGCGTACCAGACGCCGCCTCGTTTCAGCACGCTCGCCATGCGCTACGCGCCTCCCTTGCGCAGACGTACCATCGCAGACGAGCCCGACATCTCACCTCGGGCATACGCGTGAAGCTCACCCGGCACAAACCGAAGGCCCCAGCCCATGCCGCGTGCTCGAGGCAATTCGCCGCGTTCGGCGGCCTTGTATACCCAGGATACGGAGCGCCCGAGGAATGCGGCAGCCTGGCGCACGGTCCACAGCCGATCGGTGGGAAGTGCGATTCGCTCTCGGCGGCGCTCGCGGCGAGGAGGACATGCGAATTCGATAGTGGTCATGTCAATCAAGAACCATATTTGATGCGCACGTGTAGAGTCAACGACCCTTCTGGAGCGCGACGTAGCGCTCGAGCAGGAGGCTGACAAGGTAGTCGCGGAAGCCATGTGCCTTCCGCTGTTTGCGATCGCGTTCCAGCGATTCGACGATCGGCGCTGGTAGCCGATACCACGAGCGGGCATCCTCGATCAGGTCGTTGATCACCTCGTTGAGCGACTGTCGGCCGGTTTCCTTCATGCGCTGCTCCAGCCAGCGCCGGGTCTCGACCGGAAAGCGAGTGCTGATGGTGGACAGCTCGATCGTTCGCGGAGTCCGTGCCATGAAAGAAGCCTACTCGATTGCGAACCAAAGATGAAGCACACATGAAATTGTCGAAGTCGCGGGTGCCTTCGGGAATGCCTTCGCGCGTGCCGCGCAGGCTGCCTTCGAGGGTTGCAGTCAAACTAGGCACTCTTGGGGGCACCCGCGAAGGCACCCTGCGAGGCAGGCAAAATCTCGCAAGTGCCCGAAGCGGCTGGCCCCGACCGCCCCCGCCTCCGGCTGACTGCAGGTGTGACCGCACACCTGGCCTGAGACCCGACCCCACTCCCCCAACCACCTGGGTAGTGGGGTCGGTTCTCAGGCTTGTAGTCAGGAGGTTGGAGAAGGAAGAGGAGGGGCGGTCGGGGCCAGTTGGCAGTGCAGTGAGGGAAGAAGTTTGGCAGGAAGATTGGAGTACTTGGAGGTGTGGAGGTTCGAGGACTGAGTTGGGGAAAATTCAGTGAATCAGGAGAGAATCGGAGACGAGCGAAGAAGGAGCTCAAGCGTGCGTGGAGTGGGCGGCGAAGGAGGAGGTCGGATTGATGAGGCTTGGGCTTGGAGCGAGGTGAGATTGGTGGGACGGATGACGAAGTATCTCTATGGGGAGTCGGTCTTCATCGCGTTTCTCGACGTACTCGGATTCAGAAGCGCGATGAGCCACGTGAGAGGTTCCTCGAGTTCCGGGGATCTGATCTTCAATCTGTGGCGAAACTGTTTTCTGCCAGTGAGGCGTCGGCTCTCAATTTCAGCGGACAGCATGATCAACTTTGTCCAACTGAGCGACTCGCTCGTCGTCTATGGGATGGACCCAGAAGCCGTTCTCGATCTCGTTTGTGACATCTATGGCCGGGCGCTGGTCTGGGGAGTGCCAGTGCGAGGCGGCCTCGCCTACGGCGAGCTGTTTCATCTCGAGGACTCAGCTCGGCCAGGAACCGCGATCACCCTCTTCGGGGCTGGACAAATCGACGCCTACGAGACGGAGCAATCTGCGAAGGGCTGCGGGATGCGCCTGCTCCTCGCGCCGTCATGGACTTCGAAGGTCGGGGCACCCCCAGCCGGTGCCCGGCGGTTCCGCCGCGACAAGACGGAATTCGCGTGGTGGCATCGTTGTGGGGTTGACCGGAACCACTTCCGCGAGCGTGTCGATGCGTGGTGGAACACGAAAAACGTTCGTGAATGGTTCAAGGGCCCGAATCGCACCGCCACAGAGCGACTCTTCAAACGTGCCCTCGCCGAGCTGCAAGACGTCTAGACTTGACACTAGATCAATAGATGATTAACCTCCGGCAGCATGGTGGACGTGGCGCTGCCGCTGAAACCACATGATGCCCGCCGCCTGATCGACGCCATTCTGGCGACGGGGACTGTCTTGCTCTCCGACCCACATGGCGTCAGGGAGATGGAGAAGGACGATCTCGACATGGGCGATGCCTTGAACGTGCTCAGAGCGGGGATCATTCGAGATCCGGAGTGGGAGAACGGTGAGTGGCGGTACCACGTGGAGACACCCAGGATGACGTTCGTCATCGCCTTCGAGTCGGAGACGACTCTCATGATCGTTACGGCCTGGAGGAAGAAACCATGAGCGAAGCCAAGCGTTGCCGGGTTTGTGGGACTCCAACCGAAGTGCGGCGGGAGAACTACAAGTACGACGCCAGCGGCCTGGACAACATCACTCTCGAGAACATCGAGGTCAGGCATTGTCCCAACTGCGGCGAGCGCCAGGCGTTGATCCCAGCCTTGGCGGAACTGCACCGGTCCATTGCACTTGCCCTCGCGGAGAAGCGCGAGCGTTTGCTTCCGAGGGAGATCCGTTTTCTCCGGAAGTACCTTGGTCTTTCTGGGGCTGACTTCGCTGCGAAGATCGGCGTGGATCCGGCGACGGTCTCTCGGTACGAAAGCGCGGCGGAGCCTCAGCCGATGGGCAAGCAGACGGAAAGGCTGCTGCGGTTGATGGTCATCTGGGAGAGGCCGGTCCAGAGCTATGCCCTCGAGGAGTTCGGAACGCAGGAGCCGAGATCCGTGCGACTGACCCTCGCGCCGAGAAAAGGGGGATGGGACCGGCATGTCGAAGAGGCACGCTAAAGGGGCACCAGAGTTTCATCTCGACAGTTCGACGCTGAACAGGATGCTGCGCGAGGACAAGGTCCAACCAGTCATTCGTGCAGCTCACGAGCACGGTGCGCTCCTGTACGTGGCGTCTCCTGTCATCGACGAACTCATCGCTGGCGACGACGACGGCCATATTCGTCGGGCCGCGAAGGCCCTGCTCGAGCTGTTTGACTCGGCGTGCTTTCGAATATCGCCAGGGCTAGAGACGGTGCTCCGAGAGGAACTTCGGACTCCTATCCACGAGACTCCAATGGTTTCGAAGGAGTTCCGGAGAAAGTATCGGAGCGGCCTGCGCGTCCTGTTCGCTGACGAGCATCCGTCTTCACGCCTCATCGACCTTCGAGAGCGGCAGGCCGAAATGAAGAGGCCCTGGGGGTCGGAGGACAAGAAGATTGCCGAAGTGATCAGAGGGGAGATGAAGGCGCATGGGATGGGGGCCCAGGAAATCGGCGCTGAACTCGAGCAACTCAGCCCAGCAAGACTCCCCGGTTGGTTGCTAGAGTTTCTTGTCCATCGCCTGTTATCGAGGACAGACGTCTCTGTTTCTCGAATTCTGGAGCAGCCAGCCCGATACCCATCGCTCATTGCTTGGACGGGATTGCTGTTCCTCTGGGTCGCCGGTTTGGGAGTTCCAGCAGAACACCGAACAAAGCATCCTCTGCTTGCTGGTCTCAGGACCAACCCAAACGATTACCTCGATGCCCAAATCGCCGCTGAGGCGGCCCGCGGGGCGATCCTCGTGGTGGAGGACAAGGGGCTGATCAGCCGGTGCGAGTTGCTTCGGACTCATAGCTGCATCGCGTTCCAATCGATGGATCTTGACGAATTCCTTGCGAAGAAGACGGGCGAGCTGGATTTGGCGCCTCGCTCGCTTGAAAGCGCAGCGTGAGGGACAAAGAGCAGATCCGAAAGCGGCGCGTGGAGCTCCGCCGAGAATTCAAGGACCTCTATCGCGAGGTGGCGCGAATTCTCTTCGAAGAGGATCCGATCCGCATCAACTTCGAGACCAATTCGGACGAATACGAAGCCGAGGCCGGCACCATCTTGCCGCGACTGCGAGGCTGTTCCGGGGTCGAAGAGGTCCGCGCGGTGGTGCACGAGGAGTTCGTCCGTTGGTTCGGAGCTGACATCGCGGGGACAGGGGGTCGCTACGGTTCAATCGCCGAGAAGATCTGGGCGGCAATTCGCAAGGAGCAAGAGCAGTCGCCATCGAAGGGCACCGACGTCGGCAGGCTCTTCGTCTGGACTTACCCGGATGGCCGCAAGTCGTTCTCTGGTTGGCACCTGACCGCAGACGGGGTCGCATGCACGCGCCTTTTCAGAGCGATTGAGGGCCTTTCGGAGGGGTCACTGAGCGGGCCGCAAGCCTTTCCGGTCTCGGCTGTGACGTCAGCGGTATTGGCAGTGCCGAATAATCGTCACGCGAAGGCGCGCTCCGCGCGCGAGCTGCGCGTGGCGACCGCTGAGGAACCGCGACACTTCTCGCTGGAAGAGCACGACGAAGTGCTGACCATTACGGCGGGGCGCGAGCGGCTGGATGAGCTCCGGAAGAACATCAATGGCATCACCCGGAACCAGGGTGACTTCGCGATGGTCCCCGACGGAAAGCGCCGTGCGCCCGACCAGGCGCTCTGGTTCTGGTGGTTGCTCTCGCAGCTCTGACAGCGAGCCTCTACTCCGTCGCGGTTCGCCCTGCTGCCTTGCGAACGTCATCCTCTTCGAGTGGGTCGGAAGCCAGCGCTGTCAGCCGCTCGCGCGCGCCAGGCAAGGCAAGGTCGACGTGCGCACAGCCCGTGGCGCGGGCCGAGTCGTCGCAATCCCAAAGGCACTCGAATGCGCGGTCGCGGGGGAAGGCGGGATCCGTCGCTGCGAGTGCCACGGCGGCGTCCGCTCGCGCCCTTGAATACCGATGTTCATCGAAGACCTGTTTCACCTCGGGGTAAGGACCGAGCTGTGGAAGCCGGGCCAGCGCTTCCATCGCGCTGCAGACGCGATAGTCGTCGCCTTCCTCGATGGCGAGCCGGGTGCCTTCCCGCAGCAACGCCGCGTCCTCGATCACAGCGTCGCGGGCGAAGATCTTCTCGGCGCTTCTGCGCAGCACGAAATTGTCGGTCTGGTACCACTTGCGTGCGTACGCGAGCCCGGGGTCCGCGGGAAGGCCCGAAAGCGCGCACAGGATCGCATACCGAAGCCACGAGGAAGTCGGCGGCGGTGGCACGGTCGGCAACAGTGAGAGCGCCGGCTCCAGGGCACGCTTGTCGTTCTGTTCGCCGAGGGCAATGAGGGCTGCGGCTTGGGCATCCCCCGAGCCGCTCTGCGCCGTCACCAGCAAGAGGGCAACGTCCTCACTTCCGTTCCTCCCTGCCAGCTCACGCCGGAATGAGCGAACATCTGGCCGCAGGAGTATTTCCCGAGTCGTCAACTGAGATACCGTGGCGCGCGGCTTCTGTCTGCGCAGGTAGTTCGATTCGGCTTCAGCGAGCGCCGCCGCAACCTCGCGGTCCCGTTGGGCCCATTCGCGCCAGGGCTCGTAGTCGGGCCACTCGCGGTCAAGCGCCGACACGAGTGTCTCGCGGTCCGGAAAGCGGCCACGCACCAACGGCAGCGTATCGTCCAAGGCTTGCTGGGCGCCTGGGATCAGCGGCGGCTCGCTCACATCTGCAAGTGCCACCAATCCATGCAGGGCCGTGTCCCAATGCGCGCCGTATGCGACGTAGTCGCGTTGTATCCGCAGAGCCTCTCCAGATCCGAGAGAGGAGAGGGCATGGACTGTTTCGACGGTTAGACGAGACTCATAGCCATCGCGATCTACGTCATCGTGCTCTCGGAGGTGCCGCTCGAGCAGTCCGAGGTCTAGACGGACGCCGAGCGCGATTGCCGCGTAGTAGGGCGCCCGACTCTCGATCTGACGATCCAAACGTGGGTCACGGGTGATGCACGCGAGGAGAAGCGGTCGCGCCTCGGCTGGATGTCCGAGGGCCCAGAGGAAGCCTGCTCCACGACCGCGCTGGAGGAGACCCAGCGGAGTCTGCGCTGGTGCTAGTTGGTAGTCGTCCGCGTCCAAGGGTCGCTAGACTACCAGCTGTCACCGCCGAGCCAGCGCCGACGTCGCTCCAGAAAGGTCGCGAGGTCTTGCGGAACGATGCGAACGGCGTTGCTGACGCGAACGTGTTCGAGCTCGCCGTGTTCACAGAGGCGATAGACGATCGCAGTGCTCACGCCGAGGAGTTGCGCGACTTGGCGGACGGAAAGCAGGGCCGAATACTTTGAGCTCAAACATTGGACCCAATTTGGACCCACGCGCGGGAAAAATGGTGCCAAAGCGGGCCGAAAGTCGGAGCGCGCGGGCGGAGTGATGTCCTGTGATTGCGAGGGCTTGCTAAGGCCGGCGTAAGTCTGCCGATCACCCGGCGCCGATTCACACGGCAGGGGTCGCAGGTTCGAATCCTGCAGCGCCCACCAAGAATCATTTCCGGAGCTCACGTGGCTGGCGGCATCGTCAGCGTGCTGCGCCTCTGGTTTGCACACGCGTGGGGCTCGATTGAGGCTGAAATTCGCGATGCACATCGACGCGCGCTGCAAGAGGTTGGCGCGAAGTGAAATCTCGCAAGTAAGACACCCCGGCACGATTCAAAGCCGCGCTGGAGGAGCGGCTGCGCAACCTGTCCGCCTCTGGCGGGAGTTCGCGCGCCGGCGCCAGCTGCTCGTCTTCGACCGCTCTACGGACAGCGCTTCGGAGTCGACGTGGCGTTCGCCGATCCTGTCCTGGGCCAACCAGACGTGGTCGTCTACTTCAGACGACGGATGATCGCTCCGCCGTGCGCGTAGTAGAGGGCGGTGTCGTCGACGCGCGGGCCGGCCCAGCTCGAGTCACTGCTACTGGTGTCGATCGCGGTCAAGCCGGTTCCATCCGCGTTGGCGCTGAAGATCCCGTAGGGCGCTCCGCCGAGCCAGTTCCAGTACACGACCGAGGCATTCACCGCGATCTCCATCCAGCCCTGCGCGGCGCCGATGCCGCCGCCTGACAGGGTGCGCACGCTGAAGTCCGACTTGCTCAGGGCCTGGACCTGCCCGGTGCGCCCCAATCGGAAGTACACGTTCGCGGAGTCGACCGCGAGCGCCTGCAGGAAGCAGGAATTGCCGCAGGAATAGATGGTCTCCACGGCTCCGCCGTTGCGCGGGACTCGCCGGAGGGAGGGAATGCCGAGGCTGCCGTCCACATAGTAGACATGGGTCGCGTCCACGGCGATCGAGCCGACGTTCTGCCCGCTGGCGAGAACGGTGTCGACGCGATTCTGCATCCGGTGGACCGCGCCGTTGTTTCCGAGTCCTCTGGCGGTGCCGTAGTAGAGCGCTCCGGTCTCATCCAGCGCGAGCTGGCCGATCGACAAGAGCGGTTCGGTGTGCAGCAGCGAGGCGTCTCCGCCGCCGACCGGGACGGAGTACAGGAACATCGTGTCCGTCCAGTAGAGAAATGCGTCGTCCGCGACCATGGCGTCCGGAGAGCCGTCGGCCAGGTGGACGGCGGTGCCGCCCCCCTTGGGGATGGCCCAGATCCTCAAGCCGCTGGGGTGACCCTCGCTCGTATCGCGGCCCCAGAAGAGCCGAGTCGAGTTGATGGCGAGTCGCGGGCCGTTGGTACCGTCGTTCGGCGCCAGCACCATCACTTCGGGCTGGAACTCCGCGGTGACCTTCGTGGCGGACTGCACCGTCAGCTGGCAGGTGGTGGAGGTGCCGTTGCAGGCGCCACCCCAGCCGAGGAACCGCGCGCCGCTCGCGGGTGAAGCGGTGAGCGTCACCTGGCTGCCGGTCGCGACCATGACGTCGCAGGTCGAGGACGACTCGCCGCACTTCAGGCCACCGCCGGTGACGGTGCCCGGCCCGGTGGTCGAGGCCGTGAGGCGCGCCTGCGCGGGCGGCGGCGGCTGCGCGACGAAGTTCGCGAACACAGTCGCGTCCCTGGAGAGGGTGATCGTGCAGCCCCCGGATCCGCTGCAGTCCGTGCCCCAGCCGTCGAAGCCATACCCGCTGCTCGCGACCGCGGTGAGCGTCACGCTGGTGCCGTCGGTGAAGTCCGAGCTGCATTGGGAGGAGTCGCAATCCAGGCCGGAGGGAGACGACGTGACGCGGCCCTTCCCCTGCACGACGACGGTGAGGCGATGCTTGCCGGCGGGCGGGGGTGGCGCAACCGCGAAGGTGGCGCCCACATCGCGATCGGCATCGAGCGTGAGGTCGCATCCGCCCGTACCGCTGCACGCTCCGGCCCAGCCAACGAACGAAGAGCCGGGATCCGCGACCGCCACGAGGTGGACTTGCGCGCCCGCGACGTACTGCGCCGTGCAGCTGCCGCGGCAATCGGCGCCCGCTCCGCGCACGACCCCGTTGCCGGCGGTGGAGATCTTGAGGTTGACCTGCCTGGTGCCGCCACTGCCGCTGCCGCCATCGTGCGGTGTCTCCGAACCGGAGCCACAACCCGCCGCAATGACGAGCGACACGCAACCGAGAATGAGCGTACGCATTCGCGTCCCCCACGCAAGGGAGCGTTGACACTCCGACTGCGGGCGACAAGCGTGAAAAGTATTCCCGGGCGTGCGAGCTGGCGTCAGTCCGACAGCTTGTTCGCCGGCGATTGCGCGACGGCTCCGCCGAGCGGGGCCGCGAAAGAGCACCTGCGCGACCTGGCCGACGGTGAGCAGTCGCTCGATCGCCAGTGGCGGGGGATCCGAAGGCGCCGCCCTCATTCCGCACCTGGGCGCGCAAGCTGGAGGCGAAGCCTGAATATATCGTCTCCGCCACCGGCGATTTCGCGTGAAGCGCTTCAAGTCCGGCGTCACGGCGCTGCACTACGCTCGCGGTTGAAGAAGCCCGAGGGTGAGCGGCGCTGCCCGGGCTTGGCGGCCGACAGGTGCGGTGGCACTCTGCGGAGCGGGTCTCCGATGCGCACCTGGGCCATCGCTTTCGCGCTCGCAATCGCCTGCGGCAGGGCTCCGGCTCCGGCCAGGGTCGGCGGCGGCGGACCGGTCGACGCCGGCGCGGAAGTCTTCCCTGACGGTGGCGTCATCGGCAGTTCCGGCACGGCGACTCTCTTCGTGGCGACGTCCGGCGCAGGGCTCGTCCGCGCCGCCGATGGCGACTGCCGCGGGTCCTGCACGGTGCGCGGCAACAGCATTCACCTCGCGGCCGTCCCCGACCCCGGCGCGACGTTCGTGGGGTGGAGCGGCGCGTGCAGCGGCACGGGCGCCTGCGATTGGGCGCTGGCGGGCACGGCATCGCTCACCGCCACCTTCATCGTCGTCCCTCCTTCGGCGCAACTCCTCGTGCCGCGTCCCGCCGGAGGGACGAACGAACACCTGGCGCTGAACTCCACGCGCGTCTTCTGGACGCAACAAGGGCCGACGGACGCGATCTGGTCGATGCCCAAGAGCGGCGGCGAGCCGTTCAAAGAGGCCGACACATCCGCCCTGTCGCTCGTCGCCGACGATCGCAACCTCTACTCGACCGACGGCAGCGCGCTGACCTCGAAGCCGATCGGCGGAGGCGCCGCCAAAGTGCTCTTCACCGGCGGCTTCATCTCGGGTCCGGCGCTCGACGAAACAGGTGCGCTCTACTGGACGGAGAACGGCGGGCCCCAGAGGGGAACCGTCCGCCGGTTCCAGGGCGGCGCCATGACGACGATCGCCAGCGGACAGGACCCGGGCGCGCTCGCCGTCGAGGCGACGCACGTCTACTTCGCCCAGTTCGACAAGGCGCAACAAGGTGAGGTGCGGAGGGTCCCGCGCACGGGTGGAGCCGTCGAGACCGTCGTCGTCAGCGGCAGGCGGTACGCAAAAGCGATCCGCGCCGATGCCAGGAACGTGTACTTCCGCCTGTCGGACGACGGCTTCCCCTCGATCGACACCGGCCATGTCCTCGCGCTCAGCAAGGCAGATTTCAGCGTCCGCACGCTCTCTGCCGCGAACGGCATCGACCGGTTCCAGCTTCTCCCGCAGCTCGAGGTCGACGGCTCCGGCGTCTACTGGAACTGGAACAGCGGGTCGCCGCCGTACGGCATCTTCCGCGCGGACACCGACGGAGGCCGCGTTCAACCGATCGACAGCGACAGCGACACGCCGTGGTACGACCTCGCGGTCGACGCGACGGCGGTCTACTACGTCCACGGTGGCGCGATCATCCGGCATCCGAAGTGATGCGATGCCACGTCGATGCGGCGGGATGGACGCGTGGAGTGCTGCCGAGCTGGCGCGCCCAGAGCAGCGCCCCGTGAAGAAGGGGAAGCTCGTCACCTCGACCTCGGCGATGTTGCCGGTGGCCGTCCCCGTCTGCAAGGGTCCGACGGTGTCGCTGGCGGCGTGGTGGCAGGCAAAGAGCGCGATGGCGGCGCCCCGGGAAATCGAGCCCGCCCGCGAGGCTCAGCGGGTGGTCCTTCGCACCAGCAGGAAGGCGACGAAGAGAATCACGATCAGGATGAGGAACTTCATCGGGCACCTCGCAACCGATCGGCATTTTCGTCAGACGGGCGGCGAAATCCATTTTGTCGCAGACGACAGGGTGAAGGACAGCAACAACGCGTTCGTGACGGTGGACGTCTACCGGAAGAACTGATTCGACGCGAGCGCGGGCGAAGACGGCACCCTCCTCGCCCGCAGGCCCACCCGGTCACTCCGGCCGCGCTGTTGCCTCGTCCAGCCGTCGCAGCAAGTCGCGGTGCGTCGCCGCGAACTGCGCGCCGCGGGCGCGGATCGCCAGCGCCAGCGCCGCAGGCAGGTCGAGCGCCGTTCCCTGCGCGGCGGCGCGCGCATGCCGCGCCTCGAAGTCGGGGGGCACCCGCAAGGACCAGTTCTCCTCCGACACCATCCCGGGGCGGTTGTACACGTCGCGCATCCCCAGGAGGTCGGCGAAGAAGATCATCACGTTCCGCGCCGGCCCCACGAAGAGGTCGGCGAGCTGTGCGCGGGCGAGCGCGTCCGCCGACCACGCCACGCGGCGGGCAAAGGCGGCGCGCTCGCGGTCGTCGGCGATCAGCCGCGAGGCGAGGTAGCGCGCGCGCTCCGCGGCCGCACCGGTTGCCATCCAGCGATCCGCCACGCGCCACAGCGGCTCGGTGTCGTGCGTCCCCACCATCACCCAATCCTGCGGCCGCGCATTCTCCGCGCGATAGACGTCGCCCGGATCGGTCATCGAGGCCTTCTGCGTGACGCGGAAGCGCCCCAGCCCGTGGCGCTCGAGCACCCGCTGCACGGGATAGGGCTGCGTGCTCAGCACCTCGACGATCAGGCTCTCCGGCGGAAGGCCGCGCGCCGCCGCCGCAGCCACCAGCGCGTCGAACAGCACCGCATACCGCTGCACCTGCTCGTCGCCCAACTCGCGCACGCGGCCGTCCGCATGGCGCGCCTCGGCGAAGTCGATCTGCTCGGGTCGCGCGATCGCCCACCGCGCGAGAGAGGGCCGCTCCGGCGAGGAGAACAGGCGCGCTCCATCCAGCACCGCGCGCTCCGGCGAAGGCGCCAGCGCGTCGTAGACCCACGGGTCGATCAGGCCGTGCGGATGGTCCACGCGCAGGCCGTCGAATTCGTCGAGCAGCTTGTCCGCCCGCGCGCGCATGAACGCGAGCGCCGCGCCCGGCGCCGCCCCCGATCCGTAGCGGTCCGGGTCGAGCACGCCGTAGCCCCACGCCTGACCCTCCGGATTGGTCCGGCTGGGCGGCGCTCCCATCCGCAGCGCCTGCAGGAGCAGACGCCGGAACATCCAGAGATCGCGCTGGGGAATGCCGATCTGCAAATCCCCGTAGAGCCGCAGCCCGAGGCGGTGCGCCTCGCCGCGGAAGTGTTCGTGCTGCTCGTGGGCGAGCATCTGCCGGTAGCGGAGTTGCGCGATCGCCTCGGCCCCGGCCGCCTCCAGCTCGGCGCGCCTCTGCGCAGCCTCCTCGTCGTCGCGCTCCATGAGCGTGCGGTCGCGGAGCGGCCAGCGCTCCCAGTCGCCGGTGTCGTGCAGCGCGGCGAGGATGTCGAACCATCCCTCCGGCGCGAGCCAGGACGCGTTGCGCGCCGAGAACGCTTCGACGCGGTCGAGCATCGCCCGGTCGCCGCGGACCCGCTCCCAGGAGGCGCGCAGCGCATCGTCGGCCGACGCCCGCGCGAACCGGTGATCGGCGCGCAAGAGCGCCCCCGTGGGACGGGCGGAGACGGCCTTCTCCAGCTCTTCCGCCGCGAGCGAGCCTTCGGCCACCATCTGCGAAAGGCTCAGCGCGGCGGTGGTCCGCCTGAACAGCGTCGCGTCGTAGGGCGAGGGATCGCCCGGCGTCGTCTCGCCCTGCGGTCCGAGCTGCAGGCCGGTGAACCCGAGCCGCGCCGCGAACCGGGTGAAGGCGCGCCCGCCGCGCGAGAGCGGCGCGCCTCGCCCGGTGTCGTCCGAGGGATCGCCGGGGAGCGACAGGTCGTGCACCGCGAGCAGGAGCTGCCGGATCCCCAGCACCTCGAGCGCGCCAGAGACGAGCTCACGCAGTGGACGGCTCCTTGGCCGGGACCAGCCAGATCACTCCCAGGGGCGGCAGCGAGAGCAAGGCCGATCGCTCCTTTCCGTCCCAGGGCACGTCCACGACCTGGACGCGGCCGCCATTCCCGACGCCCGAGCCTCCGTACATGGCGGCGTCCGAGTTGATCAGCTCCTCATAGGCGCCTGCCTGCGGCATGCCCACACGATAGCCGTGCCGCGGCACCGGGGAAAGATTCGCGACGCAGATCAGGTGGCGGGATCGGTCCTCGCTCCAGCGCACGAAGGCGTAGACGTTCGCCTCCGCCGAGTCCGCCTGCAGCCACTCGAAGCCGCGGCCGTCGCCGTCCAGCTCGTGGAGCGCCTTCTCCGCGCGCAGGTGCCGGTTCAGATCGCGCACCAGGCTGGAGACGCCGCGGTGCATGCCGGAGTCGAGCAGGTGCCAGTCGAGGCTGCGGTCGTGGTTCCATTCCGCGCGCTGCGCGAGCTCGCCCCCCATGAAGAGCAGCTTCTTGCCGGGATGCGCCCACATGAAGGCGTAGAGCGCGCGCAGGTTGGCGAACTTCTGCCAGTCGTCGCCGGACATCCGCCCGAGCAGCGATCCCTTCCCGTGCACCACCTCGTCGTGCGAGAGCGGCAGGAGGAAGTTCTCGCTGAAGATGTACACCAGCGCGAAGGTGAGCGCGTTGTGGTGCCACCTGCGGTGGACCGGGTCCCTGGCGAAGTAGTCGAGGGTGTCGTGCATCCAGCCCAGGCTCCACTTGTAGTGGAAGGAGAGACCGCCCTCGTCCGCGCGATGGGTGACCTTGGGGAAGGCGGTGGACTCCTCGGCGATCATCAGCGCGCCGGGGTGCAGGTCGCGGACGCGCTCGTTCACCTCCTTGAGGAAGGCGATCGCCTCCTCGTTCTCGCGCCCGCCGAAGCGGTTGGGGATCCACTCGCCGGCCTTTCGCGAGTAGTCGCGGTAGAGCATGCTCGCCACCGCGTCCACCCGCAGGCCGTCCACGTGGTACTCGTCCAGCCAGAAGAGCGCGCTCGCGAGCAGGAAATTGCGCACCTCGTTGCGGCCGTAGTTGAAGACCAGCGTCCCCCAGTCGGGGTGCGATCCCAGCCGCGGGTCCTCGTGCTCGTAGAGGGCGCTGCCGTCGAAGCGCGCGAGCGCGTGCGCGTCCTTGGGGAAGTGCGCCGGCACCCAGTCGAGGATCACGCCGATGCCGCGCTGGTGGAGGGTGTCGACCAGCTCCTTGAATTCGTCGGGGTGGCCGTGGCGGGCGGTGGGCGAGAAGTATCCCGTGACCTGGTATCCCCAGGAGCCGCCGAAGGGATGCTCCGCCACCGGCAGGAGCTCGACGTGGGTGAAGCCCATCTCGCTCACGTAGTCGGCGAGCTTCCCGGCGGCTTCCTTCCAGGTGAGCGATCGGTTCCCCTCTTCGACCACGCGGCGCCACGAGCTGAGGTGAACCTCGTAGACCGAGAGCGGGCGGCGGATGGGATCCTGGCCGCGCCGCCGCTCCATCCAGTCGTCGTCGTTCCAGCGGTAGCGGTGCAGCTCGTGGATCACCGACGCGGTGGCCGGCGGCGCCTCGCTGCGGAAGGCGTAGGGGTCGGCCTTGAGCAGGTGGACGGCGCCGTCCGCGGGGCGGATCTCGTACTTGTAGCGCGCCCCGGCCGACACCTCGGGGATGAACAGCTCCCACACCCCGGTGGACCCGATGGTGCGCATCTGGTGCAGCCGCCCGTCCCAGGAGTTGAAGTCGCCCACCACCGAGACCGAGCGCGCGTTCGGCGCCCAGACCGCGAACGAGGTCCCGAACACGCCCTGGTGGTGGCGGGGATGCGCGCCGAGCCGCTCCCAGATCCGCTCGTGCCGGCCCTCGGCGACGAGGTGCAGATCCAGCTCCCCGAGCGTGGGCAGGAACGAGTAGGGATCGCGAAAGGTGAAGCTGGCGCCGCGGTACTCGACGCGCAGCAGGTAGCCGAAGACCTGGTCGCGGCCGTTCAGGCGCGCCTCGAACACGCCGGCGCCGCGGTGGCGGGCGGGAATCTCGCCGCCGAAGTCGGGCAGCACCGTCACGCTCCCGGCGTCGGGCCGGTAGGCGCGGATCACCACGCCGCCCGCGTCGGGATGGTTCCCCAGCACCGAGTGCGGATCGGGATGGCGCAACTCCACCAGCCTGCGGATCTCCGGCTCCATCGCGGCGGCGTCGGTGGGCTTCCTCAAGGTGCCTCCTGCAGGAGGTCGCGCGCCGGGATCCCGACCCAGTCGGGGCGGTGGCCGACCTCGTAGCGAAGCTCGTAGAGCAGCTTCTCCAGCTCGAGCGAGTCGAGGAGCGCCTGCGCGGTGGCGGGGTCGCCGGGCAGCAGCGGCGATGCGCGCGAGCGGTATCCGTCGAGGAAGGCGCGGCGCAGCGGCTCCCGGGGGATCGCGGGCGCGCCGCGCTTCTCCGCCGCCGCGGCCGCGTAGGCGAAGGAGCGGAGCATGCCGGCGACGTCCTTCCACGGTGCGTGCTTCTGGCGCCGCTCGGAGACGGGGCGCGCCGGCTCGCCCTCGAAGTCGAAGATGAGCCACTCTCCCTGGCTGCGCAGCACCTGGCCCAGGTGCAGATCGCCGTGCTGCCGCAGGCGCACCCCCGACGGCTTCGCCTCCGCCAGCCGGGCGATGCGCGAGCGCAGCTCCGGCGCCTTGGCGGCCAGGCCCGGCACCGCGGACGACGCCACCTTCACCGTCTCCTCCAGCTCGGAGAGCAGGGTGCGCGACCAGCGCTGCAGATCGTCGCGCGCCACCGGCTCGGGCGCGAACGCCGGGTCGTCGGGATCGGCGAGGGCGACGTGCATCTCGCCCACGCGCGCCCCGAGCTCGCGGACCTCTTCGAGCAGCGCCACAGAGGCCCCGCCGTCGCGCGCGAGCGCCTCGAGCACGTACGACCAGCCGTCGCAGTCCACCTGGACGAAGCGGTGGGCGACCCCGATCGTGGCCTCGACGTCGTTGCTCAGCGTCAGCGCCGCGAGCAGCGCCGGGGTGGAGCGGAAGCCGCGCCGCGCGAGCAGGGCGCCCACTTCCAGCTCGGGGTTGCGGCCGGGGACGAGCTTGCGAATCAGCTTGAGGATCACCGCGTCGCCGAAGACGAGCGAGGTGTTGCTCTGCTCGGCAGAGAGCCTGCGCACCCCGGGCCGCTCCGGCAGGGCGTCGAGCGCCGAGCCCTGGGCGTCGAAGCGCTCGCCGCGGAGCACGCCTTCGCGCGTGCGCACTTCGCGGCGCTCGCGCAAGATGCCGAAGACGATCCTGCAGGACTCCTCGTCGAGGGCTTCCTCCAGCGGAACGTCCATGCCTTCGCGCAGCGGAACCAGGTAGCGCTCCGGCGAGGGACCGGAACGGTAGGCGACCTCCAGCGTGAGCACGCGCAGGTGCCGCAGGCGCGCCTCGTCGGCCACGCGGACCGATGCGATGGGCCGGCCCTTGCCGCCGAACCAGCGGCGCGTGGAGAGCCAGGCGGGGAGCGCATCGAGATCCAGATCGGCCATCGCCTTCGCCCTCAGAAGTAGTAGTCGAAGCCGTGCTCGGAGCGGCGGAACCGCAGCACCGTCCAGATCTTTGCCGGCTGATCGGGCGTGAGCTTCACCAGCGCCGTGGCGCCCTGCCAGAGCGCGCGCTCACCGGAGAGCACCTCGTGGACCTGGTACGTCTCCTCCTCCGGCAGCCCGACCCGCTCGAGCGGCAGGTGGAGGACGGCCTCCTGCGGCGCGTAGGGATCGAGGCTCACCGCCACCAGCACCGCGTCGGTCCCGTCGTCGCTCACCCTGGAATAGAAGATGACGCGCTCGTTGTCCGCGCGGTGGAAGCGCAGGTTGCGGTACGACTGCAGCGCGCGATGCTCGCGGCGCGCGCGGTTGAGCGCCGCGATGAAGCCGCGGATGTTGCCGGGCTGATCGAAGTCGCGGCTCACCAGCTGGTACTTCTCCGAGTCGGCGTATTCCTCCTTGCCGGGCAGCGCGCGGTTCTCGCAGAGCTCGTAGCCCGAATAGATTCCCCAGGAGGAGCTGAGCGTCGCGGCGAGCGCGGCGCGGAGCAGGAAGGCGGGGCGCCCGCCCTGCTGCAGATGCTCGGGGAGGATGTCCGGCGTGTTGGGCCAGAGGTTGCCGATCATGAAGTCCGCGGGCGGGCCCTGCGTCAGCTCGGTCAGGTACTCCTCGATCTCCGGCTTGAAGTTGCGCCAGGTGAAATAGGTGTACGACTGGTTGAACCCCGCCTTGGCCAGCGCCTTCATCATCTTCGGGCGGGTGAACGCCTCGGCGAGGAAGATCACCTCGGGGTGCCTGGCATGGACCTCTCCGATCACCCACTCCCAGAAGGGCAGGGGCTTGGTGTGCGGGTTGTCGACGCGGAAGATGCGCACTCCCTGCGCGATCCAGTGGAGAAAGACCGAGCGCAGCTCCGCCCAGAGCGCCTCGCGCGAAGGCCCCATCCAGTCGAAGTTGACGATGTCCTCGTAGCGCTTGGGCGGGTTCTCGGCGGTCTTGATGGTTCCGTCGGGGCGCTTCTGGAACCACTCCGGGTGCTCCTTCACGTAGGGATGGTCCGGCGAGCACTGGAAGGCGATGTCGAGCGCCACCTCGATGCCGAAATCCCGCGCGTTCGAAACCAGCCTGCGGAAGTCTTCCGCGGTGCCGAGCTGCGGGTGGATGGACTTGTGGCCGCCTTCCGGTCCGCCGATGGCCCACGGGCTGCCCACGTCGTCGGCAGCGGCGGCGAGCGCGTTGTTCTTTCCCTTTCGCGCGGTCCGCCCGATGGGGTGGATGGGAGGGAAGTAGAGGACGTCGAATCCCAGCTCGCCGACGTAGGGCAGCCGCTTCTCGACGTCGCGGAAGGTGCCGTGCCGCGCCGGGTCGGGCGAGGCGGAGCGCGGGAACATCTCGTACCAGGAGCTGAAGACCGCCTGCTTGCGCTCCGCGAAGATGCGCAGCTCGCGGTCGAGGCGGGTGGCGATCGATCGGTCGGGGTGCCGCGAGGCCGCCTCCACGAGGCCCGGGTCCATCGCCTGCGCGAGCGTGGAGGGCGATTGCCCCGCGAGCAGCGCCTTGTGGCCCAGCCGCAGCCGCTCCGCGTCGGCCCGCGCGCCCGCCGCTTCCGCCCGCGACGCCGCCGCATCGAGGAGCGCCGCCCCCTCCAGCAGCTCGGACGAGACGTTGCGCCCCACCTCGACCTTGCGCTTCAGCTCGTGCACCCAGGTCCGGAACGAGTCGGGCCAGGCCTCGACGGTGAACGCGTACAGTCCGTTGGAGGGCAGCCGGACCTCCGCCTCCCAGGCGTCGTTCCCGCAATGGCGCATCGGCTGCTCGACCGGCTCGCCCTGCCGCGGCGTGAGCTGCCGCACGCGGACCACCGCGGCGAGGTCGTCGTGGCCCTCCTTGAAGATGTCCGCCGTGATCCGGACGGGCTCGCCCACCACCCGCTTGACGGCGATGCGGCCGCAGTCGATCTGCGGCCGGACGTTCTCGATCACGGTGCTGCCGCTGCGCTCGGCGGACATTCGCGCGCCTCCTCGTCCGCGCTGTGATGAGCATCGGCGGCGAGGGAGACAAGGCCGCCGGCGCGGATTTGCCAGCAGGCGTGCGTCTGCCGCGCCGCTGTCGCGCGCGTGCTCCATCGCCCGGAAACGGACGGTGTCGTCCCACCAGCGGACGATCGTGCGCGGGGCCGCCGCAACAAACGTCCGGATGGACCGCCTGCCAGGCCCCGGCACGGACGGCACGGAGTTTGCGGCACGCACGCGCATGGACGGGCTCCTCGCGGACCTTCGCCTCGGGCTGCGCATGCTGCTCAAGGCGCCCGCCTTCACGGCGGTCTCGATCCTGGCGCTGGCGCTCGGCATCGGCGCCAACAGCGCGATGTTCAGCGTGGCCGGGACCGTGCTGCTCAGGCCGCTCGCCTATCCGGACGCGGACCGGCTGATGTGGATCCAGTCGGTCGCCCGCAACACGCACGAGGAGTTCGGGTTCTCGCCGCCCGATTTCTACCGCCTCCGGGAGGCGAGCCACGCGTTCACAGGGGTAGCGGCGATGTACCGCAAGGCGGTGAACGTCACGGGCGCGGACGACCCGCAGCGCGTGCGCGCGATCGTCGCGTCCTCTGAGACGCTGCGGGTCCTCGGGGTCGCCCCGGCGCTCGGGCGCTCGTTCTCGCTCGACGACGAGCGCTGGGGCTCGCACCGCGTGGCGCTCCTCGGCAACGGCCTGTGGCGGTCCCGTTTCGGCGCCGATCCCGGAGTGATCGGCCGCGCGCTCACCGTCGACGGGCAACCCTATACCGTGGTGGGCGTGCTGCCGCCGGGATTCACCTGGATCGGAAGCGAGACGGAGCTGCTGCTGCCGCTTTCCTTCGCGCCCGGCGACAACCTCAATTCGCACAACAACTACTTCATGGGCGTGGTGGGCCGCCTCCGCGAAGGGGTGACGGTCGAGCAGGCGCGGGCCGACGTCGCCGCCGTCGGGCGCGGCATCGCCGAACAGTTTCCCGAGTCGCGAGGCATCGCGATGGACCTGCTGCCGCTGGAAGACTCGGTCTTCGGAGAGCTGCGCCCGGCCATGGCGGTGCTCCTCGGCGCGGTCGCCTTCGTCCTTCTCATCGCCTGCGCCAACCTGGCCAATCTCCTGCTCGTGCGCGCGACGGGACGGCGCCGCGAGATCGCCATCCGCGTCGCCCTGGGCGCGAGCCGGGGGCGCATCCTCCGCCAGCTCCTCACCGAGAGCGTGCTGCTCGCGGTCCTCGGCGGGCTCGCCGGCCTGGCCCTCGCCTGGTGGGCAGCCGACGTGGTGAATGCGCTGGGGTACGGCGTGCTGCCGCGCATGCGCCCCGTCAGGGTGGATGGTTCGGTGATGGCATTCACGCTCGTCGTGTCGCTCTTGACCGGCGTCCTGTTCGGAATCGCGCCCGCAGTTCACGGATCCGCCATCGACCTGCAGGAGTCCCTCAACGAGACCTCCCCGGCCGCGACGCCTGGGCGGCGGCGGCTGACGAGCGCGCTGGTCGTGGCGGAGGTGGCGCTGGCCGTCGTGCTGCTCGCCGGCGCGGGCCTGCTGATGAAGAGCATGTATCGCCTGGTCCACGTCGATCCCGGATTCGACCCGCAGGGCGTGCTCACCGCCGAGGTATCGCTCCCGGAGCACAAGTACGTCGACCAGCGACTCGCGCGCGAATTCTCGCCCGCCGCGACTGCCCGGGCCTCCGCGTTCTTCGAGGACCTGCTCGCCGGCGTCCGGGCCGTGCCGGGCGTGCGCGCCGCCGGAGCCATCTCGTCGCTGCCGCTCGCGGGGGACAACTGGGGCAAGCGGATCGTCCTGTGGGACCGCCCCCTGCCGGGCAGTGCCGACGAGCTGCCCCAGATCCAGAACCGCGTCGTGGCCGGCGACTACTTCCACGCGCTCGGCATCCGCGTGCGCGGCCGGGTCTTCGACGAGAGGGACGCGCTGCGAGCACCCCCGGTGGCCATCGTCAACGAGGCGCTCGCGCGCCGTGATTTTCCCGGAGAGGATCCGATCGGCAAGGAGATCTCGACCAACGCTCCGCGCGAGCTCGCGCCCGTCGGAACCATCCCGCCCGACTGGCGCCCGATGCGGCACACCATCGTAGGCGTTGCCGCAGACGTCCGGACCGCCGCGCTCGATCGGCCCCCGGTGCCGCTGGTCTACGTCCCCTACGCCCAGGCCGCGGAGGGCAACCTCACCATGTTCTTGGTGGTGCGCGCCGATCGCGATCCCCTGGCGCTGATCGGGCCGGTGCGCGAGCAGGTGCGGCGGATCGATCCGGATCAGGCGGTGGCGGCAGTCTCGACCTTCGACGCGAGGGCCGCGCGCGCCGTTGCGCAGCCTCGCCTGCAGACGGCGCTGCTCGCCTGTTTCGCGGCGGCGGCCGTCCTGCTCGCCGCCATCGGCATCTATGGCGTCATGGCCGTCGCCGTGGTGCAGCGCACCAGGGAGATCGGCATCCGCATGGCCCTCGGCGCCGGCCACCGCGACGTGCTCGCCATGGTCGTCCGCCAGGGCCTGATGGTCGCCGGTCTCGGGCTCGCGGTCGGTGTCGCCGGCGCGCTGGCGCTGACCCGCTTGATGCGCTCGCTGCTCTTCTCGGTGAGCGCGACGGATCCGGTGGTGTTCTTCGCAATCGTCGCGCTGCTGGCGGCGATCGCGCTCCTCGCCTGCTATCTGCCGGCGCGGCGCGCGGCGCGAGTGGATCCAATGTTGGCCCTGCGCCACGAGTAGCGCGCGGCCGCCGCCGGCCAGCCTAGGGAACGATCCCGAACCGGCGCGCGACGAAGTAGGCCGCGATCGCGACGATGGCCCAGGTGACGATCTTCGAGAGCAGCGACTCCTTCTTCGGGGCGGTGCCCGCCATCTTCTGGAACCCGCTGCGCATGCGCGTGAGCATTCCGCCGCCACTGCTCGCCGGAGGGTCCGCGCGGGGCGCGCTGGCCGCCTCGACGCGGTCGCGCGGCCTGCTCTTGCCTTCCTTCCTGCGCTTCCTGGAGACGGGCATCGCGGGGAATCTATCGCGGACCGCGACTCTACGGTACCGCGGGCGCGGCCGTTTCCGGGAGGCGGGCCTGGCCCACCCCGAGCGCCGCGAGCGCGGCGATTCCCTGGAAGAGGGCCACGCCGTAGAGGACCGCCGAGGACATGCCGCCGTCCATGAAGCGGCCGAAGAGGATGGGGGCGGTGGAGAGGCCGACGTCGAAGCCCGAATAGACGAACCCGTAGACGCGGCCGAAGGAGCGCTGGCCGAAGCGGCGCATCGCGGCGCTGCGCACCAGCAGATCGCGCGAGGGGCTCGCGGTGCCGGCGCAGAAGCCGATCCCCGCCATGAGGAGCGCGACCGCTCCGTGCGGCACGCTTCCCAGCGCGAGGACGAGCGCGAGCGTCGCCGCAGCGACGAGCAAGCCCGCGACGACGCGCTCGTGCGCCTGGTAGCGCGCCGCGAGAAGGCCGCCGGCAGCGATGCCCGCCGCGCCGCCGAGCAGATAGAAGGTGAGCGCCGATGCGCCCACCGTCAGCGGCAGGCCGTAGACGTTCTTCAGCACCGAGGGTCCGAAGTTCTGCAGCGCGCCGAAGCTGACCGTGGAGGCCACGAAGAAGGCGAAGCACATCCACACCGCGCCGACGCCGAGGAAGGCGAACCGCGACTCGCGGGCGGGCGCATGCGCCCCATCGTTTGCAGGGCCCGGCGCAGGCGCGGCGATGATCGCGCGCAGCACCATCAGGGAGGTCAGCGCCGCGACGGCGATGGCCCCCGCCACCAGCGCCGCGCTCCGCCAGCCCGCCAAGGCGGCGACGCCGGTCATGCAGACCGGCGCTGCCGCCCAGCCGAGATTGCCGGAGAGCCCGTGCGCCGAGAACGCGTGCGCGAGCCTGCCGGCCGAGACGCTGCGGTTGAGGACGGTGAAGTCCGCGGGGTGGAAGACGGCGTTCCCCGCTCCGGCGAGGATGGCCGCAAAAAGCAGCGCCGGATATCCCTGCGCGGCGGCGAGGACGATTGCCGACGAGGCGAAGAGCGCGAGGCCGGCCGTGAGCACGCGGTGCGCTCCGTACCGATCCACCGCGAATCCCGCCATGGCCTGCCCCACGCCGGAGACGATGAAGAAGGCCGTGGTGAGGGCGCCCGCGGCGGTGAAGGTCAGGCCGAAATCGGCCATCAGCCACGGGAACAGCGAGGGGATGACCAGGTGGAAGAAATGCGAAGTGGCGTGCGCGAAGCCGATCACCGACATGACCCGCGCATCGCTGGCGCGGCTGGCAGGGGCGGCACCCGGATGGTCGATTGGAGTGCTCATTGCTCCTGCGCCGGCACCTGCCGATCCCCTCCGCGCCTGTATATCGCGGTTGCCGGTGCGGCATCGAGCCGCGCGGCAATTTGCCTGCTGGACATCGGCGGACCGCGGCGCTCATGGCACGCGCAAAATGTGCGGGCAAGGGCCCGGGTGTGCGCGCCCTGCCGGAAGGAAGAGGGCCATGAGACACACGCGCGTCGTCGTCACTCGTTACGGCGGGCCCGATGCCATCGAGCTGGTCGAAGAGGAACGCCCCGAGCCGAAGGCCGGTGAAGCGCGGGTGAGAGTGCTCGCGGCAGGCGTTTCCTTGCCCGACGTCATGGCCCGCGAGGGCATCCATCCCGAGACGCCGCGGGTGCCGTTCACGCCGGGCTGGGACCTGGTCGGCGTGGTGGATCGGCTCGGCGAGGGCGTCTCCGGAATCGAGCCGGGCCAGATGGTTGCCGCGCTGCCGATCAGCGGCGCCTATGCGGAATTCGTCTGCCTGCCGCAGCGTGAATTGATTCCCGTGCCCGCCGGACTGGACGCAGCCGAGGCCGTCAGCCTCGGGCTGAACTACGTCACCGCCTTCCAGATGATGCATCGCTCCGTTCAGGTCAAACCGGGCCAGCGCGTCCTCATCCACGGCGCGGCGGGCGGCGTCGGCACGGCGCTCCTTCAGCTCGGCCAGATCGCCGGGCTGGAGATGTACGGGACCTGCTCGCCCGCGGGCGCGTCGACGGTCTCCATCCTGGGCGGGATTCCGATCGATTACAGGAGCCAGGACTTCGTCGAGGAAGTCCGCCGCCGCACCGGCGACGGCGTGGACGTGGTCTTCGATCACATCGGCGGCAGCCACCTCTGGCAGTCGCGCAAGGCCCTGCGCCCCGGCGGGACCGTGGTGGGCTATGGCCTCATCTCCTCGATCCGCGGCGATGGATTGGCTTCCGGCCGCCCGGGGCGGCGTCAGCGCTTTCGCGGGACCGCCATTTTCGCGGCATACATCGCGGCGGGCTGGCTTCTCCCCGGCCGCAAGCGGGTGGTCCCCTACAGCATCCAGACGCTCAAACGGCTCAAGCCGGACCTGTTCCGGGAGGACTGGATGGCGCTCCTGGAGCTCCTTCGCGAGCGGAAGATCGAGCCGCTGATCGCGCGGAGATTTCCGCTCGCCGAAGCACGGCGCGCGCAGGAGCTGCTCGCGAAGGGAGGCGTGATCGGCAAGATCGTGCTCGTGCTCGACGGCTCGTCGGCGGTGACGGAGGCGGCATTGAAGGCGGCGTCGCCCTGACCGGGAACAGGCGGTTGCGCCTCGCCGTTGTCCTTCCCGATCATTCCCCTGCGGTGACGGCCTGTATCGCGCTGAGGCATCGCCGCAGTTCGCTCTTCGCGCGGTGCAGGAGCACCCGCACGTGCCCAGGCTGCAGGCCCAGCTCGCTCGCGACCTCGTCGCCGCTGCACCCCTGGAGCATCCGCAGGGTGACCACGGCGCGCTGGACCCGCCCGAGAAGATTGACGCAGCCGAGGAGCATCGCGTGCTGCTGGGCTTCCGCCAGCAGGTCCTCGGCGGTATCGGCCGGATCGGGCAGGTCGGGCGCCGGCGGAACATGCTCGCGCGATGCGGCGTGCAGGCGCCGGTGGTTGCGCGCGAGGTTTCGCGTCAGCGCGGCGAGCAGGTTGCGGGAGTCCGCCTCGCTCTCCACCAGGGCCCGCGCCTGGGGAAGAAGCAAGAAGGACTGAAACGCCTCCTGCACCGCGTCGAAGGCCTCCTCCGGAGCGAGGCCTTCGCGCCGTGCGAGCCCGACGAGGGGCGTGCGATGCGAACGGACCAGGCGGGTCACCCAGGCGATGAACGCGGCTTCGGCCATGCGGCTCCGATGCGTCTCATGGCTCCGGGATGCGCGCGGCTTTCGGCCAGTCGATGGGAGTTCCCGACGCGATGGCCACGGCGTTGAACAGCGAGCGAACTCCTGCCGCGGCGATGGCCTCCACGATCTCCCGATCGCTGAGCCCGGCTTCGCGCGCTGCGGCGATCTCGGCGCCGGCCAGGGCGCCGCCGTTCAGCAACACGCGCCGCACGATGCCGACGAGTGCCCGCTCGCGCGGCGCGGTCACCTCGCCGTGGCGCAGCGCTTCCACGTCGTCGATGTGTTCGGAGCTCGCGACGGCGGTGTGCGCCGAGAGGCAGTAGCCGCATCCGTTCAGCTGCGAGGCGTGCAGGTCGATGAGGTGTTGCTCGCGACGCTTCAGCGCGCCGGCGCCGAGAGCCTCCTGGAGCCGCAGCAATGCCTGCACCACCGCGGGCGAGTGGCCGAAGGTCGCGTAGAGCGCAGGCACCTTGCCGAATGCCTTCTTGACGGCGGAGAGCGCCTCGCGCTGTTCGGCCGAGGCACGATCGGGATTGACGGGTTCGATCCGGGTCATGTGTGTTCCTCCTGGCCTGGAAGGTGCCGGCGACCGCTTTCGTTACACGGGTGCAGCCCGGCCTGGAGCGCCGCCGCCAGGTGCGCGATCAGCGCGCGGATCGTCGGCGACTTGAATCTTCCCGGGGGAGTGAGCGCATGGATCGGCGCCGGTGGAGCGGTGAACTCCCCGAGCAGCGGGAGGAGGCGCCCCTGTCTCAGGTCGTCTTCCACCAGCCAGTCGGGAAGGAGCGCGATGCCGAGGCCACGTACGGCCATCAGCAGCGCCACCTCGCTGTTGTTCGCCGCGAAGCGGCTGCGGACGGTCGCCGGGAGATGGCTGCCGGCTGTCCGGCCGAAACGCCAGACCGCCGCGGCATCCGTGTCCGCGCGCACGAGGCACTCGTGTTCCCCGAGATCCTCCGGCGCGAGGGGCCGGCCGCGTGAATCGAGATAGGAGGGCGAGGCGACGAGAACGCGGTCGCTGTCTGCGAGCTTCCAGCCGTGCGCGCTGGTGTCGGCGGGAATGCCCACCCGAATCGCGAGATCGAACCCGTCCTCGACGAGGTTGACGTACCGGTCGTCGAAGACCATGTTGGCGTGGACCTGTCGGTGGCGCGTGAGGAAGTCCGCCACCGCCGGAACGACGAAGAGGCGTCCGAAGACGACGGGAACGCTGAGGCGGATCCGCCCCGCCGGCTCCGGACTGTGTTCCGCGAGCTCGTCTTTCATGTCGTCGAAGGCCGCGAGGACGTTCTCCGCTTTCGCCAGGAAGTGGCGCCCGATGTCGGTGATCCGGACCGAGCGCGTGGTGCGGAGGACGAGCCTGCTGCCCAGCTCGGACTCGAGCTCGGCAACCCACTTGCTCGCGGTCGACTGCTTGATGTTCAGATCCTTCGCGGCGGCGGAGAAGCTCCCATGCCTGGCGAGGCGCGTGAAGAGCCGCAGCGCGTCGATCCGGTCCATCATTCCCTCCCTGGAATAAGTCCTGGTCGGAGCGTGGCGTGGCCTCACCGACGCGGCGGCGCTAGCAACCGCGCGATGCCGATGAAACCGAAGATGACCTTCGCCCCACGCGAGATTCGAACGCTGCTGGTCTTGCTCATCCTGAGCTGGGCGGTCAGCTGGCCGGTGGTCAAGGTCGGCATCAGGACCGTGCCGCCTCTCTGGTACGGATGTTTCCGCTACATCGCCGGGGCCCTCTGCCTCTTCGTCGTCGTCGCCCTGCGGCGTGAGCTCACGTTCCCGCCCCGGCCGGATTGGCCGCTCGTCGCCGTCTCGGGCGCGCTGCAGATGGCCGCCTATTCCGCCCTGACCGGTCTTGCCTTGACCATCCTTCCGCCCGGGCGGGCATCCGTCCTGGCCTTTTCGACGCCTCTCTGGGTCGTTCCCCTCGCGGGATGGTGCCTTCACGAGCGCATCTCGAAGACGGGCTTCTGCGGTGTGGGCGTCGGACTGCTGGGCGTCCTGTCGATTGCGGCGCCTTCCTTGCACCGGAACGGCTCCGGTCAGGTCATGCCCTACGCCATGCTGATGGCAGCGGCTGCAAGCTGGGCGGTCTCGATCGTCTTCGTCCGATCCCACCATTTCGCTGCAACGGCGCTCGCCCTGGCCCCCTGGCAGATGCTGATCGCCGCAGCGCTCCTCGCTCCGCTCGCTCTTCTGGTCGAAGGTGCGCCTCGGGCGGTCGGAGCGAGCGGAGCCGCATCGCTCGCTTACGTCGGCCCGATCGCGACCGCATTTGCCTACTGGGCCGCCGTCGAGGCCGGTCGCCGCGTTCCCGCGAGCACGATGTCGATGGCGCTGCTGGCGACTCCGGGTATCGGCATCGTCGTATCTGCGCTGACGCTGGGCGAGACGATCGACGCATCGCTGATCATCGGCGTCGCTCTCACCGGCGCCGGAATCCGGATGGTGACGAGGCCGGGACGTGCTGTCTCGATCCATGACTGCATCTGACTGCGCGATCGCCACGCACGACGCGTGGAGATCCGCACGACGTGGCCGCCGCGGCTCAGCGGCGTTTCGGCTCCGCCACCGCACGCCAGGCCGCGTGCACCCTGCGGATCGCGTCGAGCTGGGACTTCGGCACGGTGAATTCGTGGACGCGATCGCCCTGGATGCGCACCTTGACGGTCCTTGCGGCGACGAGCGCCGCGAGAAGGTCGGGCTCCTCGGCGGAGATCGGCAGCTCGCAGGCCTCGATCGTCCCCGAGTGGTTCGTCCCGCTCTTCCACGAGCAACCGCGAAGACCGCGGCGCGCCTCCTGGAGCACGAAGCGCGAGCCGTCGACGAGGAACGTCGCGGTGTCCGGGTAGAGCAGGACTTTTCCCCTGTGGACGATGCTCAGCCGCAGCGGCCCGTAGCCGTTCGAGAACCGCGCGAAGGAACAGGAGATGGAGTCCCGCGCGTTGTCGCGGGACTGGGCGCGGTCGTGAAACCAGGTGACGCCCTGGACGTCGTCCCGCGTCTGCGCCATCGACGCGAGCGGGTCGGACGCGGCGGCGATCAGCGCGAGCACGAGCAGCACCGCGGCAGTCTACACGAGGTAGAGTCCCCGCGATCGGGAGGGACGATGCTGACCGGCAAGTGGTTCGAAGAGACGAAGGTTGGCGATACCTTCACCGCCTCCCTCACCGTCACCGAGACGCACCTGGTTCTCGCCGCCGGGCTGCTCGGCGACTTCAATCCCCTCCACGTCGACGAGACGTTCGCGCGCGGATCGCGGCTGGGCGGGCGGGTGCTGCACGGGACGTTCACCAGCGCCATCGTCTCCGCGCCCGCGGGAATGTACTTTCACGGGACGGCCATCGCCTACCTCGAGCACAATTGCCGGTTCCTGGCGCCGGTGCGGCCGGGCGATACGCTGAAGACGACCTGGACCATCGAGGAGCGCATCGACAAGCCGGCGCAGAAGGGCGGCATCGTGGTGATGCGCGCTCGTTGCGAGAACCAGCACGGCGAGCTGGTCGCCGAGGCGGACGGCAAGATGCTGGTGTCGAACCGATCGCGCGGCTGATTCGCGACGACCGGTCGAGGCACTAGGTCCGGCCGCTTTCACTCCCGGGCGGTTTGCGCTCGAAGCGGAGGATCGCCTCGCGGAGCGGAGCGGGCAGCGGCACGGCCTTGCGGGTGGCGAGGTGCGCATGCACGTAGACGACCTCGCCGGAGGTGAGGTGCTCGGCGCGGCGCCAGATGCCGAAGACCCATTGCATCGAGGAGCGGCCGAGCCGGGCCACCCTGCAGCCGACGTCGAGGACGTCGTCGTAGGCGGCGGAGGCGTGGAACGCGGCCGTCGCCTGGATGGCGAACACGTCGGTGCCCGCGCCTGTCATCGCTTCCGGATACGGGTAATCGATGGCGCGCCAGTATTCGGTCACGGCCACGTCGAAATACGAGAAGTAATGCGGATTGAAGACGACGCCCTGCTTGTCCACCTCGCCCCAGCGCACCCGCAAGCTGTGGACGAGGGTGAAATCGGCGCGGTCCATGAAACGATACTATCGCGATCCGCCGGCAGGGCGCGGATCGCGATTCGGACGAGCGCTGGCCTCGAGAATCGCCGGGCGGCTCAGCCGCCCTTGCCCTTGTGCGCCTTGCAGATGCCGTTGTCGCATTCGAGGCCGCTGGCGCAGGCCGGGTTGCAGGCCGCCGGAGCTCCGGGGCCGCCCGGCTCCATCTCCGCGTGCGGCTTGCACACGCCGTCGTCGCATTCCTCGCCGCTCGCGCAGGTCGGCGTGCACACCTTGGCATTCGCGTCCTCGACGTGCGCCTTGCAGACGCCGTCGTCGCACTCCTGGCCCGCGCCGCAGGCGGGGGTGCAGGCCGCGCCGTGCTCCAGCTCCACTTCGATCTCGCCGAGCTGGCTCATGCTGGTCTTGTAGGTGCCGTGGTTGCGATCCTCGACCTCGACGTCCATCAGGTCGTCGTTGCCGTCGTGCATCTTCACCCGGACGTTGGAGTCGTCCACGTGGACGGCGACGCTGGCGGGGTGCGCGAGCTGAAGACCGTGGGGCTCCACCTCGATGCGCTCCGCCCGGCCCTGGTGCCGCGGCTCGCCCTCGCGGAGCGTCACCTGCGTGCTCTGCGCCAGTGCGCCGGCGGGAATGGTGAGGGTCGCGGTGCCCGTGCTGAGCGTGCCGCCCGCGGCTCCGATGGTCTGGCTGGTCGAGGGCGCGGCGGTCCCGCCGCCACAGGCGGCGAGGGCGATACAGGCGGCGGCGAGGGCAAACGTCTTCATCGAAAAGACTCCTGCGTCTCGTGGACGCGAAAGTGGGATGGCGACCCGCCGGCCTGGGGAGGTGAGCCGATTCGCGAGCCGTCTCCATGACTTACCCGGGCGATGCGCCCCGGGGGACAGGAAAGATTTGCGCGGCCGTTCGCGCTCCGGCGCGCACCTGCCCTCACGTCGGCCCACAAATATTCAGCGATTTCAGCGACTTGAAAGATGATCTTCGATGGCGCGCGGGTTATCTCCCGAAACTGGCGTGCGCACTGGCTGATGGAGCAAGGCCGGACTCGTGCACCCCCGAAGGAGAGGGCAGCATGCCTGCACGTTCCGGCGGAGTTCCGATGATCGTCATGGCCATGTTCTGGTGCGCCTGCGCGGGAATGACGGAGCGCGGACGGGTCACGGTGGCGGTGACGCCGCGCGAGGCCTCGGTCGTCGCGGGCGGCGCGGTCGCCTTCACCGCGTCGGTGTCGGGCGCCAGCGGCGCGGCGTCGACGGCGGTGACCTGGTCCGTGCAGGAACCGGGCGGCGGCATCGTGGACGATCACGGGCTCTATACCGCGCCCGGCAGCGCAGGCACCTACCACGTGACCGTGGCGAGCGTTCTCGATCCCTCCGCCACCGACACTTCCACCGTGACCGTGTCGGCCGCCGCCGCCGCCATCACCGTCGCGGTCGCCCCGCGGAACGCCTCCACCACGCCGGGCGGCGCGCTCTCGTTCAGCGCCACGGTCGGCGGCGCCAGGGCGGGGCAGTCCACCGCGGTGACGTGGTCGGTTGCGGAAACGAGCGGCGGAATGGTGGATGCATCGGGCCATTACACGGCGCCCACGGCCACCGGCACGTTCCATGTCGTCGCCACCAGCGTCGCGGACGCGTCGACCAGCGCCACCGCCACCGTGGTCGTCACCGCCACGCCGGTCGTCACCGTCTCGGTTTCACCCGGGTCCGCCTCGGTGGTCACCGCTGCGACGGCCCAGTTCACCGCCACGGTCACGGGCACCACGGGCGCTCAGTCGACTGCGGTGAGCTGGTCGGTGCAGGAAGCCGGAGGCGGAGCGGTGGACGCCGCCGGCAAGTACACTGCGCCGGCCGTCGCCGGCACCTTCCACGTGGTCGCCACCAGCGTCGCCGATCCGTCGAAGAGCGACGCCGCCGCCGTGAGCGTGATTGCGCCCGGCGCGATCGATCAATCCATCCTGCCGGAGATGTACCGGACCGCCTGGGATCCCGGCATTCCCGGCGGCATTCCCGCGGACAATGATCCGGTCCGGCCCGCGACGGTGTGGCTGCCTGCGGGAAATCCGTACGGCGGATATTCGGTGAATCCGGCCTTGACCGGCACCGCGAATGCGGCGGCATTCACCGCGGCGTTCCAGGCGGCAATCAATGCCGCGGGAGCGGCGGCCACGCCTTCGAGCCGCAGGATCGTGCTTCTCAAGGCGGGCACCTATTTCGTGAACCCGCAGGTCAACTCCGGCGGGCAGGTGGGCATCTACGTGAAGGTGGACAACGTCACCATCCGCGGCGAGGGCGCGGACAGCACGCGGCTGGCGGCGAACGGCACCATCAACGACTACGGCACCGTGGTCCTCTTCGGACACCGCTCGGGCAGCTCCGACGCGAGCTTCGCCGTGCAGAACCTCACCGCCGACGCGCCCAGGGGCTCGCGCACCATCCAGGTGGCGAGCGCCGCCGGCTACGCGGTGGGCGACGTCGTCACCATCGATCATCTCGACGGCGCGCCGGTGGCCAACGGCCCGGCGATGCTCAACGGCGGCTACATCTGGTTCTACGACGGCGAGTACTTCAAGCGGCAGCCCACCTTCGGCTGGAGCGGCCCGAGC
The DNA here is from genome assembly GCA_036518615.1 of Myxococcales bacterium. Classification (GTDB taxonomy): domain Bacteria; phylum Myxococcota; class Myxococcia; order Myxococcales; family 40CM-4-68-19; genus 40CM-4-68-19. The sequence goes on from DATDMU010000111.1 coordinate 37,913, forward strand.
ACCGGCGCGCCGGCGATCGGCAGCGTCTCCAGCCTGGCCACCGCCGCCACCGCGGCGCAGAACGCCGTTCCGCGCTGGCGCTCCACCATGCAGACCGACGAGATCGCCGCCATCAGCGGAAACGTGCTGACCCTCAAGGACCCGCTGAACATCGACTTCCCGCTCTCCACCAGCCCGCAGGTGTGGCGCACGGTGCCGCTCGACACGGGTTCCGTGCCGCTGGGGAATCGCTGGTCGGGAATCGAGAACATCGCCGTCGCCGGAGGCAACAACCTCTGGGGCTTCCCCGGCGGCACCGTGGTGTTCAGCTACATGGCCTACGCCTGGGCGAAGAACATCGAGGCCGACGGCGAGAAGTGGAATCCCTTCGACCCCGCGCACCCGGGCAAGTACGGCTACAACATCGGCGTCGGGCGCAGCTACCGCGTGGTCGTGCGCGATTCGTACGTGCACGGTTCCGCCGACGAGAACCCGGGCGGGCAGGCCTACGGCATCGTGATCGGCGCCGGATCGTCCGCGTGCCTCGTGGAGAACAACATCTCGGTCGAGAACAACAAGCCCATCGCGCTCAACTCCACCGGCGGCGGAAACGTCATCGCCTACAACTACGTGGACCAGGCGGTGCTCTGGAACAGTCCCGGCTGGCAGGAGAGCGGCATCGACGACTGCCACGCCAACTTCACCCACCACGACCTGATCGAGGGCAACTGGACTCCCAACCTGGGCGCGGACACCACCCACGGCAACTCCGGCTGGCACACGCACCTGCGCAACTACGCCAACGGCCGCAACTCGCGCGGCGCGGTGACGGGCAATCTGCGCGCCGTGGGCATGGACGGCTGGACGCATTACCACGCGTACATCGGCAACGTGCTGCAGGGCGGCACCGTCTACCAGACCACGCCTGGCTCGCAGGGCGGCACCCCGGTCTTCCAGCTCGGCAACAACTGGGGCGGCTCGGGCGGGAACTGGGACAACGGCTACGCGCTGGCGCACGTCTACCGCGACGGGAACTGGGACAACGTGAGCAGGGGAGTGGTGTGGGCCACGGCCGCGCGCAGCATCCCGAGCTCGTTCTACCTGACCGGCAAGCCGTCCTTCTTCGGCGCGAACGCGTGGCCGTGGGTGGATCCGATCGCCGGCACGGTGTCCACGCTTCCGGCGAAGGCGCGCTACGACGCGGGAACGCCCAACCTCGTCCGCTGAGACGAAGGATTTGCGGCGCTTCCCGGGCGGCTGCGCCGGGATTGCGCCGCCTCGCGGCGGTCGCCGTCTGCAAAACGCCATCGCGGCCCGCGATGTGGCGACGGCACGAAGGCGGGTATCGATCCTGCTTGCCCCGGTCCAGCGAGGAGGGTGTGCATATGAGCAACCTGAGGGTGCAATGGATTGTGGTGGCGTCGCTCCTGGCTGCCTGCAACGGCGGACAGGGCGACGTGACCGGGCAGGACATCTCGGGCGGCGGCCAGCCTGCCGTCGCCGGCGCGACCAATCCCGGACGCGCGGTCGGACAGAACGCCATCGTCATGACGCGCAATCTCTTCCTCGGCGCCGACCTTGCGCCGGCCATCGGCGCGCCCAACCTGCCGGCGTTCGTGGCCGGCACCGGCCTGGTCGTGCGGCAGGTGACCGCCACCAACTTCCCCACCCGCGCGAAGGGACTCGCGGCGGAGATCCTGGCAGCGCAGCCCGACCTCGTCGGCCTGCAGGAAGTGGCGCTCTGGCGGACGGGTCCGGCGTCGATCGCGCCCCTGCTCGGCGCGCCCAGGACCGCCTCGACCGTGCGCTACGACTTCCTCCAGCTCCTGCTCGACCAGCTCAACGCGGACGCGGAGCGCTACCGGCCGGTGGTGGTCGAGGAGGAATTCGACTTCGAGGCGCCCGCGGACGAGAACGGCATCGCCGGGGACGGTCCTTTCCCCATCGTCGACGCAGAGCTGAACGTGCGCCTGACCATGCGCGACGTCATCCTCGCGAGGGTGAGCGGCAGCGTCCACGTCTCGCAGCCGCAGTCCGGGCATTTCCAGACGCTGCTTTCGCTGCCGGTCCTGGGCAGCCCTCTTCCGGTGACGCGCGGCTGGACGGCCATCGACGCGCGCGTGCGCGGCGGCGTGCAGTTCCGCTTCGTCAATACCCACCTGGAGTCGTTCGACCCGCGGGCGCTCCATCCCAGCATCCGGGCGCTGCAGGCCACCGAGCTCGCCGCGCCAGGCGGGCCGGCCACCGGCGATCTGCCGGTGGTGCTGGTCGGCGACCTCAACTCCGACGACGACACCGTGGTGCCGGACGATCAGCAGGCCTACCGCGCGCTGCTCGATGCCGGATTCGTCGAGCGCAGCACCAACAACCCGCTCAGCTGCTGCATCGAGTCGTCCTTCGATCTCACCACCGGCACCGCCGCGGAGTTCGATCACCAGGTCGATCACATCCTGACCAATGCGCCTGCGATCGTGCGGCTGGTCTCGTCCACCGTGACCGGCCGGACCATGGTCAACGGCTTCTGGGACTCGGATCACGCCGGGCTGGTGAGCGAGCTGCACATCCGCTGAGGCGAGGCATCTGGGCAGCGGGGGCGCGCCGCGATAGTTTCGCGGCGTGCTTCTCCCGGATGCCGCAAAGCTCCGAGCGCGGCAGCGCCTCCGCACGGCGGCGCGCTGGGCCTCTTCCGCGGCCGTCCTCGGCGCGTGCGGCTTCTACCTGGCCACGCGCACCGACCGGCACGCGCTCGCGCTCGCGCTGCGGCAGACCGACTATCTGCTCGTGCTCTCGATGACCATCGGGCACCTCGTCGTGGTCATGCCCATCAAGGCGTGGCGGTGGCAGCGGATGCTCGAGCCGGTGCGGGCGATGCCGCTGCGGCGCCTGTACGCGTATTGCCTCGCGGGCTGCGCCGTCTCCAACCTGATTCCGGCGCGCGCCGGGCATGCGGCCCGGGTGCTCCTCCTGCGGCGCGACGGAGTTCCCCTCGCGGCCGGGGCGGGGACCATCCTGCTCGAAGAGATCTACAACGTGCTGGTCCTCGCCGCGCTGGCGCTCCCGCTGCCCTGGGTGCTGCCGCTGCCCGCGCGCGTCACCGGAGCATTGCGCCTGGTCGCCGTCGGGGCGGCGCTCGGCGTCGGCGCCTGCTTCTGGCTGGCGGCGGCCGGGCGCGCGCGGCCTGCCGGCCTTCTCCGCCGGCTGTCCGAAGGCCTGGCGCTCCTTTCCGACGCCCGCTCCGCGGCCATCGTCCTCGTCCAGTCGTTCGCGATGTGGCTCTGCGACATCGGGCAGATCCTTCTGGCGATGGCGGCGGTGGGCCTCGCGCCGGACTTCTTCGCGGCGACGCTGGTGCTGCTCTTCATCAACCTCGTCAATGCGGTCCCGGCGACGCCCGGGCAGGTGGGCCTCTTCGAGGCCGGCGCCACCGCCGCCCTGGTCCTTGCAGGCGCCACGCCGGAAGAGGGGATCGGGGTGGGCGTGCTCTACCACATGATGCAGCTCATTCCCGAGACGGCGCTCGGTTCCCTGGTCCTCGCCGGCAATGCGCTGGGCCGGCGCGAATTGCAGGCGCTGGCCGCGCCCATTCCGGAAGTGCCGCCCATGAGGTCGGCATGAGGCCGCAGGAGCTGGTGCAGATCGGCGCGCCGGCCGCCGACACGGAGCTCTCGGCGGGCGAATGGCTGCGCTATGGCCCGTTCCTCGCGCACATCGTGGTCATCCGCCGATGCAATCTGTCCTGCGGCTACTGCAACGAATACGACGACCATTCGCCGCCGGTGCCGTTCGAGACGCTGGAGCGGCGGCTGCAGAAGCTGCGCGCGCTGCGCACCTGGATGCTGTGCATGACCGGAGGCGAGCCGAGCCTGCACCCGGACCTGCCGCGGCTCGTGCGCCTGGCCACCGACCTGGGTTTCCGCCGCCGCCAGATCATCACCAACGGTTACCGGATGACCCGCAAGCTGGTGGAGGCGCTCAACGCCGCCGGCCTCTCCGACCTGCAGATCAGCGTGGACGGCGTGAAGCGCAATGCCACCACCGTCAAGGTGCTGGACCCCTTGCGCGCCCGGCTGCGGACCCTGGCGCAGTTCGCCCGCTTTCGCGTGGTGGTCAGCGCCGTCATCGGCAGCGCTCCTCCCGGCGAGGCGCTGGAGGTGGTCCGCTTCGCCCGCGACCTGGGGCTGACGCCGCGGATCATCCTGCTCCACGACGGATCGGGCCGCCTGCAGCTCTCGCCCGAGGATCGCGCCGCATACCGGCAGGTGAAGCAGATGCTCGGGCGCGCCGGCCGCGAGTCGGGAGACTACCGCCAGCGCCTGCTCGAGGAAGGGACGGCGCCGTTCCGCTGCCGCTCCGGCGCGCGCTACCTCTACGTGGACGAGTTCGGGCAGGTCCATTGGTGCAGCCAGACCATTCCCATGTTCGGAAAGGATCTCCTCTCCTACTCGCTGGACGACCTGCGGCGGCAGTTCTACGCGCCCAAGCCGTGCAGCGCGGGATGCACGGTAGGGTGCGCCCGCACCGCCTCGTCGTACGAGCAATGGCGCGCCCAGCGCCAGTGACCCCGCTTCACAAAGTGGATCGCGAAGTTGGATGATGGCAGTCGCAGCGTTTCCCGGAGGGGCATCATGCGAAAGATCCCGAGACGTACGGTGCTCGGCTTCGGCCTCGGTCTCGCCGCGGGCCGCGCGTTGGGCCAGGGCGCAAAGCCGGAGCCGGCCTTCAAGCCGGAGAGCGGAGCGTCCCTGCGGCTGTTGCGCTGGTCGGGCTTCGTCAAGTCCGACGAGGAGCTCTGGAACGCCAACACGAAGAAGTTCACCGAGGCCACCGGCGTGCCGGTGGACGTGGAGTACATCACCTGGGAGGACGTGCGGCCCAAGGCGGCGCTCGCCGCGAACCTCGGCACCGGGCCGGACCTGATCATGGGCTGGTACGACGACCCGCACATCTATCCGCAGAAGCTGGTGGACGTGAGCGACGTCGCGGAGGGCCTCGGCCAGAAGTTCGGCGGCTGGTACGACGTGGCGCGCACCTACGGGTACAGCAACCGGATGAAGCACTGGATCGCGGTGCCGGTGGGCGCCACGGTGGAATGCCTCACCTACCGCACCAGCTGGGTGAAGGAGGCGGGCTTCGACGAGTTCCCGAAGACCCCCGCCGATCTGCTCAAGCTCGCCAAGGCGCTCAAGGCGAAGGGGCATCCGGTCGGCTTCGCGCTCGGGCACGCGGTGGGCGACGGCAACAACTGGATCCACTGGCTCCTCTGGGCGTTCGGCGGCAAGGCGGTGGAGAAGGACAACAAGACCATCGCCATCGCGCAGAAGCCCAGCCTGGAGGCGCTCGAATACGCGAAGGAGCTGTTCCAGCACATGGTGCCGGGAGTGGCCTCCTGGCTCGATCCCAACAACAACCGCGCGTTCCTGGCCGGCGAGGTGTCCGTCACCAACAACGGGATCAGCATCTATTACGCCGCGAAGAAGGATTTTCCGAAGATCGCCGAGGACATCAACCACGCCGCGTTTCCGGTCGGGGTGGCGGGGCGTCCCACCGAGCTGGCGAATTTCAGCCAGGTCTTCCTCTTCAAGCATTCGCGCTTCCCCAATGCGGCCAAGGAATACATCCGCTTCATGCTCTCCCCGCCGCAGGCGGGTCCCTGGGTGGAGGCGATGAACGGATACGTGACGCCCGCGCTGAAGCAGTATCGCGAGCTGCCGGTGTGGACGAAGGATCCCAAGGCGACCCCGTTCCGCGACGGCATCGCGCGCATGCTGCACAACGGCTACGCCGGCGAGCCCGGGCAGCAGGCGGCCGCGGCGCTGGCGGAGTTCATCGTCCTCGACATGTTCGCCGACGCCACCGTCAACGGGATGAGCGCGAAGGACGCGGCGGCGAGGGCCGAAAACCGCCTGCGCCGCATCTATCGCGGATAGCGCTTGGGCCCGGCGTCCTGAATGCGGTCCCTTTCGCTGGAACGCGGACCGCTCTTTCCCACGCTGCTCCTCCTGCCCGCCTCCGTGCTGCTGGGCGGGCTGCTCGCCATACCGCTGGTCCTCGGCGTGCTGCTCGGATTCAAGGATTCCACCATCGGGGAGCCCGGCTCGTATATCGGCCTGGAGAATTACCGGTACCTGCTCACCGACCCCGTCTTCCACGTCACCGCGCTGAACACGGCGCTCTACACGCTGGTCACCGTCGCCTTCAAGCTCTTCCTCGGCCTCTGGCTGGCGCTGGTCCTCAACCGCAAGTTCGCCGGATACCGCTTCTGGCGCTCGGTGCTTCTCTTGCCCTACGTCGTGCCCACCGTGCTCTCCGCGTTCGCCTGGTGGTGGATCCTCGATCCCCAGTTCAGCTTCGTGAGCTGGGCGCTGGTGCGGCTGGGCCTCGTCGATCAGCACGTGAACTTCCTCGGCAACGCCTGGCTCGCGCGCGGCTCCTTGATGGTGGCGAACGTCTGGCGCGGCATTCCCTTCTTCGCGGTGGGCTACCTCGCGGGCCTGCAGGCCATTCCCGCCGAGCTGCACGAGGCCGCGTCGATCGACGGCGCGTCGGACTGGCAGATCTTCTGGCAGATCACCTGGGTCCTTCTGTTGCCGCTCACCACCATCCTGACCATCTTCTCGGCCATCTTCACCTTCACCGATTTCCAGCTCATCTGGACCATCACCCGGGGCGGCCCCGCCAACGCAACGCACCTGTTCGTCACGCTCGCCTACCAGCGCGCCATCCCCGGCGGGGCGCTCGGCGAGGGCGCCGCCATCGCCGGCTTCACCTTGCCGTTCCTCGCGCTCCTGGCCTGGGGAGCGCTGGGCGCGCTGCGGAGGCAGGTTTGAAGCGCGTCCTCACCACCTGGACGCCGCTCGCGGCGTTCGCGCTCTTCCTGCTCTTTCCCTTCTACTGGATGGTGCTGACCTCCATCAAACCCAACGACGAGCTGGTCAGCGTCACGGCGAATCCGTTCTGGGTCTCGCACCCGACGCTCGAGCACGTGAAGTACCTGCTCTCGCAGACGAGCTATCCGCGCTGGTTCTGGAACACCATGGCGGTGGCCTCTGCTGCGACGGCGCTCAGCGTCTCGGCCAGCTTCTTCGCGGCGTTTGCGCTCGCGCGCGTGCGCTTTCCCGGCGCCGACGGCATCAGCCTCGGGATCTATCTCGCCTACCTCATCCCCCCTGCCATCCTCTTCATCCCGCTCGCCGACGTGATGCTGAAGCTGGGATGGTTCGACCGCCTCTGGGCGCTGGTCCCGGTGTATTCGACGTTCCTGATTCCTTTCTGCACCTGGCTATTGGTGGGATACCTCAAATCCATTCCTCATGAGCTGGAAGAGGCGGCCATGGTCGACGGCGCGAGCCGCGTGCGCATCCTCTTCCAGGTCATCCTGCCGCTGAGCGCGCCGGGGCTGATCTCGGCGTTCATCTTCTGTTTCACGCTCTCCTGGAACGAATACCTCTACGCGCTCGTGTTCATGTCGTCGCCCTTGAACAAGACCGTCCCGGTGGGGCTCGCCACCGAGCTGGTGCGCGGCGACATCTACCAATGGGGTCCGCTGATGGCGGGCGCGCTGCTCGGCAGCCTGCCGGTGGTGGTGGTCTACTTCTTCTTCGTCGAGCACTACGTCGCCGGCATGTCCGGCGCCTTGAAAGGATAGCGGCGCCGCCGGTTCAATCCGGCGGCGCCGCGAAACAAGGAACGAGCGGGTTGGTTCAGCGCTTGGCCATCGGCACGTAGTCGCGCTTGGGCGAGCCGATGTAGAGCTGGCGGGGCCGCGCGATCTTCTGCTCGGAATCCAGGAGCAGCTCCTCCCACTGCGCCAGCCAGCCCGAGACGCGCGGGATGGCGAAGAGCACCGGGAACATCTCCACCGGGAAGCCCAGCGCCTCGTAGATGAGGCCCGAGTAGAAGTCCACGTTCGGGTACAGCTTGCGCTTGATGAAGTACTCGTCCTCGAGCGCGATCTTCTCCAGCCTGAGCGCGATCTCCAGCAGCGGGTTGGTGCCGGTCACCTGGAAGACCTGGTCGGCCAGCTTCTTGATCACCTTGGCGCGCGGGTCGTAGGACTTGTAGACGCGGTGCCCGAAGCCCATCAGGCGGCTCGAGCCCTGTCCGTCCTTCACCGACTTGATGAAGGCGGGCACGTTGTCCACCGAGCCGATCTCCTTGAGCATGCGCAGGACCGCCTCGTTGGCGCCGCCGTGCAGCGGGCCGTAGAGGGCGGCGGCGGCAGCGGCGACGGACACGAAGGGGTCCGCCTGCGAGCTGCCCACGGCGCGCATCGCGTTGGTGGAGCAGTTCTGCTCGTGATCGGCGTGGAGGATGAAGAGCACGTCCAGCGCGCGCTCGAGCACCGGGTTGGGCTGGTACTTCGGCTCGGCCATCTTCTTCATCATGGCGAGGAAGTTGCCGGCGAAGGAGAGATCGTTGTCGGGGTAGACGTAGGGCAGCCCGAGCGAGTGCCGGTAGGACCAGGCCGCGAGCGTGGGCAGCTTGGCGATCAGCCGCGTCATGTTCAGGCGGCGCACGCCGGCGTCGAAGATGTTCTTCGACTCGGAATAGAAGGTGGAAAGCGCCGCGACGGTGGAGACCAGCATCCCCATGGGGTGCGCGTCGTAGCGGAATCCGTCCACGAAGCTCTTCACGTTCTCGTGGACGAAGGTGTGGTGGGTGATGTCGTGGGTCCAGGTCTTGAGCTCTCCGGCCTTGGGCAGCTCGCCGTTGATGAGCAGGTAGGAGACCTCCAGATACGAGGAGCTCTCCGCCAGCTGCTCGATCGGGTAGCCGCGATACTGGAGGATGCCCCGATCTCCGTCGATGTAGGTGATCCGGCTCTTGGTCGACGCGGTGTTGAGGAACGCCGGGTCGTAGCTGAGCATGCCGAAGTCGGTGTCCTCGATCTTGATCTTGCGAAGATCGGTGGCGCGGATGGCGCCGTTCTCGATGGGGACCTCGTAGGTGCGGCCGGTCCGCTCATCGGTAATGCGCAGGGTGTTTGATGCCATGAATCCTCCGTTGCCGCAGTGGCTGGAAGGCCACCGTATGCAAGCGGCGGGCTCGCTCCTCGCAGAAGCGGCAAAGCCTGCCGCCCCCGCAGAACTGGCGCGTGCGCGCGCGGCCTCCGCAAGACGTGCGCCGGCTACTTCTCCGCAGCCACCCAGCGAGCGTAGGTCTTGAGGTCGTAGATGTCGGTGAAGCCCTTCTCGCGCAGCGTGGCGATGGCCAGCCCGCTGCGGCGGCCGCTCTGGCAGTAGACGAGGACCGGCGTGGAGGGCGGGCCCAGCTCGGCGTGCCGCTGCGCCATCTGGTCGTAGGGGATGTTCAGCGCGCCCGGGACATGGCCGGTCGCGAACTCGTCGGGCGTGCGGACGTCCACGACCCGGATACCCTGCGCGACGAGCCGGTGCGCCGTGTCGCCGTCCACCACGCGCGGGGTCACCACGCGCGGCCCGGCGCAGCCGAAAACGAAGACCAGGGCCAACGCTGAAGCGGAAGATCTCATGGGGCCTCCGTGGCGTGAGTGCCAATGGCCCGGGAAAGGATTCGCGCACGGCACCGCTGCGCGCAAGCTCTGCGCCCGTGACTTGCTTTCGCCGCCGCGACGTGGGAGGTGGCATGGCGGAGCTTCGAGGTGCCATGACTGCGGTCTGTCCCGACGGGCTGGTGGCCATCGTCAAGCGCGACTGCCCCACCTGCGCGCTGGTGGCCCCGGTCCTGGCGCAACTGCGAGCGTCCGGTGTTCGTCTCGCCGTCTACACGCAGGACGACCGCACCTTTCCCTCGGGGCTCGACCCCATCGACGACGCGTCGCTGGAGGTGAGCTTCCGCCTCGGCGTCGAGACGGTGCCCACGCTCCTGCGGATGTCGGGCGGCAAGGAAGAGGCGCGGGCCGTAGGCTGGAGCCGCGCACAATGGGAGGAGCTGACCGGTGTGCGAGGGCTCGGTTTGTCGCTCCCGCCGCAGCGGCCGGGATGCGGGTCGCTCTCCGTCGATCCCGCTCGCGCCGATGCGCTGGCGGTCCGGTTCCTCGGCGGAAAGCTCGCCAGCCGCCGCATCGAGCTGGCCTCGCAGGAGGACGAGATCGAGGCGCTGTTCGATCGCGGCTGGAGCGACGGCCTGCCGCTCGTGCCGCCCACCGAGGCGCGCGTGCTGCGGATGCTGGCGGGAACCTCGCGCGAGCCCGACGAGGTGGTGGCGGTGGCGCCGCCGGATCTGGTCGAGGTCACGGTGGAGAAGGCGGCGATCAATGCCGTGATGGCCGGCTGCAAGCCAGAGTACTTCCCGGTGGTCCTCGCGGCCCTGGAGGCCGCATGCACCGACGAATTCAACATGCACGGACTGCTCGCGACCACCATGCCGGTGGGCCCGGTGGTCGTGGTGAATGGTCCCATCCGCCGCGCCATCGGCATGAACTCGGGCGTCAACGTGCTGGGGCAGGGCAACCGCGCGGGCCTCACCATCGGCCGCGCATTGCAGCTCGTGATCCGCAACGTGGGCGGCGGCAGGCCCGGCGAGGTGGATCGCGCCACGCACGGCAGTCCGGGAAAGCTGTCGCTCTGCTTCGCCGAGGACGAGGAGCGCTCGCCGTGGGAGCCGCTCGCGGTGGAACGCGGCTGCGCGCGCGGCGCCAGCGCGGTGACGCTCTTCGCCGGCGAAGGCACCCGCTGCATCGTCGATCAGCTCAGCCGCACCGCGGAGTCTTTGGCGGCGTCGTTCGCGGTGAACCTGCGCGCGCTGCATCACCCCAAGCTGGCTCTCGGCTTCGACGCCATGCTGGTGGTGGGGCCGGAGCACGCGCGGGTCTTTCGCAAGGCGGGCTGGAGCAAGGCGCGCCTCATCGAGGAGCTGCACGCGCGGCTGCAGCTTCCCGGCGCGGAGGTGGTGCGCGGCGCGGGCGGTATCGCCGAGGGGCTGCCCGCGCACTTCCGCGATGCGACGGTGCCCAAGTTCCGGCAAGGCGGCCTGCTGGTCGTCCACGCAGGCGGCAGCGCGGGGCTCTTTTCCGAGATCATCGGCGGCTGGATCAACGGAGAGACCGGCAGCCAGCCCGTCACCAGGGAGATCACGCGATGACCATCGTCCTCGATCCCACAGGCGAGCGCTCCGTGGCGGAGCGGGCGCGCGTCCGGCGGCCTGCGTCGCTGCGCGGAAAGTCGGTGGCGCTGCTGGACATCTCGAAAGCGCGCGGCAACGTCTTTCTCGACCGCATCGAAGAGCGGCTCGCCGCGGACGGCTGCAAGGTGGAGCGCTTTTCCAAGCCCACGTTCAGCAAGCCCGCGCCCATCGACCTGCGCCAGCGGATCGCTTCCTCTTGCGAGGTGCTGATCGAGGCGCTGGCCGATTGAGGGAGCTGCACGTCGTGCAGTGTGCACGACATCAGCGACGCGGAGGGACGCGGGCTGCCGGCGGTGTTCGTGGCTTCCGCCGAGTTTCGCGAAGCCGCCGCGGCGCAGGCGCGGTCGCTGGGCTTTTCGCCCGCCGCCGTCTTCGTGCCGCACCCCATCCAGGATCGCACCGACGATGAGATGCGGGCGTATGCGGACGCGGCGTATGCAGACCTCGTGCGTGCGCTCACGTCGTGACCGCTTCGCAGCAGGCAACGCGTGCAAAGACAGCGACGAACGATGCGGCCCGGCTGGTCAGCGGTCGCGATTCACCGGCGTAAGCCGCCAGGCGCATGGTGCACCGGCCACGGTCCAAAGGATGCCCGACTCTGGAAGAAACTCTTGTTCAGGCTGTTCCGAAGCGCCGGGCACCCCAACGACGACACCCGCCGCGCAATCCCTCTCAAGAGCCTTGCGGATACGCGTTATCCTCCACAACCGAAAGGCAATCCATACCAGTCCGACGACCCCAAGGGCGCCGAGTGCAGGTCGCTTGCCCTGCACCGCGCCAACGATCCATCCACCGCCGATGGTCGCGGGCCAAAGAAGAGACCAGGAAAAGGACGGGACGTGCGCGTGGGACGAGAGTTCACGAGCCTCCTCCTCAGACAGCCTGCGCTGGGTGCCCCTTCGCGGCTCGCCCGTCGTCTCGTGCCTGATCTCGAACGGCACGTCGCAAGACCGTGTCTTCATTTCCGGTTGCGGCCCAGCCTCTCGTGGGCGTCGACCCAGTCGCCGTGAAGGACTGCGCCCGCGAGCGAGATCTCTCCCGCGAGCACCGCCGCGGCGCAGATCTCCGCGAGCTTGTCCGCCTTGCCCTGGCCGTAGCATCCGAGCAGCTCGAGGCACTGCCTCTGCGTCGCCAGCGCGGTTCCGCCGCCGTAGGTCGCGACGATGAGCGAGGGCAGGGTGATCGACCAGTAATAGTCTCCGCTGTCGAGGAGCTGCGAGTAGGTGATGCCGGCGTGCGACTCGGCGACGTTGGCCACGTCCTGCCCGGTGGCGATGAAGAGCGCAGCGAGCGCGTTGGCGGCGTGGGCGCCGTTGTTGGCGGAGCCCGCCAGGAACGAACCCGCGAGCGAGATCTGGCGGTGGCGGAAGAGCTCGCGGGGGGTCACGCCGACCACCTCTTCGAGCACGTCCTTGCGCAGCACCGCTTCCGCCACCACCCGGCGGCCCCGGGTGAGCAGCGTGTTGATCTGCGAATGCTTCTTGTCGGTGTCGATGTTTCCCGAGAGCAGGAACTCCACCGGACCGGGGTGGTTGGCCTTGATCCAGTGGCAGGCGGCCCAGGTGGCCTTGCCCGCCATGTTCTGGCCGGCCGCGTCGCCGGTGGTGTAGTTGAAGCGCAGGTAGCGCAGCGGCCCCACCTGGTACTGGCCGATGTCGATGAGCTTGCCCGATCGGGTGGTCGCCTCGGCAACGGCGCGAATCTCCGCCAGGTGGTCCTCCACCCAGCGGCCGAACTCGCGCGCCGCCACGGCGTCGGAGAACTTGAACACGGGCGAGCGCTGCATCGATCGCGCGATCACCGTGGCGCGCACGCCGCCGCAGGCGGAGAGCACCCGCATGCCGCGGTTGTAGCTCGCCACCAGCGTGCCTTCGGTGGTGGCGAGCGGGACGTAGAAGTCGCCCTGGGCGTGCTCGCCGTGGATGCGGAGCGGTCCGGCCAGCCCGATGGGCACCTGCGCGACGCCGATGAAGTTCTCGATGTTGCCGGACACGAGGGCAGGATCGAAGTCGTAGTGCGCCAGGTGCGAGAGGTCCGCGCCGGTCCGTTCCACCGCGAATGCCCGGCGCCGCTCGGCCATCTCTTCGGTGTAGTCGCGCTCGCCGCGCGGCACGCGGGCGCGCTCCACCGGGGCGCCGACCTCATTCGAGCTCTCGTCGTACATCGGC
>DATDMU010000112.1:0-10140 GCA_036518615.1 Myxococcales bacterium
CCTCGCTGCGCGGCGTGGACGCGGCGCGGGTGCAGAGCGTGCAGTACTCGCCCGACCGCCAGGTGGTGAAGGTGGAGCGCGCGCGCCTGTTCAAGAAGGACGGCAGCGTCCTCGAGAGCAAGTCCGAGGGCGAGCGCAACCTCTCCGAGCCCTGGTACGGCCTCTACTACGACGTGCGCGCGCGGGTCATCGCCTTCCCGCAGATGGAGCCCGGCGACGTGCTGGAGCTGGTCACCCGCACCGACGACTCCGGCTCCAACTTCTTCGCCGACTACTTCGGCGACTTCTCGTATCTGCAGTCCACCCAGGCGCGCCGCATCTCCGACTACGTGCTGCTCGGGCCCGCCGGCCGCACCTTCTACGCCAGCGCCACCCCGCTCAAGGGCCTCGTGCACAAGCAGGGCAAGGCGCAGGACGGCAGCACCTGGGAGCGCTGGACGGCGCGCGACGTCCCCAAGCTGGTGCCCGAGCCGTCGATGCCCGGCTACAGCGCGATGCTCGCCTACGTGCACGTCTCCACCTACAAGACCTGGGACGACGTGGGCCGCTTCTACTGGGGGCTGGTCAAGGACCAGCTCCACGTCACCGACGACATCCGCGCCGCCGCGCAGGAGGCGGTCAAGGGCATTCCCGAGAGCGACGAGCAGGCGCGCATCCGCGCCGTGTACGATTTCGTCGTCTCGCGCACGCGCTACGTGGGCCTGGAGTTCGGCATCAACTCCTTCAAGCCCTACCCGGTGGAGACCATCCTTTCGCGGCGCTTCGGCGACTGCAAGGACAAGGCGTCGCTGATGCACGCGATGCTGGAGTCCCTGGGCATCGACTCGCGCCTGACGCTTCTGCGCATGAAGCGGCTGGGCGGCATCGCCGAGGCGCCGGCATCGCTCGCGGTCTTCAACCACGCCATCCTCTACGTGCCCAGGTACAAGCTCTTCCTCGACGGCACGGCGGAGTTCCACGGGTCGGGCGAGCTGCCCGGCGACGACCGCGGCGCCGAGGTACTGGTGGTGGAGCCGGAGGGCGGCTCGAAGTTCTTCCGCACGCCGGAAGGCAGCCCTGCCGACAATTCCGACGAGACGCGCATCGCAGCGAGGCTGTTGCCAGACGGCAGCGCCAGGGTGACGGTCAAGGCCAGCGCCAGGGGCGCCTGGACCGCCGAGCTGCGCCGCGTCTTCGAGCCCGCCGACGAGCGCCGGGTCCGCGCCGAGCAGCAGCTCGCGCGCGCCGCCTTCCCCAACGTGACGGTGACGGCGGTGGACGTGACCGACCCGCACGACATCGAGAAGCCCTTCGAGACCGAGATCACCGCCACCGCGTCCGGCTTCGCGTATCCGCGCGGGCAGGGGCTCGAGTTCGTGCCCTTCGGCCAAAGGCAGAGCTTCGTGGAGGCGTACGCGCAGCTCTCCAGGCGCGTGCTGCCGCAGCAGCTCCCGCTCGCGCAGCGCACCTCCATCGACTCGGAGATCACGCTGCCCCACGGCTGGACCGCCACGCTGCCCGCCACCGCCCGCGAGAGCTCCGCCCACGGCGCATACGAGATCACCTACAGCCAGGAGAACGGCAGGGTGGTCGCGCACCTGACCCTCACCTTGAACGGCGGCATCCTGCAGCCGGTGGACTACGGCGCGTTCCGCGCCTTCCTCGGACGGCTCGACGAGGCGCTGCACCGGCGCGTGGAGGCGGCTCCGGCTACTCAGACGGCCGCCAGATGAAGGTACGGCACGTCTTCGCGGCCCTGCTGCTGGCCGGCTGTGCGACGGGCGGCAGCCGCGCCACCAGGCCCGGCGGCAGGCCCGAAGATGCGCTGCGCAAGCTCGAACAGGCGGAGGCCGGCGCCCGCAAGGATCCGTCGCAGCTCGCGCGGGCAGGCTGGCTGCGCTACCTCGTCGCTTCCGACCCGCGCGGCGCGTCCGCCGCGCTGGAGAGGGCCGCTCGCGAAGGCGAGCCGGCGCAGCGCGCGCTGGCCCTCTCGGGGCTCGCGGAGATCGCCGAGGACCGCACCGATTCTCTCGCCGCGACCCGCCTGTGGATCTCCGCGCTGCAGATCGCGCCGGCCCAGCCCGAGGCCGAGCTCGCAGCGGCGCGGCTGCTCGACATGGAGAACGAGTCGCCGCAGATCGACGAGCTGATCGCCGGCGCCGCCGATTCCCTGCGGCCGCCGGTGGCGCCTCGCGCAGCCCGGCTTCTGCGCGAGGCCGCCGCGCGCATCGCCTCGCGGCGCGCCCAGACGGCGGGTGACCCGGCAGTGGAGGAGCGGGCATGGCGCGCGATGGGGGCAATCCAGCGCTGGCGCGTGGCCGGGCCGTTCGCGGCCCTCCGGCTCCTCGATCTGCGCAAGACCCTTCCGCTCGACCGGTCCGTCCCGGCCACCGTGGCGCTGAACGCGCGCAACCTCGACTTCCCCGACGGCGACGTGGGCCTCGACCTGGAGCCCAACGACGGCGATCTCTATTACGCCGCCAGCGACGTCACGCTGGAGCGGGGCGGCAACTACCTCTTCTGGATCGAAGGCGCGGCGGCGCTGGAGGCGCGCATCGATGGCGCGGTGGTGGTCTCGCGGGTGCCCTACCCCGTGGAGAGCACGCGGGCGCAGACGGTCCCGGTCCGGCTGACGCCGGGAGTGCATCACGTCCTCGTCCGCTGGAGCCGCGCGGAAGGGAGCCGGTTCCGCGCCTCGCTGGTGCGCTCCGACGGCGCGGCTTCGGATCTGGTCTCCGCCCCGCCGGCGCAGCTCGGCGGCGCGCGGCTCGCCGCCTTCTGCGAGCTGGGCCTTCCCTGCGTCTCGCCGCCCGCCTGGACGGACCGCAGCGATCTGCGCGCGCGGGCGGCGGCGATGCTGGAGGAGGACCCCGCAGACCCGCTGGCCTCCTGGCTCTTCGCGCGCGCCGCCATGGGAGACGACCGCGCGGCGTCGCGCGAGATGGTGGACCGCACCGTCCTGCTCTCCGGCAGCGGCGCTCCCGCGCTGGCGCTTCGCTCGCAGCAGTTCCTCCACGATCCCGAAGTGCCCGACCGCATCGGGCGGGCGCGGGCGCTCTCCGACCTCCAGGAGGCGGCGCGCAAGGACGCGCTGCTCGTCCGCGCGCGCCTGACCGCGGCCGCCCTGGAGCGCGAGTCGGAGCGCTTCGACGACGCAGCCCAGGACCTGGACAGGGCGGAAGGCGCGCTGCGCGAAGCGAAGGCGCCGCCCTCGCCCCGCGTGCTGCTGGCGCGGGCGCGGCTGCTCGAGGCGCGCGGCAACGTGGCCTCGGCGCGGGCGCGCGCGCTGGAAGGGCTCCAGGCGAGCCCGGGCCGCTGCGACAGCCTCCAGGTCCTCTTCCAGCTTTCCCGCCGCGATTCCTCGCTCGCCGACGAACGCAAGTACGCCGACCTGCTCGCGGCCTGCAACGACGGCCTCTCGACCGCCGCGCAGGTGGCGCGCGACCGCGGCGACCTCGCGCGCGCAGAAGACCTGCTCCGGCTCTCGGCCGCCCTGAGGCCGGCGCAGCCTGCGCGCCTCGAGCAGCTTGCCGACGTGCAGTCGGCGCGCAAGGAAGGCGCCGCCGCGGCCGCCTCGCTCCGGGCAGCCTCCGCCCTGGCGCCGCGCGCGCCCGATCCGCTCCGGCGGCTGGGCGGAGTGCTCGAGCTTCTCGGAGAGTCCAGGGCGGCGACCGACGCGCGAAAGGCGGCGCTGCGGCTCGCTCCGGGCGACCTGCAGGTCCGCGAGCAGGTCGCGCTCGATCAGGGAACGCGGCTGCTCGCCTGGTCGGACCGCGACGCGGCGCCGCTGGCCAGGGCGTCGAAGGCCGCCCCGGAAGGGGCCAGCGCCGTGCGCGTGCTCGACCAGGGCGCGGTGCAGATGTTCCCCGACGGCGGCGGCGTGGAGCGCGTGCACACCCTCACCCGCGTCCTCGACAAGAAGGGCGTCTCCTCCTTCGGCGAGGCGCACATCCCCGGCGACGCGCAGGTGCTCCACCTGCGCACGCTCAAGGCGGACGGGCGCGCGCTGGAGCCGGAGTCCATTCCCGAGAAGGAAGGCATCAGCCTGCCGGGACTGGAGCCGGGCGACGCGGTGGAGGTGGACTACCTGCGCGGCCTCGGCCCCCGCGGTCCGGACCTGCCCGGCTATGCGCTGGGCGCGTTCTACTTCCGCGACGACGAGACCCCGATGGTCGAGTCCACCTACGAGGTGCGGGCGCCGGCGCCGATGGAAGTGGACGCGCACAACTTCACGCCCCCGCCGGGCTCCCTGACCCGCGAGGGCGACCAGTCGCGCTTCCGCTATGCCGCGCGGGACGTGAAGCCGCTCCAGCCCGAGCCGCACCAGGTCTCGGAGGCGGAGACCATGCCGTGGGTGCAGCTCGGCACCGGCGCAACCCAGCAGGATCTGGTGCAGTCGATCGCCGACTGGACGCTCCTGCGGGCGCGGCCCGGGAGCAGCACCCGCGCCCTGGCGGAGCGTGCGGGCGGCGGCGACGCGGCCGACACCGCGCGCAAGATCTACGCCGCGGTGGCGCAGGCGGTGCGGGGCAGGTCCAGCGGAACCGACTTCAACCAGAGCGCCGCGCACGTGCTCGCCCAGGGCCGCGGCAACCGGCTGGTGGTGCTGAAGGCCGCGCTCGCCTCGGCGCAGATCCCCTCGCACATCGTGCTCTCGCGCACCTTCGTGGCCGATCGCGCGGCGTACCGGTTCCCGCGCGGCGAGCTCTACGGTTACGCGCTCTTGCGCATCGACCTGCCCGGCGGGCCGGCGTGGGTGGATCCCTCCTATCGCCTCTCGCCGTTCGACCAGCTCCCCGCCTTCGTCCGCGGCGAGGACGCGTGGGTGCTTCCCGAACCCGGCGAGGAGGCGGCGCACATCCGGCTGCCGTCGTCGCGGCCGGGCCAGCAGGACGGGCGGATGCTGGAGCTGACGCTCGGCATGGATGCGGAGGGCGCGACGTCGGGGACCGCTCGCGACGAGCACCGCGGCTTCGAGGCGGCCTCGCTCAAGGATGCGCTGGAGCGGCTGGACCAGGACCAGCGCAAGCAGGCGGTGGAATCGATGCTCGCGCACGGGCTTCGCAGCGTCTCGCTCGAGTCGCTGTCCACCGCGCACGAGTCCGAGCTGGGCGGCACGGCGGTGCTCTCCTACGCGCTCAAGGCGCAGCTCGCGCGGCGCGACGGCGCGCAGCTCTTCGTCCCCTCTTCCCTGGTGCCGGCGCGGCTGTCGCGCCGCTGGGTGCAGCTCGCGGACCGGCAGACTCCGATGCTGATCGACTCTCCGGAAGAGGTGGCGCAGCGCGCCTCGATCGCCCTGCCGCAGGGCACCCACCTGCGCCCGGGTCCGCCCCCGGTCGCCTTGAACACACCCTTCGGCGCCTATCGCTGGAGCGCGCGCGAAGAGGGGGGAAAGCTGGTCATCGACGAGGCGCTCTCCATTCCGCAGCAGCGCGTGCAGCCCGCGCAGTACGCGGCCTTCGCGGCCTTCGCCCGCGCAGTCGACCAGGCGCAGTCGCAGGAGCTGCTCGTCTCGCCCTAGAAAAACCGCAGCGAGACCTCGCTGTGCAGGTCGAGGCCGCGCTGGTTGAGCCGCAGGACCGCGCCCTCGAGCGTGCCCAGGCCTTCGCGCACGATGCGCTCGATCTGCTGCCGGAACTTCTCGCGCACCGGCAGCCCCAGGTCGCGCTCCAGCGCGGCGAGATCGACGCCCTCGGCGAGGCGCAGCCCGGTGAAGAGCCGCTCGCGCAGGTGCTCCTCCGGCGTCACCTGCTCGCTCGAGGCGTCGCCCACGCCGGTCTCTTCCACCCGCTCCATGTACCGCTCCGGCGAGCGGTCGTTGGCGAAGCGGCGCCCGCCGCGCCCTTCGCGGGAAAAGCCGCAGGCGCCGCAGCCCGCGGCGGCATATTCCCCGCCGCGCCAGTAGAGCGAGTTGTGCACCGCCTCGAAGCCCGGCCGCGCGTAGTTGCTGATCTCGTAGCGCGCGTAGCCGCCCTTGCAGAGCTCGGAGCGGACCGCGTCGCCCATCTCCGAGACCGACTCGTCGTCGGGCAGCGACAGCTCGCCGCGGCGCACCGCCCTGGCCATCGGCACCTCCTCGGCCAGGCCGGTGAGGGTGAGCGCGTAGCAGGAGATGTGCTCGGGCCCTAGCGCCACCGCGGCCGCCGCGTCGCGGGCCGCCAGCTCCGGCGTCTGCCGCTCCGCGCCGTGGATCAGGTCCAGCGAGACGTTGGAGAAGCCCGCCGCGCGCGCCGTCCGGAACGCGCGCTCGGCGTCCGCGCCGCTGTGCTTGCGGCCCAGCGAGACGAGCTGCGCCGGTGCGAACGACTGCACGCCGATGGAGAGCCGGTTCACGCCCAGCTCGCGGAAGGCGGTGAAGCGGGCCTCGTCGGTGGTGCCGGGATTGGCCTCCAGCGTGATCTCCGCATCCGGGCGCAGGGGGAAGAGCGCGCGCACCTCGCGCAAGACGCGCCCGAGCTGCGCGGGGTCCCAGAGCGAGGGCGTGCCGCCGCCGAAGTAGACCGACACCGCCTCGCGGCCGGCGAACTGCTCCGCCCGCGCGCGCAGCTCGCGGAGCACGGCGGAGGTGTACCTCTCCTGGGGGATCACCGCCTCGGCGCGCGAGGCGAAGTCGCAGTAGGGGCACTTCGACAGGCAATAAGGGAAGTGAACGTAGATTCCGAACAGCATCAGTCTTCGTGGTGCTTCGCGCGCAGCGTCTCGTTCTGCGCGTCCGCCACCCAGGCCCTGAGCGGCGGCCAGTCCCAGATGGTGTCGCAATAGGCGGAAGCCGCGTCGGGCAAGGGAATGGAATAGGTGCGGAAGCGCGAGACCACCGGCGCGTAGAACGCATCGGCGATGCAGGGGCTGGCGCCGAAGAGGAACGGCCCGCCGCTGCGCCGCAGGCACTCGGCGAAGATGGCGACGATGCGGTCCACGTCCTTCTGCGTCTGCGGCCGCAGCTTCTTGTAGGGGTATTGCTGCACGATCTTCATCGGGCAGTCGTTGCGCAGGTCCGTGAACCCCGAATGCATCTCGGCGCTGATGGACCGGGCGTGCGCGCGCTGCGTAACGTCCTTGGGCCAGAGGTGCTTGTGGGGAAACTTCTCGTGCAGGTATTCGCAGATGGCCAGCGAGTCCCAGACGGTGAGGTTGTCGTCGATGAGCGCGGGCACCCGGCCCGAAGGCGAGAACTTGCGGATGTTCGCGTCGGTGTCGGGCATGTCGAGCGCGACCACCGTCTCCTCGAACGGCGCGTTGGTCATCTGCAGCGCGAGCCAGGGCCGCAAGGACCACGACGAATATTTCTTGTTGCCGATGACGATTTTGAGCATGTGGATCTCCCCGCGGGATCAGGAACCGGGAGCGGCTTTCACCGCCGCGCCCTGGCGCCGCAACTGCTGCGCAAGGTTCTGGTTGTCGCGCCGCAGCTCCTCCAGCTCCGCCGCGAGCAGGCGCGCGCGGTCCTCGGCGGCGGAGAGCAGCGCGGCTCTTCCCCGCGCAGCTCCCGCCTCGAGCTGCTCCAGCTCGGCGCGCAGGCTGCGCAGGTCCGCGCTGGCAGGCGGCGGACGCAGGGCGCTCGTCTCGCGCGCCAGCGCCTGCTTGAGGGCCGCCTCCCGGTCGCGGCCGTCGGCGAGGAGGCGGGAGAGCGCGGCGATCTGCTCCTCGGCCTCCTTCAGGTCGCGCTTCGCCTCGGCGAGCTGGCGCTCGGCCGCTTCCAGCCTGGATCGCAGCCGTTCCAATTCGCCGGAAACGGGGCTGTTCGGGGGCTCCTGTTCGAACACGATGGAAAGATAGCACGACGCGAGCGCATGCTAAGGTGCGCGGCTTCGATATGGCGGACAAGAACTTTCTCGATGCAATCGCCCGCGGAGTCGTCGTTTTCGACGGCGCCATGGGCACGACGCTGCAGCGGATGCAGCTTGCGGGAGACCTCACGGTCCGCGATTTCGACGGCAGGCAGGGCTGCAACGAAATCCTCTCGCTCACCCGGCCGGACGTGGTGGCGGGCGTCCATCGCGGCTACCTCGAAGTGGGCTGCGAGGTCGTCGAGACGAACACCTTCGGCGGAAGCCGCCCGAAGCTCGACGAGTACGACCTCGGCGCGCGCACGCTGGAGGTGAACCAGACCGCCGCCCGCATCGCGCGCGAGGAGGCCACCCGCGCCGAGCGCACCGACGGCCGCCCGCGCTACGTGGCAGGCTCGTTGGGGCCGAGCGGATTTCTGCCTTCCTCGAGCGATCCGGATCTGGGCCGCATGCGCCCTTCCGAGCTGGTGGAGATCTTCCGCGAGCAGACGGCGGGACTCCTGCAAGGAGGCGTCGACTGCGTGATCGCCGAGACGGCGCAGGATCTCCTCGAGCTGCGCTCGCAGATCTTCGGCGCGCGCAAGGCCATGCAGGAGGCGGGCCGGGCCGTTCCCGTGATCGCCCAGATCACGCTCGATCCGTCGGGCCGCATGCTGCTCGGCACCGAGCCGCTCGCCGCCGCCGCCCTGCTCTCTTCGTGCGGGGCGGACATCATCGGCCTCAACTGCTCCACCGGCCCGCGCGAGATGGTGGACCCGCTGCGGGCGCTCTCCGAGCAGGCGCCCTTGCCGCTGAGCTGCCAGCCCAACGCCGGCATCCCCGAGAACCGCGAAGGCACCGCGGTCTATCCGCTGCAGCCTGGAGAGCTGGCGGAGTACCTGGCCCGCTTCGTCCGCGACTTCCGCCTCTCGGTGGTGGGCGGCTGCTGCGGCACCACGCCCGAGCACCTGCGCCAGGTGGTCGAGGCGGTGCGCAAGTCGCCGCCGGCGCGCAAGCCGCCGCGGCGGGTGCCCATGCTCTCGAGCGGCCTCAAGGCGGTGGCGCTGCACCAGGAGCCGCGGCCGCTGGTCATCGGCGAGCGCGTCAACTCGCAGGGCAGCAGGAAGATGAAGGAGCTTCTGCTCGCCAACGACATCTCGGGAATCCTGGCGGTGGCGCGCGAGCAGGTGGAAGGCGGCGCGCATGCGCTCGACGTCTGCGTGGCGCTGACCGAGCGCGCGGACGAGCAGGAGACGATGACGCGGGTGGTGCGCACGCTCTCCGGGCAGATCGAGGCGCCGCTCTGCATCGACTCCACCGAGCCGGAGGTGGTGGCGCAGGCGCTGGAGTGGCTGCCCGGAATCGGCATCGTCAACTCCGTCCACCTCGAGCGCGGCTGGGAAAAGATCGACAGGATGTTCCCGCTGCTCAGGCAGTACGGCGCCTGCACCGTGGCCATGACCATCGACGAGAAGGGCATGGCGCTGACCCGCGACCGCAAGCTGGAGGTGGCGCGGCGCATCTACGAGCGCGCGCTGAAGGACGGGCTTGCTCCCTGGCAGCTCCTCTTCGACGTGCTCACCTTCACGCTCGCCACCGGCGACGAGCAGTACCGGCGCAGCGCGGTGGACACCATCGAGGGCATCGCCGCGGTGAAGGAGCACCTGCCCGGCGCGCTGACGGTGCTCGGCCTTTCCAACGTGAGCTTCGGGCTGTCGAAGCAGGCCCGGCCCATCCTCAACTCGGTGTTCCTCACCCATTGCCTCAAGGCGGGGCTGGACGCGGCCATCGTGAACCCGCGCGAGGTGCTGCCCTGGAACGAGATCCCCGCGGACGCGCGCTCCCTCGCCGAGGATCTGGTGCTGGCCCGGCGCGACGATGCGCTGGCCCGGCTGATCACGCACTTCGAGGCGAAGGCGCCCGGCGGCGCCCGGCCCGCGCAGGAGGAGAAGCACTTCGATACGCCGGAGGCGCACCTGCACCATCTGATCGTCGACCGGCAGCAGAAGGGGCTGATCGAGACCATCGATCAGTGCCTGAAGACGCGCTCGGCGGTGGGGGTGATCAACGACGTGCTCCTGGGCGCGATGAAGGAGGTGGGCGACCGCTTCGGCGCCGGGGAATTGATCCTCCCCTTCGTGCTGCAGAGCGCCGAGGTGATGAAGAAGGCGGTGGCCTATCTCGAGCAGTTCATGGAGAAGAACGACTCCTACTCGCGCGGCAAGGTGGTGCTGGCCACCGTCTTCGGCGACGTGCACGACATCGGCAAGAACCTGGTCAAGACCATCCTCTCCAACAACGGCTACACCGTGCACGACCTCGGCAAGCAGGTGCCGGTGGACCGCATCGTCGACAAGGCGCAGGAGGTGAAGGCGGACGCCATCGGCCTCTCCGC
>DATDMU010000113.1:0-5512 GCA_036518615.1 Myxococcales bacterium
GAGGAGCCCTTCTGCCCCTTGCCGAACGGCTCCTCCGCCTCGCGCACCTCGGTGCGCTGCAGGTGGCGGATCTCCACCGCGAACTTCTCGATCGACGCGCCCACCAGCGCGAGCGCGGTGAAGTACTCCGCGTGCCGATCGCGCTGCACCACCACGTAGGCCGCCTGCCGCTCCATGCCCTTCTCGATCAGCTTGAGCAGCACCGGCTGCGAGAAGACGAGCCCCCGGGTGGATTCCAGGTTCTCGCGCATGCGCTCGGGATAGACGCGCAGCCCGGAAACCAGCCCGGCGAAGCGGTGGAGCATGAAGTCCAGCGTCACCGTCGCGTCGGGGCCGATCACCCGCTCCACGCTGCTGTGGGAGATGTCGCGCTCGTGCCAGAGGGCCACGTCCTCCATCGCGCTCAGCGCATAGCCGCGCAGAAGGCGCGAGAGCCCGCTCAGGTTCTCGCTGAGGATGGGGTTGCGCTTGTGCGGCATGGCCGAGGAGCCCTTCTGCCCCTTGCCGAACGGCTCCTCCGCCTCGCGCACCTCGGTCCGCTGCAGGTGGCGAATCTCCACCGCGAACTTCTCGATCGAGGCGCCGGCGAGCGCCAGCGCGCTGAAGTATTCCGCGTGCCGGTCGCGCTGCACGATCTGGGTGGACGCCGGCGCGGGAAGGAGCCCCAGCGTGGCCATCGCCCGCTCCTCGATCAGCGGCGAGAGGTGCGCGAACGTTCCCACCGCGCCGGAGAGCTTGCCCACCGCGATCACCTGCCGCGCGCGCAGGAGCCGCGCCCGGGCCCTGGACAGCTCGTCCGCCCAGACGATCAGCTTCCAGCCGAACGTGGTCGGCTCTGCGTGGATGCCGTGGGAGCGGCCGATGCAGGGAGTCCGCTTGTGCTCGATCGCGCGCTGCACCACCGCCTCGCGCGCCTTGTCCACGCCCGCCAGGAGCAGGTCCGCCGCGTCCCGCAGCAGCATCGCCAGCGACGTGTCGAGGACGTCGGAGGAGGTCATGCCGAAGTGCAGGTGCCGCGCGGCGGGACCGATGCGCTCTTCCATGAAGGTGAGGAAGGCGATGACGTCGTGCCGCGTGGTCTTCTCGATCTCGTCGATGCGCGCGGCGTCCTGCGCGGTGAAGGTCCCGCCCTTCGCGGCGCACTCGTCGATGGCGGACGCGGGCACGAGCCCCGCCTGCGCCATCGCCCGGCCGGCGGCAAGCTCCACCTGGAGCCAGGTCTGGTAGCGGCGCTCCGGGGTCCAGAGCGCGGCCATCTCGGGTCGGCTGTAGCGCGGAATCATGGCGCGGGTGTGTACACCGCTACGCGAAGAGCGCCAACTGCCGCGCCTTGCGCAAAGGAGCGCGCGCGGGCGCCTCGATGCAGAGGGGCTCGAGCGCCTTTGCCTGCGATCCCAGCCAGACACGGGTCGGCGCGCCGGCCCGGGCGAGCACGGATTCGGCCGCCGCGAGCGCGTGCGCCGGCGTGTTGTTGTGCTCGGAGAGGTGGGCGAGGACGAGGTGGCGCAGGCCCGCGTGCAGCACCTGCGAGAGCAGGTCCGCTCCCTGGGCGTTGGAGAGGTGTCCGCGGTCGCCGCGGATGCGCTGCTTGAGCGACCATGGGTAGGGGCCCTCCAGCAGCATGCGCAGGTCGTGGTTCATCTCCAGGACGAGCGCGTCGAGCCCCTGGAGCGCCCGCACGAGCTTCAACGAGACGCTTCCCAGATCGGTGACGATGGCGGCCCGCGCGGCGCCGTCGTCGACGACGTAGGCCACCGGCTCGAAGGCGTCGTGCTGCAGCGCCACCGGCGTGACGGTCAATTCGCCGAGCTGCACCGGGACGCCGGCGCGCACGGCGCAGCTCAGCTCTCGAGGAGGCGGATCGCGCAGCGCTCCGAGCGTGCCCCGCGTGCCGTGGACGCGCACGCGCAGCTTGCGGCCGAGGATCCCCGCGGCGTGCGAGTGATCGGCGTGCTCATGGGTGAGGAAGACGCCGGTGAGAGAGCGGACGTCGAGCCCGTTGTCGCGGCATCTGCGCGCCGTCTCCCGCAGGGGCAGCCCGGCGTCGATCAGGATGCGCGTCGCGCCCGCGTCCACCCAGAGGGAGTTGCCTCCGCTGCCGCTGGCGAGGACGCACAGGCGCACCTGAACGCATGTACCAGCAGCGCTTGCTCGCCTGCAAGCCCCTCGGACTTTCCTTCCGCGCCGCGCGTGCGCTGTGCTACAGAGCGCGCCATGCCGCGCACGAAAAAATCGATCAAGAACCGCAGCAAGGTGAAGAAGCAGGCGCTCAAGCGCAAGCGGCTGCGCCGCAACAAGGGCCTTCGCCGCGGGATGCGCGCGAAGTAGCTACCGGATGGTCATCCGCAGCCCGTAGCGGGGCCGCAGCGTGATGCTGGGCTCCAGCTCGACGCGGTGGCCGGGGGCGAGGTCCGGCCGCACCCGCTGCGCAAGCGTCGCGAGCAACAGCTCCGCCTCCATGCTGGCGAAGCCGTTCCCGATGCACATGCGCGGCCCGCCCCCGAAGGGGAAGTACGCGCCGCGGGGCGGTTCCTGCGCGAAGCGCTGCGGATCGAAGCCCTCCGGGTTCTCCCACAGCCCCGGGTGGCGGTGCACGACGTACGGGGAGACGAAGACGATCGATCGCGCCGGGATCTCGTAGCCGCCGATCTCGTCCGGGCCGATGACCGAGCGGCCGATGATCCACGCGGGCGGGTAGAGGCGCATGCTCTCCTGAAGGATGCGCCGGGTGAGGGTCAAGCGCGGCAGGTCGGCCAGCGCCGGGCTGCGTCCGCCGAGCGCCTGTGCAAGCTCCGCGCGCAAGTCGCGAAAAGTGGCCGGGTGGCGCGAGAGCAGAAGCCAGGTGAAGCCGAGCGCGTTGGCGGTGGTCTCGTGGCCGGCGAGGAAGATGGTCATCGCCTCGTCGCGGAGCTGCCGGTCGTCCATCGACTCGCCGGTGTCCTCGTCGCGCGACTGCATCAGCATGGAGAGGAGGTCGCCGCGGTCGCCGGGATTGCGCCGCCGCTCGGCGATGATTTGCAGGACCACCCGGTCCAGCGTCCGGAGCGCGCGGCGGAAGCGGAGGTTCTCGAAGGTGGGGACGGAGGGCGGCAGGTGGAGGACGCTGCTCGCGCGCCGGTTGGCGATGGAGAGCAGGAAATGCAGCGCCGCGCCCACCTCGGAGGCGGCGTCGCTGGGATCGTAGGCGAGCAGCGTCTCTCCCACGATGCGCAGCGTGAGCCGCATCATCTCGTGGTGCATGTCCACGTCCGAGCCGCGGCGGGCCTCGAGCGAGGCGGCAGCGTCCTCGGCCGCGCGCACCATCGTCTCCGCGAACGCCGCGATGCGCTGGCGGTGGAAGGCGGGCTGCGCGATCCGGCGCTGGCGCTTCCAGAATTCGCCCTCGCTGGTGAGCAGCCCGTTGCCGAGCACGTAGCGCAGGTTGCGATACCCGCGCGTCCGCTTGCCGTAGTTCCTGTTGTTCTCCGCCAGCACGTGGTTCACGCCGCCGGGCGAGCTGACCAGGTGCCCGACCATGGGCCCGAACCGGAACCGGACCACCTCTCCGTGCTGGTGGAACGCCGCGAGGAACGTGCCGATGGGGTCGCGCCGCACCTCGGGCAGGCTGCCGAGCAGCAAGTGCCCGCGCGGGCCCGGTGCCCTTCGCGGCGCACGCCCTTCGACGACGTCGGCAACGGTCGACACGGCCCGACTCCTACTACGGATCCCGATCGACGGTGGTCCCGATGCGAGCCGCGTGCCGGATGACCTGCAGAGCGGAGGCCGTGCGCCACGGTATCGAATCGACAGTCCGATTCCCGCCCCCCCATCCGGAACGCTCCAAAAAGAATTTTTGTAAGCGTTCACCGGGGATCGACAGATCGACGCCGCTGTGATCTACCCTTGCTGTGCCAGCCTCGGATCCGCGCGATGCCAAGATCGCCGAATTGACCGAGTTGCTGCGCGCGGCCCTGAGTCGAATCGATGCGCTCGAGGCCGAGGTTGCGCGGCTCCGGCAGAATTCGTCGAATTCCTCGCGCCCTCCGTCGGCTGACTTTCCCGTGGCGCCGAAGCGGCCGACGGAGCCGACGGGGCGTCCTCGCGGTGGGCAGCCCGGCCACAAGCATCACAAGCGAGACCTGCTCCCCACAGCCCAAGTCAGCAGAGTGGTGGAGCTACTGCCGCGACGATGTCGGCGGTGCCATGAGCGG
This sequence comes from Myxococcales bacterium, assembly GCA_036518615.1. GTDB lineage: Bacteria > Myxococcota > Myxococcia > Myxococcales > 40CM-4-68-19 > 40CM-4-68-19. The sequence goes on from DATDMU010000113.1 coordinate 4,191, forward strand.
CTCGCCGGGAGCGACCCGCAGCCGCTGCGGTCGCAGACGGTCGACGTTCCACGCATCGAGCCGCACGTCGTCGAGTACCGCCAGCACCGGCTCTGTTGTGCAGCCTGCGGCGAGTACACCCGCGCTTCTCTTCCGCCGCAAGCGGTCAGCTCGTTCGGCCCTCGCCTGCGGGCGATGGTGGCCGCTTGCACCGGCAAATACCGTCTTGCAAAGCGCGCCACCCGGGAGCTGCTCTCGGACTTTCTTGGCGTCGACCTTGCCTTGGGCTCCATCTGCAACATCGAGCAGGCGATGAGCGAGGCGATCGCTCAGCCCGTCGAGCGGGCCCGTGATTACGTGCGACAGCAGGCGGCGGTGCAGCTCGACGAGACCGGTTGGCGCGAGGAGAAGGGGCGCGCCTGGCTGTGGACAGGCTCGACCCCGCTGGTCACCGTCTTCACCGTCGCACGAAGTCGGGGTGCCAAAGTCGCCAAGCAGATCCTCGGAGAGGACTTCGCTGGCGTCCTCATCTCCGACCGCTGGCCCGGATACGACTGGGCCCAGCGACGCCAGCTTTGCTGGGCACACCTGCGCCGCGACTTCCAGGGATTCGTCGATCGCGGCCGCGGGGGCACCCTTTGCGGACGAGAGCTTCTCGACCTCAGCGGTCTCATGTTTCGCTGGTGGCACCGCGTCCGCGACGGCACTCTCCAGCGGCTGACGTTCCAGCGGAGGATGCGGAAAATGGCGAGGCGAGTCGAGCGCCTGCTTCGCTCCGCCTTGCGCTGTCCTGAAAACACCACCGCCGCGAAGGCGTCGGAGATCTACAAGCTGAGGCGCTTTCTCTGGACCTTCGTGCAGCACGAGCACGTGCCACCGACCAACAACGCTGCCGAGCGAGCGATCCGCCCAGCAGTGCTCTGGCGAAAAGGCAGCTTCGGCACCGATAGCCCCGCCGGCAGCCGTTTCGTGGAACGGATTCTCACCGTCGCCGCTACTCTCAGGCAGCAAGCCCGGCACGTCCTCGACTATCTGACCCGAGCGGCCGCCAATTACCTCAACGGGCGCCGGGTTCGATCTCTGCTCCCAGCGGACCGGTGAACGCTTACGAATTTTTTTTGTTTTTCGGGGACCCGAGAACGGCTGGGGGTCAGCGGCGCGGCGCTCCGCGGCGGGTCCTCGCAGCGGCGGCCAGGTCGCGCAGCACTGGCACCGTCATTTCCCATCCCATGCAGGCGTCGGTGATGGACTGGCCGTACACCAGGCGCGCCGGATCCTTCAGATCCGGCCTGCCGTCGACGATGAACGACTCCATCATCACGCCGGCGATTCCGCGCTCGCCC
>DATDMU010000114.1:0-2358 GCA_036518615.1 Myxococcales bacterium
CAACAAGGTGCTGATCGTCACCCACGGCGCCACCGAGAAGTACAACGAGGACCTGGTCTACAAGCGCCACGTGCGCCAGTGCTTCCGCGTCTGCGTGCCCGTCTACCAGGACGGCATCGCCTCGGCGCTGGTGGCCAAGGATCTGCCCGTCAAGCGCTGGGCCACCATCTCGCCCGACTACGAGTACGGCCACACCTCCTGGAAGATGTTCCGCGCGTACCTCAAGCGCTTCAAGCCGGACGTGGAGTTCGTGGGCGAGAGCTTCGCCAAGTTCGGCACGGTGGACTTCAGCAGCCACATCAGCAAGGTGATGGGCCTCAACCCCGAGGGCATCTTCTCCACCGAATGGGGCGGCGAGGCCGTGGCCATGGTGAAGCAGGCGCGGCTCTTCAAGGTCTTCGAGAACACCAAGGCGTTCATGATCGGCATGGGCTCGGCCATGGACGTGCTGCAGGGCCTGGGCGCGGACTATCCCGACGGCACCTGGGCGTCGGGCCGCTACTACTTCGGCTATCCCGACACGCCGGAGAACAAGCGCTTCGTCGAAGCCTTCCGCAAGCGCTGGGACACGTATCCGAGCTATCCCTCGGAGACCGCGTACACCGCCCTGCACGCTCTCAAGAAGGCGGTGGAGAAGGCGAAGTCCATCGAGACCGAGAAGGTGATCGAGGCGCTGGAAGGACTGGAGCTCGATCGCCCCGCCGGCAAGTGCGCCATCCGCAAGGAGGACCACCAGGCGGTCTATGCGGTGCCCTGGGGACAGATCACCCACGACCCGAAGTTCCCCATGCCGGTGCTCAAGAACCTCAAGGTCTTCGCGACCGACGAGTACTACCGCAAGCCGCCCTTCGCGCCGGTCGAGGGCTGAGTGCTCTTCCAGGGGCTGGTCGGACTGAGCGAGGCCATGTACCTGTGGCTCGTGGCGGCGGGGCTGTCGCTGATCTTCGGCGTCATGCGGGTCCTGAACTTCGCCCACGGCAGCCTCTACATGCTGGGCGCGTACTTCGCCTGGGTTGCGTTCCGGATCAGCGGCAGCTTCTGGGTGGCGCTCCTTGTCGGACCGGTCCTGGTGGCGGCGGCGGGATGGGTGATCGAGTTCGTCTTCTTGAGACGCGTCTACGCCGCGCCCGAGGCGTTCCAGCTCCTGCTCACCTTCGCCTTCGTGCTCATGCTCGACGACCTGGTCAAGCTCGCCTTCGGGCCGGTGTACCAGTCGCCGCCCACGCCTGCGGCGCTCTCCGGAGCGGTGATGATCGGGCGCTCGATTTTGCCCACCTACCACCTCTTCATCCTCGCCGTGGGCGGCCTCGTCGGCCTCGGGCTCTGGCTGTTTCTGGAGAAGACGAGCTTCGGCCTCATCATCCGCGCCACCGCCGCCGACCGCGAGATGGCGCGCGGGCTGGGCGTGCGCTCCTCGCGCCTCTTCACCTGGGTCTTCATCCTCGGTGCCTGGCTCGCCGGCCTGGGCGGCGCGCTGTCGATGCCGATGCGAGCCATCTCGCCGGGCATGGGCGAGTTCATCATCATCGAGGCGTTCGTGGTGGTGGTGCTGGGCGGCCTCGGATCGCTGCGCGGCGCGTTTCTCGGGTCGGTGCTGATTGGCCTGCTCCACGCCTATGGCCTCCTCTTCATGCCGGTGTTCGAGCTGGCGCTCGGGTACATGGCCATGGCCGTGGTGCTCATCCTGCGCCCCTGGGGCCTCTTCGGGGTCCGCGAGGGCTGATGCGCGCGCGCACCCTCGCCGGAGCCGCCATCGCATTGGTCGTGCTCCTCCTGCCGGTGTTTGCGGGACCGTTCCTGCGCTACCTGGTCCTGAACATGCTGCTGCTCGCGCTCCTCGCGCTCTCCTTCAACCTGCTCTTCGGGATGACGGGATTGCTCTCGTTCGGGCAGGGGGCCTTCTATGCGGGCGGCGCCTACGGGGCGGCGCTCTTCCTGCGCGCGGGCGTGCCGCTGCTCTGGTCCATCCTGCTCGGCGCGCTTGCCGCCGCCGCGCTCGCCGCGGTCCTCGGCGCCTTCTGCGTCCGGCACACGCGCATCTACTTCTCCATGCTCACGCTGGCCTTCGGCATGCTGGTCTACGCGGTGGTGTGGAAGTGGACCGACGTGACCGGCGGCGACGACGGCCTCATCGGCATTCCCCGCGGCAGGCTGGGGCTTCCCGGACCGCTCGACGTGAATCTCGACTCGCCGGTCCGCTACTACCTGTTCACCGCCGTCCTGGTGCTCGTCTCCATGGGCGTCCTGCACCGCCTCTCCGCCTCGCCTCTGGGCCTCTCTCTGCGGGCCATTCGCGAGAATGCCGAGCGGGCGGAGTTCAGCGGCGTCCGGGTGCGGCGCACCATCTACATCGCCTTC
>DATDMU010000115.1:0-5776 GCA_036518615.1 Myxococcales bacterium
CGGGCCGGGGTTGTCCTCCGGATGATACTGGACCGCGAACATCTTCAGCTCCGGAGCGGCGATGCCCTCGACCGTGCCGTCGTACAGGTTCACGTGCGTGACCTGGACCTTGCCCTCGAGGGAGCGGGGGTCCACGGCGAAACCGTGGTTCTGGGAGGTGAGGTCGATCTTCTCGCCGATGACGTCGCGCACCGGATGGTTCGCGCCGCGGTGGCCGAACTTGAGCTTGTAGGTCTTCCCGCCCATGGCGAGCGCGAGGATCTGGTTGCCGAGGCAGATGCCGAGGATGGGCACCTTGCCGAGCAGCTCCCGCGCCTGCACGTCGGCGCCCGCCACCGCCGCCGGATCGCCCGGCCCGTTGGAGAGCACCACGCCGTCGGGCCGGCGCGCGAGGATCTCCGCCGCCGGCGTCCGGGAGGGCACCACCGTGACGCCGCAGCCCACGTCGACGAGCTGGCGCAGGATGCCGCGCTTGACCCCGTAGTCCACCACCACCACCTCGTGCGTCCGCGGCTGCGGCGTGCGCCCGGGCACCCCTTCCTCCCATCGATAGGGCGCCCTGGTGGACACGCGCGTGGCGAGGTCCTGGCCTTCCATCCCGGGCGCCTGGCGCGCGCGCTCGACCAGCGCCTGCGGCGAGGCGCCGGTGGAATCGATGATGCCCTGCTGCGCGCCGCTGGTGCGCAGGATGCGGACGAGCTTGCGCGTGTCCACTCCCTCGATGCCGACCACGCCGTTCTGCTCGAGGAACTGCGGCAGCGACTGGTGCGAGCGCCAGTTGGACGGCTCCTTGCACACGCGCCGCGCGATGAAGCCCGCCGCCTGCGCCACCGGCGCCTGCTCGTCGCCGAGGTGGATGCCGTAGTTTCCCACCTCGCTCACGGTGAAGGTGACCAGCTGGCCGACGTAGGAAGGATCGGTGAGCACTTCCTGGTAGCCGGTGTGTGCGGTGTTGAAGACCACCTCGCCCAGGGTCTCCCCCGCCGCCCCGACGGCGGTTCCCTCGAACACCTCGCCGCAGGCAAGCGCCAGGGTCGCCTTCTTCGCGGTCACTTGCCCTCCTCGTGCACCAGCCTGCCAGCGACGAACGTCTTCAGCACCTTGCCGCGCAGCGTCCAGCCCGCGAAGGGACTGTTTCGCGATCGCGAATGGAAACGCTGCGGGTCTACTTTCCATTCGCGCTCGGCGTCCAGCACGATCGCATCGGCGGGCGCGCCGGCTCCCAGCGTCCCGTAGGGCAGCCGGAAGCAGCGCGCCGGACCGGCGGTGAGGCGCTCGACCGCCAGATGGATCGGCAGCTCGCCCGTGCGCACGAGCGAAAGCGTCAGCGCCAGCGAGGTCTCCAGTCCCACCACCCCGTTGGATGCGTGGACGAACTCCACGTTCTTGTCCAGGGCGCCGTGCGGCGCGTGGTCGGTGGCGATGGCGTCGATCACCCCCTCGGCGAGCGCCGCGACGACGGCCTGCCGGTCGCCCTCCGAGCGGAGCGGCGGCGCCATCCTGGCGTTGGTGTCGTAGGGCTCGGCGGCGGGCTGGGCATCCTGCCGGGGCATCCCCGCCACCGCCTCGTCGGTGAGGGTGAAGTGGTGCGGCGTCGCCTCGGCGGTGACGCGCACTCCCCGCGCGCGCGCCTCGCGGATGGCGCGCACGCTGCCCGCAGCGCTGACGTGCGCCACGTGAAGGTGCGCGCCGGTCATCTCGGCCAGCAGGATGTCGCGCTGGACCATCGCCACTTCCGCCGCGGCCGGGACGCCGGGCAGTCCCAGGCGCGTGGCCACCGGCCCTTCGTTCATGGCGCCGCCGGCGGAGAGCGTCAGATCTTCCGCGTGGACCATCACCGGCAGGTCCAGATCGAAGGCGTACTCCATCGCGCGCCGCATCACGCCCGCGGACATCACCGGGCGGCCGTCGTCGGTGACGCAGACGCAGCCGGCGTCCTTCAGCTCGGCCATGTCGGCGAGCTGCTCGCCGTTGCTGCCGCGGGTGATGGCGCCGGCGGGAACCACGCGGGCGAAGCCGGCCTCGCGGCCGCGCGCCGAGACGAATCGCGCCACCGCGGCGCTGTCGCAGACGGGCCTCGTGTTGGGCATCGCCACCACCGTGGTGACGCCGCCCGCGACCGCCGCCCTGGCGCCGGTGGCGATGGTCTCCTTGCCCTCCTCGCCGGGCTCGCGCAGATGCACGTGCAAATCCACCAGCCCGGGCAGCACCCACTTGCCGCGGCAGTCGATGACCTGGTGCACCAGCTTCTCCGCCGGCGTCGCCGCCTGCTCCCGCACCTCCCGGATCCGCTCTCCGTCGATGAGCACGGTCCGGGTGCCGTCGATGCGGTTCGCCGGGTCGATCACCCTCCCCGAATCCAGGATGATCATGCGGGCACCTCGGCGCGCAGGCAGAGCGTGAGCGCGGCCATGCGCACGGCCACGCCGGAGTCCACCTGATCCATCACCAGGCTGCGGGGCGAGTCGAGCACGTCGCTGGACAGCTCCACGCCGCGGTTGACGGGCCCGGGGTGCAGCACCAGCGCGTTCTCCGGCAGCATCTGGAGCGTGCGCGCGTTCAGGCCCCAGGTGCGCGCGTAGTCGCGGGCGCCGGGAAGCCGCGCGTCCGAGATGCGCTCGTTCTGGATGCGCAGGGCCATCACCGCGTCGGCGCCGGTGAGCGCCTCCTTCAGCGAGCGCATCACCACGCAGCCCAGCTTCTCCACTCCCGCCGGAATCACGGTGGAGGGCCCGCCCAGCCGCACCCGCGCCCCCAGCTTGATCAGGCAATGGATGTTCGAGCGCGCGACCCGGCTGTGCGCGATGTCGCCGACGATGGCCACGGTCTTGCCTTCCAGCGTGCCCCAGCGCTCGCGCAGACTGAGCGCGTCGAGCAATCCCTGCGTCGGGTGCTCGTGGGCGCCGTCGCCGGCGTTGATCACGCTCGCCCTCACCGCCCGCGCCACCAACCGCGGCGCTCCCGCAGCAGGATGTCTCACGACCAGCGCGTCCGCCCCGATGGCGTCGAGGTTGCGGACGGTGTCCTCCAGCGACTCGCCCTTGGCCACGCTGGAGGCGTCCTTCTGGAAGCTGAGCACGTCGGCGCCCAGCGCCTTGGCCGCCACCTCGAACGAGCTGCGGGTGCGCGTGCTGTTCTCGAAGAAGAGCGTGATCACGTTGCGGCCGTGCAGGAGGCTGCGGCGGTCGGGGGTGGCCTCGCCCGCCCTGGCGCGGGCACGCTCGCGCTTGAAGCGCGCCGCCAGCGCGAGCAGCGCCTCGATCTGCGCCCGCGTCAGCGTCTCCAGCTCGAGCAGGTGCCTGGGGAAATCCATCTCAGACCCCATGCAGGAGCCGGCGCGCGAAGTGCGGCGACAGCCCGGCCTCCAGGATCTTGCGCGCGGTCTTCTCCGCGTCGTAGCGCACGCGGTGGAACTCGACCGTGCCCTCCGCGTCGTCCCAGACGCCGAAACAGGCGCGCGGATCGTAGTCGCGCGGCTGCCCGCAGCTCCCGATGGAAACGAGGTATCGATTCCCGGGCTCCACCCGCACGCGCTCCGACCAGACGTCCTTCACCGGACTGCCCAGCTGGAACGCGCGCTGCAGGTGCGAGTGGCCGATGAAGGTCAAAGGCGACAGCGCCGGGGCGCGCTCCGCCAGATCCTCCGCCTGCTCCAGCGCGAAGACGTACTCGAAGGCCTGCGGATCGCGGGGCGAGGCGTGGCCCCAGGTGATCTCTCCTTCGACGCGCTGGTAGGGCAGCGCGCGCAGCCACTGCATGTTGTCGGCGCTCAGGTGCAGCGCCGTCCAGTCGAGGACCTCGCGCGCCGCCGCGTAGTAGTAGCTGTAGTCCATGCGGCCGGCCACCGCCGCGTCGTGGTTGCCGAGGATGGAGAACTGGCAGCGGGCGCGGACCATGTCGCAGGCCGCGTTGGGGTCGGCGCCGTAACCGACGATGTCTCCCAGGCAGACGAAGCGGTCGACGCGCTGGGCGTCCGCTGCGGAAAAGCACGCCGTCAGGGCCTCCAGGTTCGCATGGATGTCCGTCAGGATGGCGGTCCGCATCGGCGCCGCCCCTCAGTACACCGCAAGGGCGCCGACTTCAAGCGCGCCCGGAGCGGCGTTTTCGTGCCTGGGGAAGCGGCTCCTTCAGGGCCAGTTCGTACGCCCGCCGCGCCCAGCGGCGCAGCTCGTGGGGGTCGTCGTGGAATGCCTCGGGCACGTCGATCCATCGCTGCCCCGCCGGACCCACCTTCCCCTCCACGATGGTCAGGGCCTTCGCCCCGGGCAGCGCCGACAGCTCCGCCGCCGCGGCGGGATCCGGCAGCCGCAGCGAGATGCGGCCCTGCCACACCAGCGCGAAGATGCGGCCCTCCGCCCAGAGCGCCGAGAAGCCGAACATGCGCTTCTTCTCCACGGCGGGCAGCCGCTCCACCGCATCGAGCAGCAGCGACATCAGGTCCGCGTCGAGGCTCACGCCACGTGGTCGGGCAGCGCGTCGAAGTGGACGAGCTGGCGGAAGGAGTCGAACCTGTGCCGCACCTGCGCGAGGTCGAGGTCGCGCAGCCGGTCGAGGCTGAATTGCTCCACCGTGAAGGAGGCGATGGTGGATCCCATCACCGTGGCCTGCCGCAGGACGGCCGGCTCGTTCGAGTCCAGCCGGTCGAGCAGGCCGAGGAAGCCGCCGGCGAAGGTGTCGCCGGCGCCGGTGGGATCGACCACGTCCGCGAGCGGGAACGCAGGGGAGTAGAAGCTGTGGCCGCCTGCCACCAAGAGGGCGCCGTACTCGCCGCGCTTGACCACCACCGCCTTCGCGCCCATCCGCTGCGCCGCGTGAGCGGCCTTGAGCACGTTGCTCTCCCCGGCGAGCTGGCGCACCTCGGCGTCGTTGATCATCAGGACGTCCACGCGGGGCAGAAGCTCGAGGAGCTGCGTCCGCTTCGAGGAGATCCAGTAGTTCATGGTGTCCGCGCAGACCAGCCGCGGGCGCTCGGCCTGCTCGAGCACGCGAAGCTGCAGCACCGGATCGATGTTGCCGAGGAAGATGCGCTCCGCCTTGCGCGCCTGCGGGCCCAGCTCCGGCGCGAAGTGCTCGAACACGTTGAGCTGCGTGTCCAGCGTCTCGGCGGCGTTGAGGTCGAATCCGTACCGCCCCTTCCAGCGGAAGGTCTTCCCCCGCACGGTGGAGAGGCCGTCCAGCTCCACGCCGCGGCCGCGGAGGAACTGGAGCTGCGCGGCGGGGAAGTCTTCTCCCACCACGCCGATCACCGATACCCGGGTGAGGAGGCTTGCGGCCGCGGCGAAGTAGGTGGCGCTGCCGCCGAGCACGTCCTGGCGGGTGCCGAAGGGCGTCTCGACCGAATCGAGCGCGACGCTTCCAACCACGAGGAGGCTCATGCCTTGAACCTGTCTCCGAGAAGGAGCGCGACCCGCTCGCGCGCCGAAGGCGGAATCTGCCGCGGGTCGGTGATCACGGCGCCCTCCAGCGCGCGCCCGCAGCCGCACTTGCGCTCCGCGATCCGGCCCATGGAGAGCGCCGCGCGCAGCACGACCTCGCGCGCCACCTCGACGTTGCGACGCATGGTCTCGACCACCTGCTCCACGCTGACCGTCTCGTGCACCGCATGCCAGCAGTCGTAGTCGGTGGCGAGCGCCAGGGTCACGTAGCAGAGCTCCGCCTCGCGGGCGAGCCTTGCCTCCGGCAGCGCGGTCATGCCGATGACGTCCACCTTCCAGCCCCTGTACAGCTCGCTCTCGGCGCGGGTGGAGAACTGCGGTCCTTCGATGCACAGGTAGGT
>DATDMU010000116.1:0-2256 GCA_036518615.1 Myxococcales bacterium
ATCCGCGAGAACACCGAGGGCGAGTACTCGTCCATCGGCGGCCGCATCTTCGAGGGCACCGAGAACGAGACGGTGATCCAGGAGACGGTCTTCACCCGCCGCGGCGTCGACCGCATCCTCCGCTACGCCTTCGAGCTGGCCCGCTCGCGGCCGAAGAAGCACCTCACCTCGGCCACCAAGTCGAACGGGATCTCCATCACCATGCCCTACTGGGACGAGCGCGTGCGGGCCATGGCGAAGCAATACCCCGACGTGCGCGTGGACCAGTTCCACATCGACATCCTCTGCGCGCACTTCGTGCAGCGGCCCGACCGGTTCGACGTGGTGGTGGGCTCGAACCTCTTCGGCGACATCCTCTCCGACCTGGGCCCGGGCGCGACCGGCACCATCGGCATCGCGCCGTCGGCGAACCTCAATCCCGAGCGCAACTACCCATCCATGTTCGAGCCGGTGCACGGCTCCGCGCCGGACATCGCCGGCCAGGGCATCGCCAATCCGGTGGGGCAGATCTGGTCGGGAGCGATGATGCTGGAGCACCTGGGCCACAAGGACGCCGCCGACGCGGTGGTGCGGGCGATCGAGACGGTGGTGCGCGAAGGCCCCAGGACGCGGGACATGGGCGGCAAGGCCAGCACCGGGGAGATGGGCAAGGCGATCGCGCAGGCGCTGCGCTGAGCCTACGGATAGTCCTCGTCGCGGTGCGCCTTGGCGATGGACTGCTGCACGCCCTCCGGCAGGCGCTGGACGTCGACGATCACCTTGCCTTCCACCACGTCGAGCACGGCGGACATGGGAATGGCCGTATCGCCCGCGTCCTCGATGTAGACGATCAGGTCCTGCGCGCGAACCTGGCGGACGGCGCCGAACTCCTCTTCGGCGCCCTTCGCAAAAGCCTGGTAGCCCACCTCGATCGGCAGCAGCCTTTTCTTCGCCATGGGCGCATCATGCCGTGGCCGCAGGCAGGATGCACCAGTCCTGTGGAAAAGCCTTTACACCCCTGCTGCGCGCACTTATGGTGCCGCCGCGTCGCGCCAAACCAACGGGGAAGCATCGGAGCCAGCGGATGGATCAGTTCAAGTCGAAGGTCGCCCCCGCCGAGGGCAAGCTCGCGGTCCTGTTGCCCGGCATGGGCGCCGTGGCCACCACGTTCATCGCCGGCGTGGAGGCGGTGAAGGCAGGGCTGGGCAAGCCCATCGGTTCGCTCACGCAGATGGCCCACATCCGCCTGGGCAAGCGCAGCGAGAAGCGCTGGGCGATGATCAAGGATTTCGTGCCGCTGGCGAAGCTGGACCAGCTCGTCTTCGGCGGCTGGGACCCCATTCCCGACGATGCCTACACCGCCGCCGCGAAGGCCAAGGTGCTCTCGCCCGAGCATCTGGCGCGGCTGAAGCCCGCGCTCTCGCAGATCAAGCCCATGCCCGCGGTGTTCGACAAGAACGTGGTCAAGCGGCTGGAAGGCACCAACGTCAAGAAGGGCCACAAGCGCGAGCTGGCCGCGCAGCTCATGCAGGACATCCGCGGCTTCATGGACAAGAACAAGTGCGCCCGGGCGGTGATGGTCTGGTGCGCGTCCACCGAGGCGTACCAGCAGGCCGGTCCGGAGCACCAGAGCATCGCCGCCTTCGAGAAGGCGCTCGACGCCGACCATCCCAACATCTTCCCCTCGCAGATCTACGCCTATGCCGCGATCATGAGCGGCGTCCCCTACCTCAACGGCGCCCCCAACCTCTCCTGCGACTTTCCCGCGCTGATCGAGCTGGCCGAGAAGAAGGGCGTGGCCATCGGCGGCAAGGACTTCAAGACCGGGCAGACGCTGATGAAGACCATCATCGCGCCGGGGCTGAAGGCGCGCATGCTGGGCATGGAGGGGTGGTTCTCCACCAACATCCTCGGCAACCGCGACGGCGAGGTGCTGGACGATCCGGCGAACTTCAAGACCAAGGAGGTCTCCAAGCTCTCCGTGCTGGAGCAGATCCTCGAGCCCGACCGCTATCCCGAGCTCTACAAGGACCTGCAGCACAAGGTGTCGATCCACTATTACAAGCCGCGCGGCGACAACAAGGAAGGCTGGGACAACATCGACATCGTCGGGTGGATGGGCTACCCGATGCAGATCAAGGTGAACTTCCTCTGCCGCGACTCCATCCTCGCGGCGCCCATCGTGCTCGACCTGGCGCTGTTCGGCGACTTCGCGGCGCGGGCGGGAATGAAGGGCATCCAGGAGTGGCTCAGCTTCTACTTCAAGAGCCCGCAGCA